>JAUZFR010000170.1 GCA_030840335.1 Actinomycetota bacterium | reverse complement strand
CGCAGACAGTTGAATTCGCCGATGCGCTCGCGTCGGTGACTCCGCCGAGTATCACCGGCGAGAGCAAGGTCGGCAAGCCACTCGTGGCGACGCCGGGAACCTGGAACACGCCGGGCCTCGCCTTCGCGTACCAGTGGTACCGCAATGGTGTCGCGATTCCGGGAGCAACCTCCGCGACGTTCACTCCGACCGCCAGCAGCTACAACGACGAGCTCATCGTGACGGTGACGGCGTCCCGTGCGGGCTATCAAGCCGTGACGGAGTCCAGTCAGGCCATCGCGGTCGGCGAGGGCGACATGGCCACAGCGACAGTGACTCCCGTGATCACACACGGCAGTGGCGGCTACGCGGTGTCGACCGGCAGCTGGTCAGTGGACGGCCTCGCCTACGCGTACCAGTGGAAGGTCGACGGCACAGACATCTCCGGTGCGAAGACCGACAGCTTCTCGTACACCGGAGCCGGAGCCGTGAGTGTCACCATCACGGCAACGAGGTTCGGCTACGCGGATGCGACCATCGAGGTCACCGCGCCAACCGTTGGGGGCCTGGCAATCACGAAATAGCGCGGTTAGATGACGACGGAGACCGATTCGGGCTTGCCGCTGATGATCGCGCGCTTGACCTCGGCAATTGCCTTCGTCACCTCGATACCGCGGGGGCAGGCATCAGTGCAGTTGAACGTGGTGCGGCAACGCCACACGCCCTCTTTGTCATTGAGGATGTCGAGGCGCACCTGGGCGCCCTCGTCGCGGGAATCGAAGATGAAGCGGTGCGCATTGACGATAGCCGCGGGGCCAAAGTACTGGCCGTCGGTCCAGAAGACCGGGCAGCTCGAAGTACATGCCGCGCAGAGAATACATTTCGTCGTGTCGTCGAAGCGCTCACGCTGGACGACTGACTGCAGGCGCTCCTTGTCGGGTTTCGACGAGGCGATGAGGAACGGCTGGATCGACTTGTAGGACTCGAAGAACGGGTCCATGTCGACGATGAGATCCTTCTCGAGCGGGAGACCCTTGATCGCTTCGACGTAAATCGGCTTCGAGATGTCGAGGTCTTTCAGAAGCGTCTTGCAGGCGAGACGATTGCGCCCGTTGATGCGCATCGCATCCGAACCGCAGACGCCGTGAGCGCAACTGCGGCGAAAGCTCAACGAGCCGTCCTGTTCCCACTTGATCTTGTGGAGGGCGTCGAGCACGCGATCGGTGCCGTGCATTTCGACGTCGAAATCCTGCCAGTGCGGCTCCGCGTCCACATCCGGGTCGTAGCGTCGGATGATCAGGGTCGCCGTGAACGTCGGAATCTCGGCCGGAACGGCAGGCTGGCTCTCGAGCGTCGCAATGCTCATCTGTTAGTACTTTCTTTCCATGGGCGGATAGTTCGTGATCACGACGGGTTTCCAGTCGAGCTTGATGTGCTCGCCGGCATCCGCGGATTCCGGGTCGCCCGTCAGGTACGCCATCGTGTGCACGAGGAAGTTCTTGTCGTCGCGCTTCGGGTAGTCCTCGCGCATGTGTCCACCGCGCGATTCGTGACGTGAGCGGGCGGAATAGACGAGCACCTCGGCGAGGTCGAGCAGGAAGCCCAGCTCGATCGCTTCAAGCAGGTCGGTGTTGAATCGCTTGCCCTTGTCCTGGATCTGGATGTTCTTGTAGCGCGCCCGCAGAGTCTCGATCAGCTCGGTGACCTCCTTGAGGCTCTCTTCGGTGCGGAAGATCTGCGCGTTGCGGTCCATCGAGTCCTGCAGTTCCTTGCGGATCACGGCGATGCGCTCGGTTCCGTTGCCGCTGCGCACACTGTCCAGGAGGTCGCGGATGCCCTTGGCCGGATTCTCCGGCAGCGGCGTCCACGGCGCTGTCTTGACGTACTCGACCGCGTTCTGGCCGGCACGCTTGCCGAACACGTTGATGTCGAGAAGCGAGTTGGTGCCGAGACGGTTCGAGCCATGCACGCTGACACACGCGCACTCGCCGGCGGCATACAGTCCGTGCACGGTCTCGGTGTTGCTGCGCAGCACCTCCGCGTCGTTGTTCGTGGGGATTCCACCCATCGCGTAGTGCGCCGTCGGCAACACAGGCACCGGCTCGGTGTACGGCTCAACGCCGAGGTAGGTGCGGGCGAACTCGGTGATGTCCGGGAGCTTCTCGTCGATGACTGCGGGCTCGAGGTGGGTGATGTCGAGGTAGAGGTAGTCCTTGTTCGGGCCGGCGCCGCGACCCTCGCGAATTTCGAGCGCCATGGACCGGGCGACGATGTCGCGGGGCGCAAGGTCTTTGAGGGTGGGCGTGTAGCGCTCCATGAAGCGCTCACCTGACGCGTTGCGCAGGATCGCACCCTCGCCGCGCGCGGCCTCGGAGAGAAGGATGCCCAGCCCGGCAAGTCCGGTCGGGTGAAACTGGAAGAACTCCATGTCTTCGAGCGGCAGCCCCTTGCGCCAGATGATTCCGACGCCATCGCCGGTCAGCGTGTGCGCGTTGGATGTCGTCTTAAAGATCTTGCCGAAGCCGCCGGTCGCGAAGATGATCGCTTTGCCCTGGAAGACGTGCAGCTCGCCGGTCGCGAGTTCGTAGGCGACCACACCGGAAGGCTGTTCGACACCGTCGACGACGCTCATGACCATATCGAGCACGTAGTACTCGTTGAAGAAGTTGATACCGAGGCGGACGCAGTTCTGGAACAGCGTCTGCAGGATCATGTGGCCGGTGCGGTCTGCCGCATAGCAGGCACGACGCACTGGCGCCGCCCCGTGCTCACGGGTGTGACCGCCGAACCGACGCTGGTCGATCTTGCCCTCGGGCGTGCGGTTGAACGGGAGTCCCATGTTTTCGAGGTCGAGAACCGCGTCGATGGCCTCTTTGGCGAGGATCTCAGCGGCATCCTGGTCGACCAGGTAGTCGCCACCCTTGACCGTGTCGTAGGTGTGCCACTCCCAATTGTCTTCCTCGACGTTTGCGAGCGCGGCAGCCATTCCCCCCTGTGCGGCTCCGGTGTGGGACCGGGTCGGATAAAGCTTCGAGATCACCGCGGTATTGGCGTGCGGTCCGGCTTCGATGGCCGCGCGCATCCCGGCGCCGCCAGCGCCGACGATGACGATGTCATGCAGGTGATAGTGCACTCCATCGATGACGGTGCCGTCTTCGATCATGCCGTGCGGAGCGGCTTCGCCAGCCACTAGCGACCCACGCAGAAGGACGGCAGCGTGCCCGCCGCGGCGTTCGCGGGGCAGGGGTCAAACGTATAGATCACAAGGGTTCCCAGCACGAGGAGGATGACGGTTGAAGCAAGGATGGCGGCAAGAAACGTCTTGCGGAGAAGCGCGCGATGCACGTAGTCGTTGACGATCGTGCGCATGCCGTTCGCACCATGGATGAGCGCGAACCACAGCAGGAGCGTGTCCCACACCATCCAGAACGGGGTCGCGTATTTGCCGGCGATGAACGCGAAGTCGATCGCGCGAACGCCGGCGCCAGAAGCGAGGTTGACGAAGAGGTGGGCGAAAATCAGAACGACCAGGAAGAGGCCGCTGACCCGCATGTAGATCCAGCCCCACTTCTCCCAGTTCACGCGACGCTTGCGCGGCGCCGAATACGACGAGCGGGGCGTTGGGACTGTTTCGGTCGTCATACTGATCCGTGCCCCTGGGCTTCGAGAATGATATTGGCGATCTGGCGGGGAGCAAACCCGGCGATGAGAACGATCCAGAGCAGTATCACGATCACGAACATCAGGCGCTGGTGGCGGGCGCCGACACTCCAGAAGTCGATCAGGATGATGCGCAGTCCATTGAGCGCGTGGTACCCGATTGCAATGACGAGAACCAGTTCGCCGAGCCCCATGATCGGAGTCTTATAGGTGTCGATGACCCCGTTGTACGCCTGGGGTGAGATGCGAACGATCGACTGGTCGAGGATGTGCACCAGCAGGAAGAAGTAGATGGAGACGCCGGTGATGCGGTGAAGGACCCACGACCACATGCCCTCGCGGCCCCGGTAGAGCGTTCCCGCCAATCGCTTCGGCGGCTTGATCTTGGGAGTGGCGGCCGGTGGCGACGCCAGGGTTCCCGCCGATTTCTCTGGCACGAACAACCCTCCTTGGCTCTGATCTGGTGATTGCGGAGCGAACCAGTCCAGTGTATTCCGGCACTGCAGGGCACGCTTGCAAGGTAATCCTAATTATCTCGACTTCAAGACACTTTTCATCCTGAGTCGCGATGGCGGCCCCCACTTTCCCAATTCAGGAAGTCGTGGGGCTGACGTGACGGATGTTTGGCCAACGGACAACAACTGACCCAACTACCTCACCAGCAACACCGCCTCCTGAATTAGGAGAGCAGTTAGCCGGCCACGAGCGCGCGGCGCCTGGCATCCAGCGCGGCGTTGTAGTGGCCGAGCAGTTCATCGCAGACCAGCTCCCAGCTGCGGCCGAGCACTGAGCGCCGTCCGGCCTCGCCCATCCGGCTTCTCAGCGCGGGATCGCGGGCGAGCAGTTCGATGGTGGCGTGTAACTCACGATCGTTGCCGGGCTCGTAGTGGAACCCGGTCACGCCATGTTCGATCAGGTCGATCGGACCTCCCGCCCTCGGTGCCACGACCGGGAGCCCGCTCGCGTGAGCTTCCTGGATCGTCTGGCCGAATGTTTCTTCGCATCCGGTGTGCAGAAAGACGTCGAAGCTCGCGTACGCGGCCGCGAGTTCTGCCCCACGAAGCTCGCCGAGAAAAGTGACGGGCATCCCGCCCAGCACGCGCTTAAGCGACGGCATCGAGGGGCCGCCGCCCACGATCGCGAGCCGGATGCCAGGAATGCCGCGAAGCGCCGACATCCGCTCAACCTGTTTCTCGGGCGCGATGCGTCCGACATATCCGACGACAACTTCGTCGTTGGGGGACAGTTCGCTGCGCAGCAGGGTGGTCGCGGCGTTACGTCGATTGCGTGGGTGATACCCGTCGAGATCCACACCGCGACCCCAGCGCTCGAGGCGCTGAAGGCCGGCACGCTGCAGGTCCGCCATCGTCGCAGACGACGGAACGAGGGTGATCGTGGCATCCCGATGGATGCGGCGCATGATGCGCCACGCGACCGCAGTCGCTGCGGCGAGGTGATTCCTGCGGGCGTAACCCGCGACATCCGTCTGGAAGATCGCAACAGAAGGAATGCCAAGCCTCCTGCTTGCCGCGATGGCCTCTGCCCCGAGAAGGAACGGTGACGCGGTGTGCACGATGTCCGGGGCGAATTCCTCGATCAACCGCTGCACGTGGAGTCCGGGCAGCCCGACAGGAAACTGTCGGTAGGGGATCGTCGGTACCTCAACGACGGGAAAACCGGCATAGGTGGCGGGTGCCCCCGCTGTCGGCACAATCACCGTCGCCTCATGGCCCCTCAGGGCGAGGTGATCGAGGATCTTGCAGACGCTCGTCGTCACCCCATTGAGCGTTGGGAGAAAACTCTCGCTGACCACCACTACCCGCATGCTCGACACGTTACGTTTGCGGGGTGACGAGCAAAGAGCGCGGGGGTGAATGGGGCGTTAAGTCTAGGGTTGGGGCATGACTGACCGGCACAGCGGCCTCGACCGTTTCTACAGCGTGATCCCGGCGGGCGGCGTCGGATCCCGGCTCTGGCCGTTGTCCCGCGCTGACGCTCCCAAGTTCCTGCACGACCTCACCGGCTCGGGTCACACGCTCCTTCGCGACACCTGGGATCGCCTCGCGCCGCTGTCCGGGCCAAACCGAATCATGGTGGTTACCGGGCGCGCGCATCGCGCCGCAGTCGAGAGCCAGCTGCCCGAACTCAAGGATCCGAACGTGGTTCTCGAGAGCGAGCCCAAGGATTCGACGGCGGCGATCGGTCTGGCGGCGGCCATCCTGCTGAACCGCGAGCCGGATGTCATCATCGGTTCATTCGCGGCCGATCACGTGATCGGTGACCAGCCTCGTTTCCGCCGTGCGGTGATCGAAGCGGTGGCCGCAGCAGACGCAGGCTACATCTCGCTTATCGGCATCACGCCCACCGAACCCGCGGTCGGTTTCGGGTACATCCATTACGGCGACGCGATGACGATCGACGGAGCACCGCACGCGATGATGGTCGACCGCTTCGTCGAGAAGCCCGACCTTGCAACCGCGGAGTCTTACCTGGCTGATGGCAGGTACCTCTGGAACGCGAGCATGTTCATCTCGCGCGCCGATGTACTGCTGGCGCAGCTCGGCGAAGCGGAGCCGGAGTTGCTCGCTGGCCTCACCAGGCTCGCCGAAGCCTGGGACACTCCCCGCCGTGGAGCCGTCGTCGACCAGGTCTGGCCCGGGCTCAAGAAGATCGCCATCGACTACACCGTCGCGGAGCCTGCCGCCGTCGCCGGGCGCACGGTCGTCATTCCTGGCGACTTCGCCTGGGACGACGTCGGAGACTTCGCCTCGATCGCAAAGCTGCATTCCGGGGGCCGCAAGTCCGACCTCGCGATTCTGGGCGAGGGCGCCCGAGTGCTCGCCGATTCATCCACCGGCGTGGTGATCAGCCAGGGAAAGCGGCTGATTTCCCTCATCGGAGTCACCGACATCGTCGTGGTCGATACCGACGACGCACTACTGGTGACCACGACGCACAACGCGCAGCGTGTGAAAGCCGTCGTCGACGCCCTGAAACTCTCCGGTCGCAACGACGTCCTCTAGCCCTTCCCGCACTCGAAGCTGTAACGAAAGGGTAACGAAGGGTTCAGGGAGCCTTCGCGACCAAAAACTCTTCCGACGACCTTGTTACGTTCCGAAGATGTCCTCGAAATTCCTTAGCGCAGTCGTCGTTCTTGCCGCGTCATCGATCCTGCTTGCCGGGTGCGCGGCCGCTCCGCCCAAGTCGGCCGGCGGAACAGCCAAGTCCGGATTCTGCGGCGCAATGGTGACCGACTCGGGCGGTCTGCAGGACCGTTCGTTCAACCAGTCGAGCTGGGCGGGTATGCAGAAAGCCGCGAAGGACAACAACATCAAGGTCCACGTGCTCGTCTCCGGGTCGGATGCCGACCTCGCGCCGAACGTGGAGGCCGCGGCGAACACGAACTGCGGCTTCGTCCTGACCGTCGGATATTCGCTGACCGCGGCCACCGTGAAGCAGGCGAAGGCGCACCCGAAGACGGATTTTGCGATCGTCGATGACGTCGCATCCGCGCCCAACATCAAGCCGATCGTCTTCGACACCGCTCAGGCCGCCTATCTCGCCGGATACCTCGCTGCGGGAGTGTCCAAGACAGGAAAGGTCGCCACGTTCGGCGGCGGCAACCAGCCCCCCGTCACCCTGTTCATGGATGGCTTCGTCGACGGCGTGGCCAAGTACAACTCGGTGCACGGCACGAAAGTGGTTGCGCTCGGGTGGAACAAAGCGACGCAGGATGGCGCGTTCACGGGTGACTTCGAAGACCTGAGTAAGGGCAAGGCGCTTGCGGCCACCCTGATCGACAAGGGCGCCGACGTGATTCTGCCCGTCGCGGGCCAGGTCGGCCAGGGTGCAGCCGCAGCCGCGAAGGATGCGAAGAACGTGTCGCTGATCTGGGTCGACAACGACGGCTACAACACCCTGCCGGCCGAGTTCCGCCCGTTGCTGCTCACCTCCGTGCAGAAGAACACCGGAGAAGCGGTCGCCGAGACCGTCAAGTCGGCACTCGACAAGACGTTTACGAACACCCAGTTCATCGGCACGCTCAAGAACGGCGGGGTCAGCATCGCGCCATTCCACGACAAGGCTTCGCTCGTGAGCGCAAAACTCTCCGCGGAGGTCGACGCGCTACGCAAGCAAATCGAGAGCGGTGCCCTAGTCGTCACTTCACCGAGCACGCCGAAGTCGTAGTACATTTCCGCTTTATTTCGGCCCAGTCGCTTGTTTGTAACTCTTAGGCGACGGGTTCCGAATTGAGCCATGCGTAGTTCGTAACATTCGGTAACGTGTACCGCAATGAGCCCCAGACGTTTCGTGCTGGGCAGCACCTTGGAGGACATCTTGAGCATCATCAACCGTAAGACCGCGCTGAGCGGCCTTGCACTGATCGGCGTCAGCACTCTGTTGCTCGCCGGTTGCGCAGCAGCACCAAAGGCTTCGCCCACCAAAGTGGCGACCAACAAATTCCTTCCCTGCATGGTTTCCGACAACGGCGGATTCGACGACCACTCGTTCAACGAGCTCGGTCTCGACGGCCTCAAGGCTGCGGCAGCGAAGCTCAACAGCAAGTACAAGGCGGTCCAGTCGAACGCAGACACCGACTACGCGCCGAACATCCAGAGCCTCGTCGACCAGAAGTGTGACCTCATCATCACGGTCGGGTTCAACCTGTCGGCAGCGAGCCTCAAGGCCGCAGCGGCAAACCCGAACATCAAGTTCGCCATCATCGACGACGCAGCAGACGCCAACTTCGATGGCAAGGTCGACGACCCCAACATCAAGCCGATCCTGTTCGACACCGCTCAGGCCGCCTTCCTCGCGGGCTACGCATCGGCGAGCTACTCGAAGACGGGCATCGTCGGCACCTTCGGCGGTATGAACTTCCCGACGGTCTCGATCTTCATGACGGGCTACGCGGACGGCGTGAAGTACTACAACCAGCAGAAGGGCAAGGACGTCAAGGTCATCGGCCTCAAGACGTTCACGGGCGGCTTCGCTGCGAACAACACCGCGAAGAGCATCGCCGCGAACCAGATCAACCAGGGCGCTGACGTTATCCTCCCCGTTGGTGGTCCGATCTTCCAGAGCGCTGGGGCAGCGATCACCGACTCCGGCAAGAGTGTCGCGCTGCTCGGTGCGGATGCGGATGTGTTCACCACGTTCCCGACCTACGACAGCCTGTACTTCACCTCGGTGCTGAAGGGCATCAAGGAGGCGACGCAGGCCGTCGTGACCGACGTCGAGGCCGGCAACTTCAACAACACCCCGTACATCGGAACGCTGAAGAACAACGGAGTCGGCATCGCGCCATTCCACGACTTCACGTCGAAGGTTGACCCCGCACTGCAGGGTGAACTGGACACGATCAAGAAGTCGATCATCAGCGGCGACATCGTCGTGAAGTCCTACCTCAACGCCGGCTAGTCCAGCCTGAGAACAATCGGGGTCGGGAAGGCCAGTTACGCTGGTCTTCCCGGCCCTTACTCGTCACGGAAATTCGTCAACGCTTTCGACCCCATCCCGACAACGACGTCTGGATAGATTGTGAATCATGAAGCTCGAACTTCGCGGCATCACCAAGCGATTCGGCGCACTGATCGCCAACGACCACATCGACCTCGTGGTCGAACCGGGTGAGATCCACTGCCTCCTCGGTGAGAACGGCGCAGGCAAATCCACCCTCATGAATGTGCTGTACGGGCTGTACCAGGCCGATGACGGCGAGATCCTGATCGACGATGTCGAGCAGCACTTCGCGGGGCCAGGGGACGCGATGAAGGCCGGAATCGGCATGGTGCACCAGCACTTCATGCTCATCCCCGTGTTCACGGTCGCCGAGAACGTCATGCTCGGGCACGAAGAGACCAAGTTCGGCGGTCGCCTCGATCTCGCGGGCGCGCGGGCGAAGGTGCGCGAGATCTCCGAGAGATTCGGCTTTTCTGTCGATCCGGATGCGCTCGTGGAGGATCTCCCGGTGGGCGTGCAGCAGCGCGTCGAGATCATCAAGGCCCTCTCTCGCGATGCGAAGGTGCTCGTGTTCGACGAGCCGACCGCGGTACTCACGCCGCAGGAGACCGACGAGCTGATCGTCATCATGAAGCAGCTGCGTGACGCGGGAACATCCATTGTCTTCATCACGCACAAGCTGCGTGAGGTTCGCGAGGTTGCGGACCGGATCACGATCATCCGTCTCGGCAAGGTGGTCGGCGAGGCCGAGCCGACGGCGACGAACGCCGAGCTCGCATCCCTCATGGTGGGCCGTGCGGTCGACCTCACGGTCGACAAGGGTCCGGAGAAGCCGGGCGCCGAGGCGCTGGTCGTCTCCAACCTTTCCGTGATCGACGCCCGAAACCAGCTCGTTGTGAACGCCGTGAGCTTCGAGGTGCGCGCGGGCGAGATCCTCGCCATTGCCGGCGTGCAGGGCAACGGCCAGACCGAACTGACCGAAGCGCTGCTGGGGCTCCAACACCGCGTGACCGGCGAGATCACGCTCGATGGCAAGTCAATCCGCAATCGCAGTGTGCGCGAAGTTCTGGATGCCGGAGTCGGGTTCATCCCGGAAGACCGGCAGGAAGACGGTCTCGTCGCCGAATTCACGATCGCCGAGAACCTCATGCTCGATCGTTCGACCGGTGCACCGTTCATTCGTGGTGGTGCCCTCCAGCGGGGATTCATCGCCGAGTTCGCCGAAAAGAAGATCGGCGAATTCGACATCCGCGCCCAGGGAATCGACACGCTCGTCGGCAAACTGTCCGGCGGAAACCAGCAGAAGGTCGTGCTCGCGCGCGAACTCAGCCGGGACCTGCGGCTCTTTGTCGCCGCGCAACCGACCCGCGGGCTCGACGTCGGATCGATCGAGTTCGTGCACACCAGAATCGTCCAGACGCGTGACTCGGGCATCCCGGTGATCGTCGTCTCCACGGAGCTCGACGAAGTCGTCGCGCTCGCAGACCGAATCGCGGTGATGTATCGGGGCGGGATCGTGGGCATCGTCCCGGGGGACACGCCTCGCGAAACGCTCGGACTCATGATGGCCGGCGAAGTCCCCGCGGGCGAGACTTCTCAGGGGGGAGCAGCAGCATGAGCGACCAGATTCCCGGTTCGGGCCAGCCACAGGAAGACCTCGAGGTCTCGCAGGTTCCGCCAGCGGCCCGTGCGCCCGAGCCGTCCGTTGCCACGACGGTTTTGCGTCAGATCGTCACGGGAAACGCGCTCATCTCGCTGCTGGCGGTGCTGCTCGCGCTCATCGTTGGCGCCATCCTCATCGTCGCGGTCGACCCGGTCGTGCAACAGACAGCCGGATACTTCTTCTCGCGCCCGTCGGACATGCTGCAGGCGATGTGGAACGCGGCTTCCGGGGCGTACTCCTCGCTGTTCCAAGGCGCCATATACAACTTCGGCGCGGCCGACTTCGCCTCGGGAATTCGTCCGCTGACGCTGACACTGACCTTCGCGACCCCGTTGATTGTCGCCGGACTCGGTGTCGCGCTCAGCTTCCGCGTCGGGCTCTTCAACATCGGTGGCCAGGCGCAGATCCTCACCGGTGCGGTGTGTGCCGGGTACGTCGGATTCGCGTTCGACCTGCCTCCGGTCATCCACCTGATCGCAGCCATCGTCGCCGGAGTGGTCGGGGGCGCGCTCGTCGGTGCCCTTGTCGGCGTACTCAAGGCGCGTACCGGAGCTCACGAGGTGATCGTCACGATCATGCTCAACTACATCGTGTTGTACCTCTTGCGCTTCCTGCTGCGCACGCCCGGTGCGCTCCAGGCGCCCGGCGGCAACAACCCGAAGACGCCTCCCATGAAGTCGACGGCGATCTACCCGCTGCTGCTCGGGCCGAACTACACACTTCATCTCGGATTCATCGTCTCGATCCTTGCGACGATCGTCGTCTGGTACCTGCTCAACCGCTCAAACCTCGGATTCCAGTTCCGGGCCGTCGGCGAGAATCCGAACGCCGCTCGGGTCGCGGGTATCAACGTCAAGAACATCTACGTCTGGGCGCTCGCGATCTCGGCCGGCCTCGTTGGACTTGCCGGCGTCGCGCAGGTGCTCGGCACGGTCACCAGCGGGTTCGGTGAATCGATCGACGCCGGAGTCGGATTCGACGCGATCACCGTCGCACTCCTCGGCCGCTCGCGGCCGTGGGGAGTCTTCGCGGCCGGGCTTCTCTTCGGCGCGCTGAAGGCTGGTGGATTCGCAATGCAGGCCAACAACAGCGTGCCGATCGACATCATCCTCGTCGTGCAGTCGCTCATCGTTCTGTTCATCGCCGCTCCACCACTGGTGCGCGCAATCTTCCGACTTCCGCAACCACCCGGTTCTCGAAAGCTGCGAACGCCCCGCCCCTCGAGCAAGAAGGTTGTGGTGACGCGATGACCGTGGTGGCCGAACGCAATATCGTCGTGGCGGGACCCACGACCGTGGTCATCAAGAGCTGGAAGATTCCGATCATCCTCGGTGCCTTCGCGCTGCTCGCGCTTGTTCTGTTCGTGATTCTCGGGCGCAATGGAACGACGACGTTCATCCTCGCCGAGCCCACCGACTTCCTGCAGGTCGCGCCCATCGGGATTCCCGTGCGGGCATCCGGAATCGTCGCAACCGTGCTGCTTGCGGCATTCGCGGTGCTCGGCGCGTGGTTCGTGCGCTCACGAGGTCGCGTACCACTGTGGATCGACATCCTGTTCGGCTTCGTGTTCCTCGTGGAATTCCTGACCTGGGCTGCTGCTCCGGCCTCGGTGCAGGTGCCCGGGATGCTGCTCCAGACCATCGCACTCAGCGTTCCGCTGATCTTCGGGGCCCTCGGCGGTGTCATTTCCGAGCGCGTCGGAGTTGTCAATATTGCGATTGAAGGTCAACTCCTTGCCGGCGCGTTTGTGTCGGCGATGATCGCATCCATCACACACCAACCGTTGCTCGGGCTCATCGGCGCGATGGTTGCGGGTGTGCTGGTGTCGTTCATCCTCGCCGCGTTCTCGATCAAATACCTGGTCGACCAGGTGATCGTCGGTGTCGTCATCAACGTCTTCATCGTCGGGCTGACTAACTTCCTGTATTCGACGGTGCTGAGCGAATCGCCGGAACTGCTCAACTCGCCGCCGCGATTCGAAGCGATCGACATCCCGGTGCTCAGCCAGATCCCCGTGATCGGGCCGACGTTCTTCCGCCAGAGCCTCATCGTGTACCTCGTGTACGTCGCAGTGCCGCTCGTCTGGTTCGGCCTGTTCCACACGCGCTGGGGACTGCGTCTTCGGGCGGTCGGCGAACATCCTCAAGCGGCAGACACCGTCGGAATCAACGTCACGCGCACTCGCTTCTGGAACGTGTCGCTTGCTGGCGCGATCGCTGGCCTCGGTGGCGCATTCTTCACACTTGGTTCGGTTGGCGCGTTCAGCCGGGAGATGACCGGTGGCCAGGGCTATATCGCCCTTGCCGCGGTCATTTTCGGACGTTGGGATCCGATCCGTGCGACTGTCGCGGCCCTGTTGTTCGGTTTCGCGAACGAGCTGCAGTACGTGTTGCAGGACACGTCGCCGATTCCCAGCGAATTCATGCTCATGCTGCCCTATGTCGTGACGATCCTTGCGGTCGCTGGCCTTGTTGGGCAGGTGCGGGGTCCTGCGGCCTCCGGCAAGCCCTACATCAAGTCGTGAGCAGCGTGAGTGGCGTGAGTGGCGTGAACGATGGCCCCGGCGTTTCATCCGTGATCGACTGGGATGCGCTGCGTGCGGTCGCTCTCGAGGCGATGGCGCATGCCTACGTTCCCTACTCGAATTTCCCGGTCGGTGTTGCTGCGATCGTCGACGACGGACGGATCATCTCCGGCTGCAACGTCGAGAACGCTTCCTACGGGCTCACTCTCTGCGCCGAGTGCGCGCTGGTGTCGTCGCTGCATATGACCGGCGGTGGACGACTCGTCGCGTTCACCTGTGTCGACGGACACGGCGGCCCGCTCATGCCCTGTGGGCGTTGCCGTCAACTGCTGTACGAACACTCCTCGCCAGGGATGCTGCTCGAGACCATCTCGGGCATCCGCACCATCGATGAAGTAATCCCCGACGCCTTCGGCCCGAGAACGCTCCAGGAGTACCGGGAGTAGCAGCGCTCACACCGTGGGCCGAGCGCTTGCGACCTCACCACCAGGAAAGTAGAACCAGTGGCCATCGAACCCTTCGACGTCGTCGACCTCATCCGCACCAAGCGCGACCGCGGAGAACTCTCCACGGCCCAAATCAATTGGATGATCGACGCCTACACACGCGGCTACATCGCGAGTGAGCAGATGTCGGCGATGACCATGGCGATCTTCCTGAACGGCATGGGGCGCGACGAGATCCGCGACCTCACCCTGGCTATGGTGGCGAGCGGCAAGCGACTCGATTTCTCCGGCCTGTCGAAGAAGACCACCGACAAGCACTCGACGGGCGGCGTCGGCGACAAGATCACCCTGCCTCTCGCCCCTCTCGTTGCATCGTTTGGCGTCGCTGTGCCGCAGCTGTCGGGTCGCGGGCTCGGACACACGGGAGGCACGCTTGACAAGCTCGAGAGCATCCCCGGCTGGCGCGCGAATCTCTCGAATGACGAGTTCATGTCACAGCTCGAGAATGTCGGAGCGGTTGTCTGTGCAGCCGGCTCGGGGCTCGCACCCGCCGACGGAAAGCTCTATGCCCTGCGTGACATCACGGGGACCGTTGAGTGCATTCCCCTGATCGCCTCCTCCATCATGAGTAAGAAAATTGCCGAGGGCACCGCCGCGCTCGTGCTCGACGTCAAGTTCGGCTCAGGGGCCTTCCTGCAAGACCCGGACCGTGGACGCGAACTCGCCGAGACCATGGTGCGCCTCGGAACCGATGCCGGGGTGGCCACCGTCGCCCTCCTTACCAATATGAACGTTCCGCTCGGTCGTGCGATCGGAAATGCCAATGAGGTGCGCGAATCGGTTGACGTGCTGGCCGGTGGAGGACCAGACGATGTCATCGCCCTCACGGTCGCCCTGGCGCGGGAGATGCTCGCACTGGCGGGGCAGCCCGACGCCGATGTCGAGGCCGCACTCGCCGACGGGCGCGCGATGGACACCTGGCGGGCCATGATCAGCGCCCAGGGCGGAGACCCGTCGGCGGCGCTGCCGACCCCGAAGGAGAGCACAGTCGTCGTCGCACCCCGATCGGGCGTGCTCGTTCGACAGGATGCGCTGCCGTTTGGCATTGCGGCCTGGCGACTTGGGGCCGGGCGCGCGCGGGCGCAGGATCCGGTGCAGCACGCATCCGGCATCGACCTGCACGCGAAGCCCGGCGACCTCGTCACAGCCGGGGAGCCGCTCTTCACAATGCACACGGATGAGCCCGCTCGCTTCGAGCGCGCTCTCGAAGCCCTCGAGGGCGCCTACGCGATCGGCGACCCCGGTTCGGAGATCCACACGGGTGGCCCCCTCATCGCCGGCCGCGTCGGCTGACGACCTCCTCGCCTCTACAGAAATTGAAGGAGATCCGTCGCGCTCGAGGGGTTTTGCGTCGTCTGGCACCCCGCGCGACGACTTTCTCCTTCAATTTCGTCACCACGACTGGGACTACTGCTCGGGGTCGCCGATTCGCGTGAGGGCGTCGACGACGAGCGCCCAGAAGCGGTCGGCGTCAAGGTCGGTGGCGACCTGAGTCGTGCAGGTCTCCGGCGCTGGGGAGCGGAAGTCCGCGACGGTCATGCCGAGGGTGAGCGTTCCGGTGAGTTCGACATCAAGCGGCACCCGCGTGGTCGTCATCACGGTCGGGTCGATCACATAGGCAACGGCGCACGGATCGTGCACGGGCGGATGCTCAAACCCCTGTTCCTGCCTGTACGTGTCGCCGAAAAAATCGAGCAGCTCGCCAACGAAGCGGGCCGGGCCAGTTCCGACCGCCGCGATCTCAGCGCGAACTCGCGGAGTTGCCAGCGCCTGGTGGGTCAGGTCGAGTCCGACCATGGTGAGCGGCCAGTTCTCGTTGAAGACGATGTGCGCTGCCTCCGGGTCGATGACGATGTTGAATTCGGACACCGCGCTCCAGTTGCCGACGTGAACGCCGCCGCCCATTAGTACGACTTCGCGAACACGGGATGCGATGCGCGGCTCCTTGCGCACGGCCAGCGCGATGTTCGTCAGCGCTCCGGTCGGGACGAGCGTGATCGTGCCGGGTTCGGCATCCATGATCGTGTCGATGATGAAGTCGACCGCGTGGCGCGGGTCGAGTTCGAGGGTCGGGTCGGGCAGCGCGGGCCCGTCGAGTCCGCTGTCGCCGTGGATCGATGCTCCGGTTTCGACTTCGCGCACGAGCGGACGATGAGCACCCCGCGCGAATGGGACTCCGGTGATGCCTGCGATCCGCGCGACCGACAGTGCGTTTCGGGTGACCTTCTCGATCGTCTGGTTTCCCATCACCGTCGTGACCCCGGCGAGGTCGATCTCCGGGCTGCCCCACGCGAGCAGCATTGCGATCGCGTCGTCGTGGCCGGGGTCGCAGTCGAGGATGATCGTGGTAGCCATCCCCAGAGGCTATCGCTCTGCCGAAATTGAAGGAGATACGACTCTCGGGGTGTCGATTTCGTCGAAATGGCACCCTCGCGAATCGTTTCTCCTTCATTTTCGGAGCCGCTCCCACGTTCATATATGAAAGTTAGCCTCGTATATGAAATACTGGGAGCATGGATGAACTTGCTGACCGCGGGGCTGCCCGCACCGAATGGATCCGCGCACGGATGCCGCTCCTGGCGGATGCGCGCCGCGACCTGGGCGAGTCCCGGCCGTTCGCCGGGCACCGCATCGGGATGTCGCTGCACCTTGAGCCGAAGACGGCGGTGCTGCTCGAAGTGCTCGCGGCGGGAGGAGCCGAGGTCGTCGCAACGGGCAATCACGGCTCGACTCAGGACGACATCGTCGCGTTCCTGCGGCGCCAGGGCATGACCGTCTTCGGCAGCCGGGACGACACGCTCGACCAGCACCACGCAAACGTCGCGGCCGTGCTCGACGCGAGTCCCGACATCCTGCTCGACAACGGCGCCGATCTCGCGGCGGGCGTGGTCGCGCGAGGCACCGCGTCGAGCATCCTCGGCGGCACGGAAGAGACAACCTCCGGCGGCAATCGCCTGCGCGGCGAGTTGAAGGGTCAGATCCCCTTTCCTGTCATCGTGATCAACGACAGCCTTCTCAAGGCGATCGGCGAGAACAAACACGCGGTTGGGCAGTCGGTTGTCGAGAGCATCATGCGCATTACGAATCTCCGCATCCCGGGCCGTCGATTCGTGGTCGCCGGGTACGGATGGTGCGGACGCGGAATCGCCCACTACCTGCGGGCCATGGGCGGCCGGGTCGCCGTCGCCGAGATCGACGAACTCAAGGCGTTCGAGGCAGCGATGGATGGCTACCGCGTCGACGAACTCGTGAAGCTTGCCGACTGGGCGGAGGTCATCGTGACGGCGACCGGGCAGCCCGACATCGTGACGCCGACTGTTCTCGATCGTATCGAGTCCGGAACCGTGCTCATCAACGCCGGCCACTTTCCGTGGGAGATCGACACCGCAGCGCTCTACGCCTCCGCCACCGAGACACGCACTCTCGACGACGCGATCGAACGCATCGACCTGCCGGACGGGCGCCACGTCATCCTTCTGGCGGGCGGAAGAATGGTGAACCTGGCCGGGCGCGAACCCAAGGGCAACTCGCTCGAGTCGATGGATCTCGGCTTCCTGCTGCAGTCGCTCTCCCTCGAACGCGTGACGACCGGGACCGCGAGCCTCGAGCCCGGCGCGCAGCGGGTGCCCGACGATATCGATCGGGAGATCGCCAGGCGCATGATCCGCGCGATGGCGGTCGATCGGTGAACGAGGCGGCGCCCGACTATGCCGTACCTGCGCTCGACAAGGCGCTGGACGTCCTCGAACTCCTCGCGGATCGAGCTGGCGGCCTGACCCAGAGCGAGATAGCGGAGGCCGTGGGACGCAGCGCGAGCCAGATCTTCCGGGTTCTCGCGCGGCTCGAGCGGCGCGGATACATCCTGCGTGATCGACAGTCGGGGCTTTATCTGTTCTCGACCCGCATGTTCGACCTGGCGAACCGTCATCCACCACTGCGGGGGTTGATCCAGCTCGCGATCGCCCCGATGCGCGACCTCGCGAACCGGGTCGAGCAGTCCTGCAATCTCAGCGTGCTGGACGCGGATGCGGTGCGGGTCATCGCGCAGGTCGAATCGCCCGCAGACTTCGGTTACCGCGTGCGCGTGGGTGCGGCGTTCCCTGTGGAGACGACGGCGACCGGCGCCGTGCTCGTGAGCGGGGCGCGAGAGGATGTCCGTTCCCGATTCCCGCAGGCCGCCTCGGCCGAGATCGCGGCGGCCGGTTTCCTCTCCCGCCCCGATTCACTCCAGGCCGGCATCACCGACGTTGTCGTCGCGATCATCGACGCGACCGGGCACACGGTCGCCGCCCTCACGGTCCCGTACGTCGCGACCACGTTCAGCGCGCTCGACGCTGACGCCGTGCTGGCCGCCGCGCGAGCAACCAGCGCCGTGATCGGCGACAGGCTCAGAGGGAATCCCATCTGAGGTCACGATAGATTTAGTGCATGACCGCACCGACTGAAGAATTTCTGCTCCCCGGTGGTGGCGCCAGCATTACCTCCCTGCCGAAGGTGTCGTTGCACGACCATCTCGACGGTGGCCTGCGGCCGCAGACAATTATCGAACTCGCCGACGAGATCGGCCTTGACGTCCCTGCGACCGACGCGCAAAGCCTGCAGGACTGGGTCGACGAGAAAAGTGATTCCGGCTCCCTTGTCGAGTACCTAAAGACCTTCGATCTCACCATCGCCGTCATGCAGACGCGCGAGGGCCTCACCCGTGTTGCCCGAGAGTTCGTACAGGATCTTGGAACCGACGGTGTCGTGTATGGCGAGATCCGTTGGGCGCCGGAACAGCACCTGAGCCGTGGGCTGTCGCTCGACCAGGTCGTCGAAGCCGTGCAGGAAGGGCTCGTCGAGGGGGTCGACGCGGTGCGCGCCACCGGCCACAACATCCGTGTCGGCCAGCTGGTCAGCGCAATGCGGCACCTCGATCGCGGTCTCGAGATCGCCGAGCTGGCCGTTCGACACCGGGCAGACGGAGTTGTCGGGTTCGACATCGCCGGCCCTGAGGACGGATTCCTGCCCTCCCGCCTCCGCGACGCCTTCGACTACCTCGCCAAGCACTACATGCCCCGCACGGTTCATGCTGGCGAAGCGGCCGGACTCGTCAGCATCGAGAGCGCACTGCTGGATGGCCGCGCCATGAGGCTCGGCCACGGCGTTCGAATCGCCGAAGACATCATCATCGAACGGGAGGACGACGAGAGCACTTTCGTCACCCTCGGTCCGGTTGCGCAGTGGGTCAAAGACCAGGAAATCGCGCTCGAGACGAGCCCGTCATCCAATCTCCAGACCGGGACGATCGCGCAGTGGGGTGACGAAATGATCGATCATCCGTTCGACCTGCTGTACCAGCTCGGGTTCAACGTGACCGTCAACACCGACAACCGGCTGATGAGCAACACCACTCTCAGCCGCGAGCTCGCGCTGCTGGCAGAGACTTTTGGCTACGACCTTGCCGATCTCGAGGTGTTCCAGCTGAACGCCGCGGGCGCATCCTTCCTGCCGATCGAGGATCGCGAAGACCTGGCGACACAGATCAGCGGCGGGTTCGGGCGCGCCTGAATGTCCCTTCCGCCGCTTCCCGACGACGCCGTGGTCATCGGAGCCGAAGCCGCTGACTGGCGCGCCGCGGTCCGTGTCGCCGGGGCCGCGCTCGCTGCCGCGGGCATCGCGCGCCCTGGCTATGCCGGAGAAATGGTGCGGATGATCGAGGAACATGGTCCCTACGTCGTGATCGCGCCCGGTCTCGCCCTCGCCCACGCGCGCCCAGGGCCAGAGGTCGTGAAAGACGGCCTCGCGGTGGTGACGCTGGCGGCGCCGGTCGACTTTGGACATCCGTACAACGATCCAGTGAGCGTCGTTCTGGCGCTCGCTGTCGCCTCTGGCGATGCGCATATCGCGCTCGTTGCCGAACTCGCGAACATCTTCAATGACTCGTCCGCGATCGAGCAGCTTGCCGCCGCGAAGACCGTAGAAGAAGTGCACCGAATCATGGGAGCAGAATGAAAATAGTGGCAATTTGCGGCGCCGGAATCGGGTCGAGCGGCATCCTCAAGGTCAACACAGAGCGAGTGCTCAACCGCCTCGGACTCGAAGCGGATGTCACTGCCGCCCACCTGAAGACGCTCTCCACGGATGCGGCGGACGCCCAGATCATCCTGACCAGTCCCGAGTTCGTCGACGCGATCGGACCAACGCGCGCCGACATCATCATCGTCGAGAACTACTTCGACACCGACGAGCTCAGTCGAAAGCTGCAGGCCGCGCTCGAATAGGTCTCAGGCCGCGACTTTGCGCCGCAGCGTCGTCACGACGAGGCCCGCAAGGCCGAGGATGTTCGCCACCGGTATGACGGCAAGCAGCAGGAGCAGCAGCAGGCCGACGCGATTCTGCACGGTGACACCATGCGCCGTACCGACGAAGCCGTAAGTCGTGGCCGCGGCAAGATACGCGAGGATGCCGAGCGCGAGCCACGGGATGAACGTCGTCGGGAAATTCGAGACCGCCGTTTGGCCGATGTGCCCGGTGGCGCTCGAACTGAGGGCAATGCCGGCCAGGTAGATCGCGCCGGCTGACACCCCGACGAGTACGAGGGTCGTAATCGCGAGCCTTCGCATCGTGTCGACCTCGAGGAGGATGCCGAAACATCCGAGCACCGCGGCCGCAACGGCGAACGCGCCACAGAACGCGGCCTCGCCGATGGAGAACCGCCCAAATTGAAGGATGACCGTTCCGAACACCGCGAAAACAAGCCCCGCGATCGCCAAACTCGTCACCAAACGGCGATTCACGCGGGGATCTCCTTCATTTTGTTAACCGTGAGACGGGCAGCGACGATTCGGGCGATCGTTCCTGTCGATCGAGCAGATGAGCTCACGCGACCAACGCGCGCATCCCGGCATCCAGAACCGCGACCTTCGCCTCGGCCGCGGCCAGGCGCTCGGCCGGCGACCCGTCGTCGCTCGATGAATCGATGTAGACCTTGAGCTTGGGTTCGGTGCCGCTCGGGCGCACGACCACACGAGAGCCGTCGGACGTCCAGATGCGCAGGATGTCGTTGGGACCGAATGATCCGAACCCATCGATGAAGTCGTCGATCTGCTCAACTGCCACGTCGCCGATCGCCGCGGGCGGGCTCTGCCGAAGCGAGTTCATGATTCGCGGGATGTCGGAGAGATTGGTCACACGCACCGAGATCTGCGATGACGCGAAGGCCCCGAATTTCGCTGCGAAGTCTTCGGAGTGCTGCGCGAGGGTTCGGCCTTCGGCCTTCAGCTCGGTCACGAGGGCCAGAAGTTCGACAGCCGCCGAAATACCGTCCTTGTCGCGGATGAGCTGCGGATCAACCAGGTAGCCGAGAGCCTCCTCGAATCCGAAGGCAAGGCCGGGCGCGCGGGAGATCCATTTGAAACCGGTCAGGGTCTCGACGTGGTCAAGGCGGTACGCATCCGCGATCGCTTTCAGCGCCGGGCTCGAGACGATCGAGCAGGCGAGCGTGCCCTCCTCATCCATGCGGGCGAGTCGCTCCGCTACACGCCAGCCGAGCAGCCAGCCCACTTCGTTTCCGCTGAGGCGGTGCCATCCGTCTGCCAAGGGGACACCGACGGCGAGGCGGTCGGCATCCGGGTCGTTCGCGATGATGAGTTCGGCATCCGATGACGAGGCAAGCGCGAATGCGAGATCGAGTGCGCCCGGCTCCTCCGGGTTGGGGAACGCGACGGTCGGGAACGCGGCATCCGGCTCGTTCTGCTCTGGCACGAAGATCGGCTCGCTGAAGCCCGCCGCGGCGAAGGTGCGGCTGGCCGTCTCCCACCCGACGCCGTGCATGGCCGTGTAAACGAAGCGCACGGAATCCGCATCGGGGTCGTGATGAGGCGACAGCGCGGCCGTTTGCGCGATGTATGCGTCGACCACGCCCTCCGCGGCAGTTTCGTAGTCGGTCGACCGTGGCAGATCGCGGATGTCGCCCGTGGCCACGCGCTCGATCTGCGCCGCGATCTCGCCATCCGAGGGCGCCACGATCTGCGAGCCGCCGTCTTCGCCACCCAGGTACACCTTGTACCCGTTGTCGACGGCCGGGTTGTGGCTTGCGGTCACCATTACACCCGCGCTCGTGTCGAGATGGCGAACGGCAAACGCCAGCACCGGAGTCGGCAGCAGCCGGGGGAGCAGGATGGCGCGTACCCCGGCCCCAGCCATGATTTCCGCCGTGTCGGTGGCGAAGATCCGCGAGTTGGTGCGGCCGTCGTAGCCGATCACGACGCTCGGACGTTCTTCGCGCCCGACGAGGAACGCGGCCAGTCCGGCGGCGGCTTGAGTCACGAGCACGCGATTCATCCTGTTTGGGCCCGCCCCGAGGGCTCCTCTGAGCCCGGCGGTGCCGAACTCGAGCCGCGTGGCGAAACGGTCCCTGAGGTCGGCGACGGCATTTCGTGAACCCTTGTCGGCATCCGCGAGTAGCTGGGTGATCTCGTCACGGGTCTCGGCATCCGGGTCCTGCGTGCGCCAGTCGAGGATCGCCGCCATCAGGTCAAACGGGAACGGCTCGGCGCTCACAGGGCGGCCACGATCCTCGCGAGGAGTGCGCTGATCACCGGCTCTGCCGACTGGCCGGCTTCGATCACCTCGGCGTGGCTCAGCGGCGTCTTCTGGATACCGGCGGCGAGATTCGTGATAAGCGACATTCCGAGAATCTCCATGCCGGCCTGGCGCGCCGCGATCGCCTCGAGTGCGGTCGACATTCCGACGATGTGGCCACCGATGGCCTTCGCCATCTGCACTTCTGCCGGAGTCTCGTAGTGCGGACCCCGGAACTGGCAGTACACGCCCTCATCCAGCGTTGCGTCGATCGATCGGGCGATGCCGCGCAGTCGTGACGAGTAGAGATCAGTCAAATCGATGAACGACGCGCCCTCGAGCGGCGAATCCGCCGTCAGGTTAATGTGGTCGCTGATCAGTACGGGCGTTCCCGGCTTCCAGGTCTCCCGGATGCCGCCCGCCCCGTTTGTCAGGATCATGGTCGTCGCACCCGTGGCCGCTGCCGTGCGAACGCTGTGCACCACACGGCGAACCCCGTGATTCTCGTAGTAGTGGGTGCGTGCGCCGATGACGAGCGCGCGCTTGCCGCTCGGCAGAAGGATGGACCGCAGGGTGCCGACGTGACCTTCGAGCGCGGGCTTGCTGAATCCGGTGATCTCGAATGCCGGGATGGTCGCGGTCGTCTCGCCGATCAGGTCGGCGGCTTTCGCCCATCCGCTCCCCAGCGTCAACGCGATGTCGTGGTGATCGACACCGGTACGCTCGGCGATCTCGCTCGCGGCCCTCGCCGCGATCTCGAACGGGTCTGCGTTGGGATCGTCCAGGGGATGAGGGGTCGGCTCTGACATCCCTCCACTTTAGGGGTTGGGCGCTTTGTGCCCGAGTGGCTCGGCGGCGGTCGACAAACCGGTTTTGTGGGGACCTGCCGACAGGGAACAATGGCTGTATGGCCTATGAGTTCGAGCGCAAGCAACGCATCGCGATTGTCGGCGGCGGGCCAGGCGGCTATGAGGCGGCACTCACCGGCGCCCAGCTCGGCGCTGAGGTCACCCTGGTCGAACGCACTGGCGTCGGCGGATCGGCAGTCCTGACGGATGTCGTGCCATCAAAGACGCTGATCGCGACCGCGGAGGCGACGAACTCGATCGGCGAGGCGGCGGATCTTGGCGTGCAGTTCTTCGTGCGTGGCGACAGCGGCCGACCGGTTCGCCCCGAGGTCACGGTCAATTTCGCGGCCGTGAATGCTCGACTGCTGCGGCTGGCTCGGCAGCAGTCCGAAGACATGAAGTCGCAGCTGATCAAGGCTGGCGTGCGCATCGTGCAGGGCGAAGGACGGCTGGACGGGCCCAACCGGGTCGTCGTGTCGACGGGTATGGGCAACGCCGGTACCGACTTTGATGAGTTCGATGCAGACACGATCGTCGTTTCCGTCGGAGCGAGCCCGCGCGTTCTCAAGACCGCGATGCCGGATGGCGAACGCATCTTTACGTGGACGCAGCTCTACACGCTCAACGAGGCACCGGAGCACCTGATCGTGGTCGGTTCTGGTGTGACCGGCGCCGAGTTCGCCTCGGCTTACATGTACCTGGGGTCGAAGGTCACGCTGATCTCGAGCCGCGAGCAGGTGCTGCCCAACGAGGATGCCGACGCGGCGCGCGTCATCGAAGACGTCTTCACGCGCAACGGCATGACCGTGCTCTCGAAGAGTCGCGCCGAGTCGGTCAAACGCACCAAGGATGGCGTCGTCGCCACTCTCGCGGACGGCCGCAAGGTGGAGGGCAGCCACTGTCTGCTTGCCGTTGGTTCGATTCCGAATACGGAAGGGATCGGTCTCGAGGCTGCTGGCGTTCAATTGACCGATAGCGGACACATCCGCGTCAATCGGGTGGCTCGCACGTCCGTGCCATCCATCTATGCGGCTGGCGACTGCAGCGACTTCCTTCCACTCGCATCCGTCGCGTCGATGCAGGGTCGCACCGCTGTCTTTCACGCCATGGGGGATGCGGTCAACCCGACCGAACTCCGCAACATCACTTCGAATATCTTCACCAACCCCGAGATCGCAACGGTCGGATGGACGCAGAAACAGATCGAGGACGGCATCGCCCAGGGCGAGATCTACAAGCTGCCGCTGTCATCCAACCCGCGGGCCAAGATGATGGGGATCAAGGATGGCTTCGTGAAGCTGTTTGCGCGCACCGGCTCCGGCACCGTCATTGGCGGCGTCATCGTCGCGCCGCGGGCATCCGAACTGATTCTGCCGATCGCGCTCGCGGTGGAGCACCGGCTGACCGTCGACCAGCTCGCGCGCGCCTTCTCGGTCTACCCCTCGCTCACCGGCAGCATCACCGATGCCGCGCGGGCCATGCACATAGTCAACTAGCTTTTTCGCCGAGTGCGGCCAGTTGTTGCGACTGCACCTGCTTTGGGCGCCGCATTCGCGACAACTCGCAGCACTCGCTGATTCTTCACAGGGTGCGGCGTCGGGCCGGCTGTCCACAGCTTTGGCTGCCGTTGCAGCGCGAGTTGTTGGGCGCGCGATGCTCTTTGGATGCTCGATACCCCGACCCTGGAATGGCGCGACCGCCTCGTGTTGTCGCGAGAGATCGCGACGCCAGGGGAGCGAAGCCAATTCTTCTCGGAGGTTCGGCGAGGCGAGTTCATCCCTCTGCAGCGAGGGGTGTACTTGCCCGCGAGCGAGTGGGAACAACTCACGGCGGACGAGCGATATCGCTCACGTATCCACGGCGCGACCGCATTCGCCGACAGTCCGCTCGTCTGGTCGCACGAGTCGGCGGCCGCGCTGTGGCGCCTGCCAAACCTTCACGCCTGGCCGGCCGCGCTGCACACGACCGTTCCGGATGCGGCGGGCGGGAGGTCCTCACGGAGTCTCGTCCGACACACTGTCGGGCATCCATTGACGGTTGAGAGCATCGACGGCCTCACCACGACTGCGCTCGCGCGCACGGTGGTCGACCTGGCTCGATCGCTCGACTTCCCCCAGGCGGTGGTTTTCGCAGACGCGGCGCTTCACCGCACCGACCATCATGTTCGCGGACTTCCGGCTACTTCGCTGACCGCCGCCGACTTGAGGGCCGAACTCGCGTTGCACTTTGCCGGTAGGGGTATCGCAAAAGCGAGGCAGGTCGTCGCGTTCGCAGATGGGCACGCCGACCGGCCGGGCGAATCCATCAGTCGCGTCAATATGTCGTTCGCGCGGCTAACGATGCCGCAGCTTCAAGCGCCGATCATCGGCGCGAGCGGAAAGACCTGGTTTGTCGACTTCTGGTGGCCCGAGTACAACGTGATCGGCGAATTCGATGGCAAGGCGAAGTACACGGATCCGCAGTTCCTGGGTGGTCGTACACCGGCGGAAGCCGTATATGACGAGAAGCTCAGAGAGGACGATCTACGCGCGGCCAATCACGGCATGACTCGGTGGCCCTGGGAGACCGCAACATCAATGCCGAAGCTCCGAGCGCAACTGCTGGCGGCGGGCGTCCGTTGATCTGCGAGTGCGGCCAGTTGTCACGACTGCACCTACTTTGGGCCCCGCATTCGTGACGACGCGGCGCACTCGGCGAAAAGAGGGGCGATCTAGTCGGAGATGGTCAGGAGCAGGTGGCCTGACGAGACCGTCGTGCCCACGGCCGCACTGATGCCTGTCACGACGCCATCCTTGTGGGCGGTGATCGGCTGCTCCATCTTCATGGCCTCGAGCACGAGCACCAGGTCGCCCTTGACGACCCGGTCACCCTCGGCGACGGCGAGCTTCACGACAGTCGCCTGCATCGGCGCCTTCACCGCATCGCCGGTAACGGTGCTGACCGCGCCCCCGTTGCGTCGCTTGGGCGCCGGCGCGTTCGCCAGGTTGCCGGATGCCGGAAGCAGCCGCGAAGGAAGCGAGACAGCAACGCGCTTGCCTTCGACCTCGACGACGACCTTGTGGCGCGGCGCCGAACCACTGCTGTCGTGTTCGAGTTCGCCGCTCCACGGCTCGATGTCATTCACAAACTCGGTCTCGATCCA
>JAUZFR010000108.1 GCA_030840335.1 Actinomycetota bacterium | reverse complement strand
CGGTACCTCGTCGGCACAGCAACTCCTCGTGTCGCTTGTCGCGCACGGCGGTGGTGATCTGGACCACTCGGCGCTCATCAAGTCGCTCGAGCTGCTGAACGGACGTCGCGTGAACGAGCCGTCGCGGGGCAAATCGCTCCACACGGATACCAACGAACAAGGAGACTAATCATGGCAAAGGGCTACTGGATCGCGCGGGTAGATGTCAGCGATCCCGAGCAGTACGCGAAGTACGTGTCGGCGAGCGCTGGCGCGTATGAGAAATACGAGGGCGTGGCGCTCGCCAGGGGTGGTCGATTCGAGGCCGTGGAAGGCACAGCTCGTGGCAGGAATGTCATCTGGGAATTCCCATCGTTCGAGGCTGCTGTCGCCTGTTTCCGATCCCCGGAGTACCAGACAGCGCGCGCCCTCCGCGAGTCTGCCGGCTTCGGTGAATTCGTCATGGTCGAGGGCGTGGAGTAAGACAACCGGGAGGATCGACCCGCACATCAACGCGAGAACTGGTTGTCTCCCGAGAACCCCGCGCCCGCCCAGCGCTCGAGGTCGAGCGCAAACATCCATCGCCTCCCCGGATATTCGCTGAGCGACCACAGCTGACCGCGTTCAGGCCACACGGCGAGATCCTCCGGTCCCGCCGGTAGCACGCCGGCGTGCCTGGTCATGTTGCCGGGCGTGCCGACCCAGAGGTCGCCTGCCCGCTTGTCACCGCGACTTGCCGAGACGAACCACGTGCCATCGTGCAACACGGCGCCCTGCATCTGCGGGATTCCGGGAATGTGCGACGTGTCGATGATCGAGCGGTTGTCGGACACGCGCAGCCGGGCCAGCCGATGGTGGTCGTGTGCGCCGTATTCGCCGGTGACCAGGCGAAGCTCGTGCTCGGTGGCCGCAACGTCGCCGCCGGTTTCGTGGGAAATGAACGAGTAGCGCATCCGTTCGGGAGCCCGGATGTGCGGCGGGACGAACCGAGCGCGCTCCGGCAGCACGTGGCGGTATCCGAAGGTGCCTCTCGCGCGGGGCAACGGGCGAAGGATGTCGCTGAGCCGGAACTCGCGGATGCCTCCAAAGGTCGCCGCCACGAATAGTCGATCGCCCGCCCAGACGATTCCGCCTGCATGCACCCGCACCGGGTCGAAGGCGATGTCGTGCCCTTCGCGTCGCGGCGACACGAGCAACACGTGGTGGTATGTCGGGCGCTGCGGCTCCCGCAGGTCGACGACGCTGATCCGAGCACCCATTTCGCGGCCGCGCCTCGGCTTCGCGTACCAGCTGGCCATAGCGAGCGGCACTCCGTCGTGGTCGCCAACGGCGACTCCCTGCGGCCACCAGGTCGATGACCAGAAATCGGCGAGTCTCCAGCGGAACCCCTCCGCAACCGCCGAACCCGGCACCCTGACCCGCCGCGCACGATGCCCGCGATCGGTCAGCAGGCCGGAGAGACCGACGGTCTCTGACTGCGCCGCGACGTCGTGCAGCAGGGCGCTATCGGTGAGAGCGCGGTGGAGCTCCAGCGGATCGCCTGCCATGGTTCGCAAGCCTAGATCGGTCCGCTCGTCAGTCGATCGGGCGTCGGCCAATCAGCCAGTATCCGACAGAACCCAGCGTGTTGAGTCCGCTGGCCACGCGCCAGAAAACCTTGTTGCCTCGTACCAGCTCGGCGGGCCGATCCTGCAGGTCTCGCCACGTCAGTATCAGCGCAATGACGTGGAGGATCAGGAAGGGGATGAGGATGAACTTGTTCGGCTTTTGTTTCGCGGCCATGGTCGACTCCTTCGGATTTTCAGCCTAGCCACTCGCCGTCACTATGGGTCGCTTTGTCGTCGTCGTATCATTGGCCCGATGCGGGACTTACACGCAGACAAGGCTTCGATGGCGACGAACCGACCGCGGTTTCGTTTGGCCATCGCCGTCGCGCTCGCCGCCTGCGCCGTCGTGATCTCCGGATGCTCATCCACGCCGCCCGTGATTTCGCCATCGCCGTCGACGACGTCGTCGCCCGGTCGCTCGGCCACGCCGTCCGCGACACCCACCCAGGATCCGCTGGCGGGTCTCACTCTCGAGCAGCGCGTCGGCCAGCTCTTCATGATGGGAACTACCGCCGCAGCGGCACAGCGAGAAACCCGTCAGGCCGTCAGAGATCGACACGTCGGAAACATCTTCCTGTCCGGGCGCTCCTCCGCAGGCGTGAAAGCGACTGCAGCGGTCGTCGCACGTTTCCGCGCGCTCGTGAACTCCAAGTCGACGGGCGGGGTGCCGCTGCTGGTTTCGACCGACCAGGAAGGCGGGCAGGTGCAGGTGCTCCGTGGCCCCGGATTCTCGACTATCCCGTCCGGTCTCGCGCAGGGGCGAATGAGCACGGGAGTCCTCAGGACTGCGGCTCGCACCTGGGCGACCCAACTCGAATCCGCCGGAGTGAATATGGATCTCGCACCGGTCGTCGATCTGGTGGCATCGCCGGTCGAAGCGGCGAAGAATCCACCCATCGGAGTCTTTCAGCGGGAGTTCGGGTTCACCGCTCCAACGATCGTCGCGCACGCCAACGCATTCCGGGCAGGCATGACCAGCGCGCGTGTGCTCACTGCGATCAAGCACTTCCCGGGTCTGGGCTTCGTCAGCGCAAATACCGATACGACGAGGGGGGTGACCGACACCGTGACGGGAACGAACGGGGCGAACGTCGCGATCTATCGCGCGGAAATCGCGGACGGGGCCAACTGCATCATGGTGTCGTCGGCGAAGTACGCGCGAATTGACCCGAATGCCCCCGCGGTCTTCTCGTCGCGGGTCGTCACGCAGCTGCTTCGCATCCAACTGGGCTTCACGGGAGTAATCATGAGCGACGATCTCTCCGGTGCCACCCAGGTGCTGAGCTGGACACCGGCCCAGCGCGCGATCATGGCGATTGAGGCCGGCGTCGACATCGTGCTCGTCTCCAGATTTCCGGATGTAGCGGCCCGCATGGTCGACGCGGTCGTGGCAAGGGCTAAGGCGGATTCGAACTTCGCCGCCCTGGTCGATACCGCCGCCCGCCGGGTGCTCGAGCTGAAATCACACCTCTGAAACCCGCGTCGAATCCTAACGGAATCCTTACGGCCCGCGCGGGGGAGCGGAACACTCTGCCGTAGCCTGTGGAGGTGACAGACACCAGGGCCAGTCTCGGATCGCTCCGATCGTGGATGTTGCGCGACCTCTCCACCCCCGAAAACCCGTCGACCGGACCACACGCAAAGGTCATCGACAAGCCCGATCCGTGGTGGAAGGTGATGTGCCTGACGGGCGTCGACTACTTTTCGTCCCTCGGCTACGCGCCCGCCATCGCGTTTCTCGCGGCGCAGTTCCTCTCGCCACTCGCGACGATCGTGCTCGTAGCGCTGACACTGTTCGGAGCGCTGCCGGTCTACCGGCGCGTCGCACAGGAGAGCTTCCGGGGTTCTGGCTCAATCGCCATGCTCGAACGGCTCTTGCCGTGGTGGGCGGGCAAGCTGTTCGTGCTGGTGCTGCTGGGGTTCGCGGTGACCGATTTCATGATCACGATCACGCTGTCGGCCGCGGATGCTGCCCAGCATTTCGTCGCGAATCCGCTCATGCCGGAGTGGCTCCGTGGGCAAAATGCGCTACTCACTTTCATTCTGATCGCCGGCCTCGGGGTGGTGTTCCTCAAGGGATTCCGCGAGGCGATTGGCATTGCCGTCGGCCTGGTCAGTGTCTACCTCGCACTCAACCTCATCATCGTGATCGCCGCCGGTGCGCACATCGTTGAGAATCCGGCCACCATCACGGGCTCGAACGGATTCTGGAACAACGTCGGTCATCAGGCGATCCTCGGTCAACACGGCAACATCCTGCTCGCCGTGGGGTTCGCGCTCCTCGCCTTCCCGAAACTCGCCCTCGGAATGTCCGGATTCGAGACCGGCGTCGCGGTCATGCCAGCAATCAAGGGCGATCCTGGCGACACGGATGATCTGCCGAAGGGCCGCATCCGGGGCGCGCGACGTCTGCTCACGACGGCCGCGGCGATCATGAGTTTCTTCCTTATCGCCTCCAGCATCATCACGACCGTCCTGATCACCCCCGCCGAGTTCGCCGGTGCCGCCAACGGTCGCGCCCTCGCGTTCATCGCTCACGACCTGCTGGGACCGTGGTTCGGTTCCCTGTACGACTTCAGCACGATCGCCATCCTGTGGTTCGCCGGCGCGAGCGCGATGGCCGGACTGCTCAACCTCGTTCCTCGCTACCTGCCCCGGTACGGGATGGCTCCGCAATGGGCGGGCGCACGGCGTCCTCTCGTGCTGGTCTTCACGTTCATCGCCTTTCTCGTCACCTGGGTCTTCGACGCAAACGTCGACAAGCAGGGTGGCGCCTATGCGACGGGGGTGCTTGTGCTGATGACCTCAGCAGCCGTCGCGGTGACGCTGTCGGCTCGACGCAGGAAGCAGCGCGTGCAAACGATCGCGTTCGCGGTGATCTCCGTGGTCTTCATTTACACGACGATCGTCAACATCATCGAGCGCCCCGACGGCGTGCGGATCGCGGCGTTGTTCATCCTCGGCATCCTGGTTGTCTCGATCCTCTCGCGCGTGCGTCGGTCGTTTCAGATTCGGGCGACTTCCGTCAGTCTCGACGCGCAGTCTCTCGACTTCGTGATGCAGGACGCCCGCGAGCATGGTGCAATCCGGATCATCTCGCACGAGCCGGATGTCGATACGGCCGACGAATACCGCGACAAGAGCAGGGATGAACGTCACTACAGCCACATTCCCAGAAAGTCCCCGATCATCTTTCTCGAGGTACTCCCAAGCGACTCCTCAGACTTCGAGGAAGCGCTCGAGGTGCGTGGCGTGATGAAGTTCGGTTTCCGAGTACTCCAGGTGACCAGCGGAAACGTGCCAGCGACAGTGGCCGCCGTGCTTCTCGAAATCCGGAACCGAACGCAAGTCGTCCCTGAGATCTACTTCGAGTGGACCGAGGGCAATCCGCTTCAAAACATGTTCAAGTTCCTGATCACCGGCAAGGGCGAAGTCGCTCCCGTTACTCGTGAGGTGTTGCGCGAGACCGAACCGAACGCGAAGAAGCGGCCATCGGTCCACGTCAACTGACGTGATCTCTTCCGCCGTGACCGCCCCCGATTCGGAGAGAATAGCTCCGTGGTCGAATCGGTGAGGCACGTGAGAGTGGCGATCGTCGGTACGGGTTTCGCCGGGCTCGGGATGGCGATTCAGCTGAAGCGTCGCGGCGAGAACGACTTCGTGGTGCTAGAGCGAGCGAGGGACGTTGGGGGGACCTGGCGCGACAACACGTACCCGGGAGCCGCCTGTGACATCCGCAGCGACCTGTACTCTTTCTCGTTCGCGCCCAATCCCGACTGGGCCTATTCCTACGGACGGCAGCCCGAGATCCTCAACTACCTTCGCGATACGGCCCGGCAATTCGACGTGGTGCCGCACATCCTGTTCGAACGGGAACTCGAACGCGCGGAGTGGAACGACGACGCGGCCGCCTGGACCCTCACGACCTCCCGCGAAACGCTCACCGCCGATGTGCTTGTCGCGGGTCACGGGCCGCTCATCGAACCGGTCTGGCCGAGTATCCCCGGTCTCGAGAGCTTTGCGGGTGCGAGTTTTCACTCCGCGCGCTGGGATCACAGCGTCAGCCTCAAGGGCAAGCGGATCGCGGTCATCGGCACTGGCGCGTCGTCGATTCAACTCGTGCCTGAGTTGCAGCAGGTCGCGAGTCAGCTCACCCTGTTCCAGCGCACTCCTCCCTGGATCATCCCGCGCGCGGATCGACCGACATCCGAACGCCGTCGCCAGCTCTTCCGTCGCTACCCCGCCCTGCAGCGGGCGTCGCGCAGCTGGATATTCCGGATGGCGGAAGTGCGGTTCATCGGATTCCGCAGCGCGTTCGTCGGCGGGCTCTTCCAGGTTTTCGCCACATGGTTCCGCAATTCACAGGTGCACGATCCGCGACTGCGCCAGCAGCTCACGCCGAACTATCGCGTCGGCTGCAAGCGCATCCTCGTGTCAAGCAACTTCTACCCCACCCTGTCGCAGCCGAACGTCGAGCTAGTGACCAATGCGATCGTTCGGATCGACAACAGCACGCTCGTGACGGCCGACGGAGCCAGGCGGGAATTCGATGTGCTTGTCTGTGGCACGGGCTTCGACGCGACTCATCCGCCGATCGCCGCGCTCATCCACGGGCGAAACAACGAGTCGCTGCGGCATGCGTGGTCCGACCGGATGTCCGCGCTTCACGGCACTACAGTGGCCGGTTTCCCGAACCTCTTCCTGCTCGTCGGCCCCAACACGTCCCTCGGGCACAACAGCATGATCTACATCATCGAAGCGCAGATTGATTACGTGCTGCAGGCGCTGGAGCTATTGCGATCATCCGGGGCTCGAAGCCTGGAGCCGCTTGCGACGGCGCAGGATGATTACAACAGCGGCATCCAGAGTGACCTCGAGGGCTCGGTCTGGACCAGCGGCGGCTGCACGAGCTTCTATCTGGATGCCACGGGCCGAAACACAACGCTTTGGCCTCAACGCGCCGGCCTGTTTCGACGTTCGGTGCGGAGCTTCCGCGCGGACGAGTATGTCGTCGACCACGGCGTCAGGGAGGCAACTAATGCATAGCGTCCGGTCCACAGCGAGCCGCTGGGGCGAGCCGATTGTCCTGGGCCCGAACCAACCACTCGAGCGTCCCTATCGTGGGGGCGCGGGGATCGCGCGGCTGCGGAACACTCCGCAGCCGAGTCTGTTCAGCCCGGAGGACTTCGTCGGGTCGACGACCGAGATCTATGCCGGAGGCGGCATTGGGCTCACGATGTTGGCCGACGGGACAACCCTGCGCGAGGCCGTGGAGCGCGATCCGATCGCGTTTCTCGGTGCGGACCACGTCAAGCGATATGGATCGAGCATCGAACTCCTGGTGAAGCTGCTTCACACGGCCGAGCGGCTGTTCGTGCATTTTCATCCCGATGCGGAGTTCTCCCGGGCGCACCTTCATCGTGATCGCGGCAAGACGGAAGCCTGGGTCATCGTCGATACGGAGGGCGACGGGTACGCGCACCTGGGGTTCAGCCGCGACGTGAGCGAGGCGGAGGTCGAGCGCTGGGTGACCGGACAGGATGTGCCGGACATGCTCGGTGCCATGAATCGGGTCGCGCTCGCGGCGGGCGATACCCTGTTTGTGCCCGCGAGGCTGCCGCACTCGATCGGACCGGGGATCACGCTCGTCGAACTTCAGGAACCCGTCGATGTTTCGGTGCTTCTCGAGTTCGCCGATTTTGGACTCACGCAGGCGGAGGCCCTGTTCGACCTGGCGCCGGGAACGGCGCTGTCCGGCCTCGATCGTCGCGGGTGGGCCGCCGAGCAGCTCAGTGCGCTCGTGGCCGACGCGCCTGGCGATGACACCGCCGTGGCACCGCTCTTCGGCCGGCAGGCGGACGGGCTGTTCCGCGCGGACAGGTATCGCCCTCGTGGCACCGTCGAACTCGAAGCGGGATTCTCAATTCTCGTGGTGCTGGACGGCACTGGCACCCTGTCCTACGAAGGCGGCTCGCTCGCGCTGACTCGTGGCTCGACCGTGCTCGTGCCATTCGCGGTGGGTCGCTCGGAGCTCAGCGGCGACGTCGAAGTCATTCGCTGTCGGCCCCCGCTTGCGCGTTAACCTTGATGCGCGACAATGTCACCATGTCCAAGAAGATCGATACCGCGCTGAAGGACCTCCTCAAGGCCCTCAAGAAGCACGCCGAGGTCGCGGGGGAACGTCACGTTTCCCTGAAGAGGTCGCAGCGAGCGACCGCGCGCCTCCGTGCCGCGACCAACGCCTACGTCGTCGCGGTACACGCACGGAGCGGTCTCCCGAACCCGTTCGAAGACCTCGTCGACCCGGCGCTCGACGCAGAAACCATCGAGTCGCTTGCGGCGGAACGTGACGCGATTGCGCGCACGCTTACCGGCCCGATTCCGCAGCAGTCCGCCGCCCTCTAGCCGCGAACGAAGTTCAGGGCCTCGGTTGCGAGGTCTTCCCAGTTCTGTTCGGAGTCTCCGTTCACGACGACCCACTCCTTCATGGACTTGCCCTTGTTGGCGTCGAAGTTCGTGCCGTCGCCGTTCCTCACGAGTTCGGCGACTCGCGCACTCGAGAGTTTGACGACGAGACGGCCGCGCACCAGCATCGCGAAAATCTTTCCATTCACGCGGAGGGCAGACGATCCGAAGCCCTTGGTGGATCCTGGCGGCAACACGCCGGGGACGCCGACAAATCTGCTCACGAGATCGTCGAACTTCGCCGCGGCGGAAGCGTTGTCGTCGTTACTCACGTTGCACGCATCCTGCGCGCCGGAATGTCAGTGGCGGCGGGTATCTTGGAAATTAATCGCGACACGCCGAAACACTACATCTAGTGGAATGACAAGAGTGTCATTCCGGTTATATAGTGGGGACTCACCTCGCGTATGCGAGGACAAGTTCTTGAAAAAAGACTTATGGGGAGGTTCCAATGGATAACGACAACGACACCGTCGGTGGCTACGCAGTACCCGTCGACCCGATGGATCTTCTGCAGTGCGATAGCTGCCAGTAGGTAGTACGCAAACAGAGAATTCACCCGAAACCCCCGGTGGCCATGACGGCCAGCCGGGGGTTTTGTCATTCTCCGAGCCTGCGGGCTCGAGACGTCATGGCTCGAGCAGGTCGAGCCAGCCCGTGCCCTCGACGTGCTCGAAGATCAGGTTCGTTTGCGTTCGTTTGACCGCCGGATGCGCGGCCAGATACCGCAGCACGAAGTCCCGCAGATCGGATGCGCTGTTCGCGGCGACGTGCAGCAGGTAGTCGTCAGCGCCCGCCATGTGAAAGAGCGCACGCACGCCCGGCCAGGTCGGCGCCGCTTCCCGAAACCGATCGACCTCGCCTCTGGCATGCCTGACCAGGCGTACTGAGATGAGCGCTTGCATCGGTGCCAGGCGATTGAAGTCCAGATCGACGTGATAACCACGGATGTCTCCCGACGACTGCAGGCGACGGATGCGCGCTGAAACCGTGGACTCGGCTATCCCGACGGCGCTCGCGAGCGACGCGCCCGACGCGCGCGCGTTCTGCGACAGCTCGCGAACAAGCGCGCGGTCAACATCGTCCAGTGCCAGATGCTGCGAATCCATGCGTTTCACCGAGCCTAAATCTGAAGAATATGCGGCAGTACTTTGAATCTAGCTGGATTCTGCGCACACTATTGCTCAATTGTGAAGAATCTGCTTCGGTCAGGCTATGGAACCACGGAAAATGCGAATGGAGACCATCGCGGTTCACGCCGGGATGGAGGGCCTCACCGACAGCGGATCGCACGTTCCGACGATCGACCTGTCGACGACAAATCCGCTGCCGGATGTCGAAGCCGGCGGGGACTCATACGAGAATCTCGCAACGGGAGGCGAGCTGATCCCGGGCCAGTCGGCCGTCTACCAGCGCCTGTGGCAGCCGGGGGTCGCTCGCTTCGAGACGGCGATCGCCGCCATGGAGCACGCCGACAGTGCAGTCGCCTTTGCGTCCGGCATGGCTGCTCTCAGCGCCTGCCTCATCGCCACTGTCACAGCGGGCAAGTCACACATCGTTGCCCTTCGTCCCATCTATGGTGGCACCGATCACGTACTGGACAACGGCCTGCTCGGCACCGAGATCACCTGGTGTGACGCGAGTGAGGTGGCCGCGGCCATCCGTCCTAACACCGGTTTGGTCGTGCTCGAAACTCCGGCCAATCCGACGCTCGAGTTGGTGGACATCCGACGAGTGGTCGACCAGGCCGGGACGGTGCCCGTGCTCGTTGACAACACGTTCGCGACACCGGTGCTCCAGCGGCCGCTCGAGCATGGCGCGACACTGGTCATGCACAGCGCAACCAAGTACATCGGTGGCCACGGCGACGCGATGGGCGGTGTCGTCGCGACGAATGCGGAATGGTCGGTGCGACTGCGGCAGGTCAGAGCGCTCACCGGCGGGCTGCTGAATCCGTTCGCGGCTTACCTGCTTCATCGCGGCATTCGAACCCTGCCGTTGCGCGTGCTGGCACAACAGGCCACGGCGGAGGATCTCGCTCAGCGACTCGCCACCCATCCGAGCGTGGCGAACGTGCACTATCCGGGCCTGCCGGGCCAGGACCCGGAGGGCCTGATCGGCCGCCAACTGGATGGTCCCGGCTCGCTCATCGCACTCGAAATCGTTGGCGGATACGAGGCGGCGGCACGGTTCATTGCTGCATGCACGCTCGTAACCCATGCGGTATCTCTGGGAGGCGTCGACTCGCTGGTGCAGCACCCGGCATCGCTGACGCATCGCCCGGTCGCACCCCACGCTCGACCAGGCGGCGGAATCGTACGACTCTCGATCGGCCTTGAGCACGTAGAAGATCTTGCCGACGATCTGTTCGCAGCGCTGGATCAGGTTTGCACTCCCGTCACCGAGACCATCCGCGAGCTGCAGCCGCACAACTAAACTGGCCCGGTGCCAGTGAACCCCGAGCTGCAGGGACGCGAGTTCCCCCCAACCGAGCCATATCTCGTCGGTCGCGAGAAGGTGCGCGAGTTCGCGCGCGCGGTGTTCTCCACCAGCCCGATCAACTTCGATCCGGCTGCGGCGATCGCCGCGGGGTATGCGGATGTCGTGGCGCCACCGACCTTCGCGGTGGTCGTGCAGGAACTCACGCTCTCCCAGCTTCTTGCAGCTCCGGATGCCGGAATCGACTTCGCGCGCGTGGTGCACGGCGATCAGCGGTTCAGCTACACGCGGCCCATCGTTGCGGGTGACGAACTCACGGCGACGCTGACCGTCGCCAGCGTCAAGACACTCGGCGCGCACAGCATGGTGACCGCGGAGTCAGCGATCACCGATGCGTCCGGCGCTCATGTCGTGACGGCGACTTCGACTCTCGTGGTGAGGGGCGACGAATGACCAGTTCGACAGGCTCAGGGCAAGCTCTCGCCGAGGCCATCGGCGACATCGTTGCCGAGAACACGTACTCGCTGACGCGCGATTCGCTGGTGCGCTACGCGGGCGCATCCGGCGATTTCAACGCGATTCACTACCGCGATGACATTGCCAAGAGCGTCGGCCTCGACGGCGTTCTCGCCCACGGGATGCTGACCATGGGAATCGCGGTGCAGCCGGTCGTCGAGTGGCTGGGTGATCGCGGCTTCGTCGTCGACTACCAGGTGCGATTCACGAGGCCGGTGCCGGTCGATCCATCCGAGGGCGCATCCGTCACCGTTGTAGCGAAAGTCGGAGCCATCACCGACGACGGTGCACGCATCGACCTGACCGTGACTTTCAATGGAGCCACGGTTCTCGGCAAGGCCCAGGCGCGCGTGGTGCTCGCCGGCGCATGAATCTCGCCGACCTGACCACCCTGCGCGTGGGCGGCGACGCCGATCGCGTGCTCGAGCCGTCGACAGCGGCGGAGCTGGTGGCGGCCGCGCGCGAGACGTGGGCTTCCGGCGACGAATGGCTGGTACTCGGCGGCGGTTCGAACGTGGTTGTGGCTGACGAGGGCTTCGACGGCACGGTCATCCGGGTGCTGACGAAGGGCATCGAGCGGCTGCCGTCCGACACCGGCGTGCTTCGTCCGTCGGCGTATCGCGGGGATCGATCCGTGCGGCTTCGAATCCAGTCCGGAGAGGTTTGGGACGACGTCGTCGCGCACTCCGTCTCGAACGGATGGGCGGGCATCGAGGCGCTGTCCGGCATCCCGGGTTCCGCGGGCGCCGCGCCCATCCAGAACATCGGAGCGTACGGCCAGGAGATCGGATCGAGTCTCGTCGCGATCGACTTCCTCGACTACCTGACGGGTGAGCTGGTTCGTCTGCGCGCACCGGAGCTCGGTCTCGGCTACCGCACTTCGGTACTGAAGCAGGGTCGGGCGGGTGTGGTGATCTCCATCGAACTGGAGCTGTCGGAGGACACTCCCGGGCACCGAGCGCTCAGCCAGCCGATCGCGTACGCCCAGCTCGCCTCTGCCCTGCACGTTCGGATTGGCGACCGCGTGCCTGTCGACGACTTGCGCGAAACCGTGCTCGCACTTCGCGCGAGTAAGGGAATGCTCTGGGATGAGACCGATCCGGACTCGATCAGCGCCGGGTCGTTCTTCACGAATCCGATCGTCAGCGAGAACTTCGCACGTCGCCTCCCCAAGGATGTGCCGCGCTGGCCCACCGCGCCCGAGCAGCGCGAGCGGCGCGTGCCGCTCGGCGAGGAACCTGAGCTTCCCGAGGTTCGAGGCGAGTATCAGGTAAAACTGAGCGCGGCATGGCTGATCGAGGCCGCCGGCATTTCCCGGGGATTCTCTCTGCCCGGGTCTCGCGCGGCGGTGTCGAGCAAGCACACACTCGCGCTGGTGAATCGGGGCGGCGCGACGGCGCACGAGATCGTGCAGCTCGCCCGCTATGTGCAGACGAGGGTGTATTCGGAGTTCGGCGTGCGGCTCCAGCCCGAACCCGTTCTCGTCGGCGTCGAGCTGTAGCGCCTGCGGGCGGAGACGTTGCCCCCGGGCGGAGTCACGACTCCGCCCGCAGGCGAGATCTCCGCCCGAAAGTGGATTAGGTGTCCTTGCGGATCCAGCGGAACGTAATGCGACAGAGAACGAGACCCACGACGAGCCAAATCAGGGTGGCAATGAGCACGCCGGTCAGGTTCCACGATCCGTCCGGCTCGAGGGTCTTGAAGTTATCGGGAAGAAAGACCGAGCGCATCCCCTGGGCGAGCCACTTGAGCGGGAAGATGCTCGCGAAGTTCTGCAGCCAGTCGGGCAGCTGTGAGAAATTCAGGTAGACGCCGGAGATGAACTGAAGGATGAGTGTGATTGGGATGATCACAGCGGTCGCGCTCTTGCCGGTGCGCGGCAGTGCGCTGAGTGCTATCCCCAGCACGGCACAGGTGGAGACGCCGAGCACGAAGACCCAGGCGAAGGTGAGCCAGCGCGCCGGGTCCGTCGGCAGCGGAACCTGGAACGCCGTGGCGGCGACGATCAGCAGCAGCGCCGCCTGCAGGATGCCCGTGACGAGTACCTGGCCCAGCTTGCCGATGAAATAGCTGAAGACGGGAAGCGGCGAGCCGCCGAGACGCTTCAGCGTGCCGTCGCTCTTCTCCCCGGCGATGTCGATGGCCATGTTCTGGAGACCGCTGAGCAGGAGCCCGGCAGCCAGCATGGCAGGCAGGTAAAACTCGGCGGCGGTGACCTTGTGGCCCGACGCATCCGTTCCGAAGCTCTGCTCGCTGAATGCGACCGAGAAGATGGTGAGGAAGACGAGCGGGAAGAGAAAGGTGAAGAACACCGAATCTCCCTGGCGGAAGTACGCGCGCACCTCGTAGCCGATGCGGCTGAGGCCGAGCCTGAGGGTGCGTCCCGGCGCGAAGCGCAGCGGGGCAGCGGCGATAGCGGTCATAGTGACGGCTCCAGGGATTCGATTGAACTGGGTGAGTTGGCTGCGACGAGCTCGAGGTAGACATCCTCGAGGCTGGGGCGGACAATTTCGAGGCCGTCCGGTTCGACTCCCGACCTCATGAGGTCGGCGACTACCGCACCGGGCTCGTGCGTTCGCCGCTCCTGGACACCGGTCGCATCGTGCCATCGCACAATGGGGACGCGCGCTTCGGCTCCGCCGATCTCGTCGATGGTGCCGATGTCGATGAGTCGGCCTCCGGCGATGACGCCGGCGCGGTCGCTGAGCTGGGCGGCCTCATCCAGGTAATGAGTGGTGAGAAGGATGGTGGTGCCCTCGCTCTTGAGCACGCGCACCAGGTCCCAGAAACTGCGCCGGGCCTCGGGGTCGAATCCGGTGGTCGGCTCGTCAAGAAAGAGCAACTCGGGGCGTCCGATGATGCCGAGGGCGACATCCACCCGCCGACGTTGTCCACCGGAAAGCTTGCCGATGCGGGTCTTGCTCTTCTCCTGCAGGCCGACGGCTGCGATCACGTCATCCACATTTCGCGAGTTCTCGTAGAACCCGGCGAAGTGGCTGAGTTGCTCGTGCACCGTCAGGTTGCCCGACTCGCCCGTGCTCTGCAGCACGATGCCGAGCCGGGACTTCCACAGCAGGTCGCCCTTGTGCGGGTCGATGCCGAGCACGCTGGCTTCGCCGCTCGTGCGGTTGCGATACCCCTCGAGGATCTCGATCGTCGTGCTCTTGCCCGCTCCGTTGGGGCCCAGCAGCGCGAAGGTCTCGCCCCGCTGGATGTCGAAGCTCACGCCGTCGAGGGCGCTGAACGATCCGTAGGTTTTGCGAAGGTCGCGCACCGACACGACTGCTTCAGAATCTGTCATGACTCCATGGTGGCCGTTGCGCCGCCAATGCAACAGCGTTGCATCGGATGACTGGTGGATCAGTCGATCGAATGGTGCTCCGTTGAACGGCCATTCCGCGCAGCTCGCACAATCGCGACGACGAGTGCGACCACGATGAGCAGGGCGCCGAGCCCGACAACGATCCACACGACTGCTGACGGGGTTGTCGCACTGAAGCCGAGGGTCGTCGTGAGCACGCTGTACACGGCGACCACGATCAGGATGGTGCCCCAGACGATCGTGCCGGCTCGGGCTGGTGTCGAGTGGCGAACGGGGGTGGGGGTTTGGTCGCTCATTGGGCTACTCCGTTCGATGATTCATGAATGATGGTGATGTTGCCCGAGAGTGAGCGCACCTGTACGTCGAGTTCCTGGGCGACCGTCCCGCTCGGCGATGACCACGCTGTCCCCCAGGAGTTGTCGTGGTTGCCAGTGAGATGGACGCCGGTGTCGGTTGTGATGGTGCCCCGCGAGGTGTGCAGCCAGAAGCCGCCATGGAAGTCGTCGGCCAGCGCGGGCATGAGTACGGTGACGTTTCCGGAGGCGACGTAGACCTGGACCGCCCCGTCAGTTAGCCCCTGCTGGTCGGGGTCATCGAGGAAGTTGCGAAGGTCGATCGTTACATCGCCGAATCCCTGGACGAACGCCTGGCTGTGCGAACCGCTCGACTCGACTGGCGCGAGACGCCAGTCGCCCGAGTAGTGCAGGTTCGTGCTCTGGGGGAATACCCCCGCGAACACGAGCGGCACCAGCAGGAGGATCGCGACGCCCGACGCGCCACCGCTTCGCCTGCCCCTGATGCCGTTGATGACGATCCCAACGCCGAGTACGCCGATCGCGACGCCGATTCCGACAAGGATGTCGAGAGCTCCCGGTTCGCCGTTGCTCACGGCAAGGGCGGTGAGCGCACCCGCGACCAGCGCGACGCCGATCAGCACCGCGGAGTAGAGCGGGTTCGACCGGGAGCGCTCGCGCACGGCTCGATACGCGGCCGTGCGCACCATCCGTTCCTCCCGTGCCCGAGCATTCGCTGCGCGACTCGCGGCGTACTTCTCGGCGGCCTGCTGCTGGCGGTAGCCGTCGTACTGCGTCTTCCAGAGCGCCTGCTGCTCGCGCCAGGCGGTGAGTTGCTCAGTCGTCGCATCCGACGGTGGGGCCGGGGGAGCGACGGGCGCCGTCGGGGTGGCCGTCTCGTCGGTCGAGGCGGGCGGGGGTGTCGACGGCTGCGGGATGGTGTCGGGGCGATCATCCGTCGTCGCGGGGGAGGATGTCGTGCTGCCCGAGTTTCGCTCTCCTCGACGCACGAACCAGACGACCAGCCAGATGAGAAGGCCGATGACGACAAGCGTCCAGACAGCGCGGCCAAGAGAGTCACCCCAGTATGGCTGGCCCCAGTACGCCGCTCCGAGCGACCAGATGCCCTGCGGAACCGGTAGCAGTGAGATCGCGAAGAGTACCGCGATGCCAATCATGGGGGTATCGAACCGGCCGCGGATCAGCTCCTCGAGGTGGATCTTGCCCTTCGCATCCGGCAGCAGCAGCCAGGCGATCGCGTACAGCAGCGTTGCGGGTGCGCCGACGATGGCGACGACGATGAGGATGCCGCGCACAATGAGCGGATCGATCCCCAGGCGGTCCGCGATCCCGACCGCCACGCCGCCGATCCACCCGGGCTGTCGGGTGATCCCGATGGACCGGAGCCAGGAAAAGAATCGGTTGCCCGACGCGGCGGCCGAGGTGGGCGGTGGAGTTGTCGAGTCGGAGGTGCGGCCGTCGGAGGTGGGACCGTCGGATGCCGGGGGCTCTGGCGTTTCGTCGGCATCCGTTTTCGGTGGTGTTTGCTTTGGCATGACTCGATCGTGGCGTGTGCGGCCGCGCCGTGCCATAAGGGATGACCCGGAGCGGACCCTGATTCTTTTCCTCCATCGGTGAACTGGGCCGCCATGTCTGGTTTGATCGGGGGATGACCTCGACGATGCTCCGGCCGCCACTCGTGCGCCCGCGCGCCGTTGTGCTCGCGGGCGTCGCGGCTGCGCTCGCCGACCACCTTCGCTGGCCGGTCGGCGTCGTGCGCATTGCATTTGTCTGCCTGGTCTTTGCGGGCGGCATGGGCGCGCTGTTCTACCTATGGCTGTGGGCGTTCGTCCCCGTTGAACCCGAGCCAGCGAGCACGGCCGGATCGCCGATCACTCGACGGGTGCCAGCTGCCGCGATTCTGCTCGGGCTCGCCGGTGTGGTCGACCTTGCGTTGGTCGTGGCGATCTCTGGCTCCAACGATGACGTCGTGAACTTCTGCCTGGTTGCCGCGATGCTTTCGGGCGGTGCCGCTGTTGCCTGGAGCCTCGCTCTCGATCGCGGCGACCCCGCGCGCACGACGCGCTATACATACGTCGTTCGGATTGGCGCGGTTGCATCGCTTCTGATCGCGGGGATCGCGGTTCTGTTGTCCCGTCCCACCGCGCTGAACGCCGTGCTCGGCCTCGTCGCCATCGTCCTCGGCGGTGCAGTGCTCGTCACTCCTCGTGTCGTCAGCCTGTGGGCCGATCTCATGACGGAGCGATCGGCACGTGTTCGCGATGAGCAGCGGGCAGAGATCGCGGCTCACCTTCACGACTCTGTGCTTCAGACGCTGGCGCTCATCCAGAACCGCGCTGGAGCATCCAGTGAGGTTGCGCGCATCGCGCGGGCGCAGGAGCGCGAGTTGCGGGACTGGCTGTTCGCCGACGACCAGCCGCCAGCCGGCGATCTCGCTACCGAGTTGCGCACTGTGGCCGCTGCAATCGAACTCGACTACGCCGTGCGAATCGAGGTGGTGTCGGCCGGTGCTCCCATCGAGCCAGCCGACCCGTCGCTGGTGGGAGCCGCGCGGGAGGCGATGTTGAATGCCGCTCGCCACGCGGGCGGGGAGGTCTCCGTCTACCTCGAGACTTCGGCCGGTGCGATCGATGTCTTCATCCGCGATCGTGGGCCGGGCCTCGACCTGAGCGCGCTTCCGGACGATCGGCTCGGCATCCGCGAATCCATCATCGGACGGATGACTCGCGCTGGTGGCACCGCGACGGTGCGGCCAGGCATCGCATCCGGAACCGAAGTCCACCTGCACCTGGAGGTTGCCCGTGATTAGGGTGCTCATCGTCGACGATCACTCGATCTTCCGTTCGGGACTGCGCGCTGACCTCGACGAGTCGCTCGAAGTGGTTGGCGAAGCCGCGGGGGTCGACGACGCGGTCGAGCTCATTGCCGCCACGATCCCCGAAGTTGTACTGCTGGACGTGCACCTTCCCGGCGGCGCGGGCGGTGGCGGAGCCGAGGTCATCCGACGGAGCGGAACCCTGCTCGACCGCGTGCGATTCCTCGCCCTGAGCGTCTCGGACTCCGCGGAGGATGTGGTTGGCGTCATCCGCGCCGGGGCTCGGGGATACATCACCAAGGGCAATTCCGGGGCGGAGGTCAGTGCCGCCGTGACCGCGGTTGCGGGGGGAGACGCCGTTTTCTCACCGCGCCTCGCGGGCTTCGTGCTGGATGCGTTCGGTGCGGCCGCCGGAGAGCGCGCGGAAACGAGCGAGGAACTCGACCGACTGTCTGCGCGGGAGCAGGAGGTGATGCGCCTCATCGCTCGCGGGTTCTCGTACAAGGAGGTCGCATCCGAACTCTTCATCTCGGTCAAGACCGTCGAGACCCACGTGTCGGCGGTGCTCCGCAAGCTGCAGCTCTCGTCGCGCCACGAGCTGACGGCCTGGGCGCTGGAGCGCAAGCTCCTCTAGCCCCTTGCCCCCTTCACGCGAGTCCGGAGTTTTCGTCCTTCCCAAGCCCCGGGCAGGACGAAAACCCCGGACTCGGCATCAGAAGTGGGGGCGGGTGGCCAGCACGTGGCGGATTCTTGAGACAAGCTCCAGCGGTGTCCTGAGGTCGTCTCGATTGACCTGGATGACCTTCCAGCCATCGGCCTCCAGTCGCGAGATGCGAGTCATGTCGGCGCGGAAACTCTCGGGCGTCTCGTGGAACGCACTTTGGTATTCGATGATCACCTTTCGATCGGGAAACGCGAGGTCGGCCCGGTAGTCGAAGCCACCCGACGTGCGGATCGGATGATTCACCGCCAGACCGGGAATCCCTGCGTCGACGATTATCACGCGAAGCACGGATTCCTGCGGTGACTCGGAGCGCTCATTCAAGCGGGCGATGGCCAACCGGAGCTTCTTCACGCCGCGGTGTCCAGCCCACTTCTTCACGCGTGCTCGCAGGCGGTCGATCGTCGTGAGCGGAGAGCGCCAATGGATGAGATAGTCGCCAGCCGCGACGAGCTCCGGCACCGACAGGTGCGAACCGAGCGAGCACCAGGTCTCCTCTGGCGACGTAATGCGCAGACCGGACCACGTGCAGATCACGGTCTCGTCGAGTTCGAATTCGTGTCCTCGCAGGCCTCGCCCGGATGGTGGCTCGTTCGGCGCAAAGACAGCGACATGCACGATCGTGGAGTGCTGGTGCCGCCACGGCAGTGGCAGCGACATCAGCTGGGCCGCGGTAATCGTGCAAAAGAACGCCTCGGGGGAGATCCGTTTCGTGAGTGCGAAACAGCGACGTTGAACATCCGTTTCACCACCCGCAGTCAGGTACACGCCCTGAAACGGTCGCTCAAGATCGTTGCCTCTCAGCCGTTCCCGTCCAAGTCCCGCCGCCGCGGCCTCTGCTGTAATGAACGGCTGAGAATCGAGCGGAGCGGGCAACGGAACGCGCGGTTTCACCCGCCCAGATTCGCGCCCCCGGCCGCCTCGCGGCTCAAGTAATCCCCAACCAGTCCGCGAGTCCGGAGTTTTCGTCCTTCCCAAGCCCCGGGATGGACTAAATCCCCGGACTCGCGGTACGTCAGGTCTGGCGGCGACGACCTTCCCGCACCAGATAGGCTCCCGCTGCCAGTAGTGCGAGCATGATGGCAACCAGCAAAGCGACGCTGACTCCCGTAAATGCCATGGTGGCGAAAGCGGCCGGAAGGATGGGCGCCGAGACGCTGCCGGGATTGCTCCCGCTACCGGACAAGGTGGGCGCTTCGGGGTCTCCGGGGAGACCCGGATCGCTGGGGCTGCCGGCCGCGACCACCCGAGTCACGTTCGGACCGACGGATGCCTGCGCCAGGTTCAGCGTCGCAACTCCGCCGGGTGAGGCATCCGACAGTGCGCCGACCCGAAGCGCCGTCTCCGTAAAGATCGAGCCGGTACCTGTTGGCGTCATGTCCTGGTTGTTGAGCTTGACCGAAAGCGCGTCGGTGAGCGCGGTCTTCACGGAATCGTTCGATCCGACCAGCCCGGTCACCGCGGGTTTGACCAGCTTCGTGTCGAGCGACCGGGTCAGCTTGCTCACGGCGCTGCTGCCGTCGAGCAGGTGATTCGTGAGCTGGCTCGAAACTCCGTCGACGATGTTGCCGACGTTCACCGAGGTAGGAACCCCCAGCAGCTTCAGCGTGCCGTTCGCCTGGCTGGCGGTGCCGTCCACGAGCTGGCCGACTGTGCCGTGCAGGTGCAAATCCAGACTGGTTTTCACGTCGGGGAGCACCTTGCTCGCCGATGTGCAGGGCAGGCCGCCGACAATTCCACCCACGAGGTCGCCGAGCCCGGAACCTGAGCCCGTGTCGGCGCAGTTGTCGCCCGTACCGGATGACTGCGGGGTCGACGCGTCGACCGTCGCATCCACATCCACTCGCGCCTTCATGAGCGCCGTGCGCGCTTTCGCCAGGATCTGGTCGCCGAGGGTCGCGACGGTTGTCGTAATTCCGTTGAGAACCTGGTTGACGACGGTGTCGGAGAGCACTTCTGTGCCAACCGGCTCCTTGCTGATGTCGCCTCCGAGCAGCTGCGCGAGGTCAACCGAGACGGCGCCCGTGTCCAAATTGAACGAGACGGCACCGTCGCCGTAGCTGCCGGTCAAAAGTGGCTTGATCGCCGCATCGAGATCCGAGGTCACCTGGGCATGCACGGATGCACCCGCTCCGGCGAGGTTGAGGATCGGATTGATGCGCTTCACGACGGAGTTGACCGCGTTCGCGAGCGCGCCATCCGATCCGTTCAAGTCACCAAGCTCGCCTTCCACCGGGTCGAGAGCGCTGGACACCCGGCTGGAGAGGTGCGCGATCGCGGGGCTCGTGAAGGTGAGCCTGAGACCAGCGAGCGAGTAGTCGCCCGAAGCAACGGTCAGCTTGCCGCGGGCCTGTGCGCCTGCGGCGTCTGCCTGCAGCTTGAGATCCGACAGCACACCGGCAAACCGCGATCCGAGCAATGAATCCAGATCGAGCGTGGCCGAACCGGATGGCGCCGAATCGACGGGCCCGGCCCCCACTCCGCCGTCGCTGCTGACCGCACCGCTGGCTGCGACGGAACTGCCATCGCTGTCGGCCTGCGCGTACTGATTCACGGCGCCGACATTGACGACGTCGCTGAGGTTGACCTGTTTACCTGATGGCTCCTTGACGACCGTTGTGCCAAGAGCGCTCACGCCCAGCGGATCGCGCGACACCTGGCGCGACTGGGAGCCGTTGTTGCTCGCGGTTGTCGCTTCGAGCGCGGCGATGCGGTCGAGATTTGTGCCGAGGAGGCTGCCGGAGAGAAACTGCCCCAACGCGTACGAGTTTGGCGTGCTGTCTGCGGATGCCGCGAGCGGAGCTGCGAGCGCGAGCCCGGCTCCAAGCGCGATTGCCGCTGTCATTGCCGCGGCTCTGATGGGAATCTGTGCTGCTCGCTCGGCGCGTCGTCTTCCGTGCCCAGTCTGCGGCGTGCCTTGTATGAACACGACGGAATACCTTCCTGATCCTTTTCGGAGTGGGAAGCAGTGCAAGGTCAGCGTCGACCCTCAACTCGGGATATTGAAGCGAACGACTCGGCCGGAACTCTGCTTCGCTACGCCCATCTGCGTGATGGAGATGTGGTTACTCGCGAGTTGGTTGGTCCTCGCTCACCCAGAGAGACCGTGAGTGGCATGCGTTATGACGCGGAGTCTCGAAACTTTTTTGGCCGACCGCCATGACGTACACTGGGTGCGGTAGTTGAAATCTGCCAAGCTTTTGCGTGCCCGGAATCGGTTTGACCGTGCCCGTCTGCGCTAAGGTCGGGCGGGTTTCAGGTCTCCTGGACGACTCAAGTCGTCTATAGGGCGGTGGCTCAATTGGTAGAGCAGCGGTCTCCAAAACCGCAGGTTGCAGGTTCAAGTCCTGTCCGCCCTGCACGTTGCACTCGCGTTTGCGGGTCGCGGCTGACGGTGAAAGGTTGGAAGCGTGGCAAGGAAAGTGATCGACGAGCCCAGTGAGGACATCGTCGCCAACGCTCGAAAGGACCGCGCCGAAAGGCGCAGCCCATTCGCGCGTCTCAGCCTGTTCATGCGTCAGGTCTTCATCGAGCTTCGCAAGGTCGTAACACCGACCCGCAAGGAGCTCTTCGGCTACACCGGAGTCGTGCTCGTGTTCGTCATCATCATGATGGCGCTCGTGGCCGGCCTCGACTATGGCTTCGCAGCGTTGGTGAACTGGATCTTCGGTTCATAGCTCCAAAGACCGCGCCCGGAGACCGCAGCCGGACGCCCGAATACTTCTCCGGACTCGTGCCGGTACCGCAAAGAAAATGAAATGAGATCTAAGTGTCTGAGTCTGACCGCCGGGATATCGACCTAGCAACGGCTGCGGAGCAGTCGTCTGAAGAGGACGAAGCCCAGGAGGGCAACACGCTTTCCGCTGACGAGCTTTCCGTCGACAACGCCGAGAACGGGGCGCTTCACCTCGAAGACAGCGCGGGCGACGACGAGAACGGCGACCTCGCCGGGTTGCTCGAGGCCATCGACGCCGCGATCGACCCCCAGGCCGACGCGATCGTGAACGGCGCGCTTGTGATCGATTCGACGGAATCGGCGGATGCGGCCGTGGCCGCCACCGACGACGAGGAAGAACTCGAAGAAGAAGACGAAGCCGCCGAGGTTCCGGATGTCACGCCGTACGACGGTCCGGAGTTGAACGATGACGGCGAGCCGGTCGAGGCAGACCCTTATGACGCGTTCCGACTCGAACTGCGGTCGAAGCCGGGCAAGTGGTATGTCATCCACTCCTACGCCGGGTTCGAGAAGCGCGTAAAGCAGAACATCGAGAACCGTCGCGTATCGATGGCCATGGAGGACTATGTCTTCCAGGTCGAGGTTCCGATGGAAGACGTTGTCGAGATCAAGAACGGGCAGCGCAAGCTGGTCAACCGCGTTCGTATCCCCGGCTATGTTCTCGTTCTCATGGACCTCAACGAAGACAGCTGGTCTGTCGTTCGCCACACGCCGGGTGTGACCGGCTTCGTGGGCAACTCGCACAACCCAACTCCCCTTCGCTTCGAGGAAGCCTTCAACATGTTGAAGAGCCTCGTCCAGATCGTCGAAGCCCCCGCGGCCAAGACCGCCGGTGGCAAGGGCAAGACCGCGGCTCGCGTCATTCCGGCCGAGATCGACTTCGAGATCGGCGAGACCATCACGATCAAGGAGGGTTCGTTCGCAGGCCTTCCGGGGTCGATCAGTGAGATCAAGCCCGAGAGCGGCAAGCTCACGGTGCTGGTTTCCCTGTTCGAGCGCGAGACTCCGGTCGAGCTCAGCTTCGAACAAGTGACTAAGCTGTAAGGCTGCAACACAAACCACCACTGCCGGGAATGGCCCGGTCTGTGGGAGCGCCGCCCTCGCGCGGCACGAGAAAAGGAAAATAATGGCAGCGAAAAAGAAGGTCACGGGTCTGATCAAGCTTCAGATCCAGGCCGGCGCCGCGAACCCAGCCCCGCCAATCGGCCCGGCGCTCGGTCAGCACGGCGTGAACATCATGGAGTTCTGCAAGGCGTACAACGCGGCGACCGAGTCGCAGCGAGGCAACGTCATCCCCGTGGAAATCACCGTCTACGAGGACCGCTCCTTCACCTTCATCCTGAAGACGCCTCCGGCAGCGGAGCTCATCAAGAAGGCAGCCGGCGTGCAGAAGGGGTCTCCGACCCCGCACACGGTCAAGGTCGCGAAGCTCACCAAAGAGCAGGTTCGCACCATCGCCGAGCAGAAGCAGGTAGACCTCAACGCAAACGACATTGAGGCCGCAATCAAGATCATCGCGGGCACTGCCCGTTCGATGGGAATCACGGTGGAGGCGTAATCATGGCAACCAAGTCAAAGGCGTACCGCGCCGCCGCCGAGAAGATCGAAGACGGCAAGTTCTACACCCCGACCGAAGCAGTTTCGGTTGCACGCGAGACCGGATCGAAGAAGTTCGACTCCACCATCGAGGTTGCGCTGAAGCTCGGGGTCGACCCGCGCAAGGCTGACCAGATGGTCCGCGGCACGGTCATCCTTCCTCACGGAACGGGCAAGACCGCTCGCGTCATCGTGTTCGCAACCGGCGCCGCGGCTGAGGCCGCTCTCGCCGCGGGCGCCGATGAGGTCGGTGGCACGGAGCTCATCGAGAAGGTCGCCGGCGGCTACACGTCGTTCGATTCCGCCGTCTCGACTCCGGAGCTCATGGGCCAGGTCGGTCGACTCGGAAAGGTGCTTGGCCCCCGCGGCCTCATGCCCAACCCGAAGACCGGCACCGTGACGACGGATGTGGCGAAGGCCGTTTCCGACATCAAGGGCGGAAAGATCGAGTTCCGCGTCGACAAGCACTCCAACGTGCACTTTGTCGTCGGCAAGGCCGCGTTCACGCAGGAGCAGCTCTCGGAGAACATCAAGGCGGCGATCGATGAGGTCGTCCGCTCGAAGCCGAGCAGCTCGAAGGGCCGTTACATCACGAAGGGCACGGTTTCGACCACCTTCGGCCCCGGCATCCCACTGGACGTCAACGTTCTGTAGCTAATTCACGACGGAGGGGCCCGCGCGAGCGGGCCCCTTTTTCGCATCTGAAGGGCGATTCCTGTGTCACTTGAGATCCGCGCCGCCGTCCCCGCCGACGCCGCGACGCTCGCCGAAATCGCCGCGGCGACATTCCCGCTCGCCTGCCCTCCGTCGACCACGGCGGAATCGATCGCTGCGTTCATAGCCGAGAACCTGTCCGAGGCGAGCTTCGATGGCTATCTCGCCGACCCGGAGCGATCGCTCGTGCTTGCTTTCGTCGACGGGCGGGTCGCGGGTTACACGATGATCATCTTCGGCGAACCGACCGACCCGGATGTTGTCTCCGCGATTTCCCTTCACCCAACGGCAGAGTTGAGCAAGGTCTACGTGGCGGCTGGGCATCACGGCGCTGGCATCGCGCAGGCGCTGGTTGAGTCATCCGTCAACGCCGCGATCGAACGTGGGGTTCTCGGAATGTGGCTCGGAGTGAACCAGGAAAATGCGCGGGCAAACCGCTTTTACGAGAAGAGCGGGTTCGTGCGCGTGGGCACCAAGCGGTTCTATCTCGGCGGCCACTACGAGCACGACTTTGTCCGAGAGCGCACGCTCTGACGCGACGGCGGCCATCGTCCCCGGTACCAACCCTGCGGGCGGAGTCGATGCTCGCGGGCGGAGAAATGACTCCGCCCGCAGCCGAGTTCTCCGCCCACAAGGGGTGAGTGGGAGGGCGGAAGCACGGCGCCACAGCTACGATTCGTTGAGTGCGGCGATAACTGGGACAGTCGCCTCGAAAGGGAACAGACTTGACGAAGAGCAGCGCATACCGCAACGTCGTCGCCGTGGTGCGGGTGGTGGTGGCAGCGCTTATCGTCGCGGCGGTCGTCGCTCAACTCGAGCGGAGCATCCAGATCTGGCACAAAGGCGGGCTGGATGTCGGCTTCCAGCTGGTCAACTTCTTCAGCTTCTTCACGATCGAATCGAACATTGCCAGCGTGGTCGTGCTGCTCATCGGTGCGGGCTTCGCATTCGCGAAGCGGGATGATCCGCGCTGGTACACGATCTTCCGCGTCATCGTCGTGACGTACATGGGAGTGACCGGCGTCGTCTACAACCTGCTGCTGCGAGGAGTCGAACTGCCACAGGGCACGACCGTCGAATGGTCGAACGAGATCCTGCACGTCGTCGCGTGTGCCTATCTCGTACTGGACTGGTTGTTCGCGCCGGGGCGCAGCGCGCTCAGCTGGCGCGTCATCCGGATCATCGTCATTTTCCCGATCGTGTGGGCTGCTTACACACTCATCCGTGCGCCATTCGCGATCGATGAACGCACAGGCAAGCCGTGGTACCCGTATCCGTTCCTCAACCCGGCGCTCGCGACCGAAGGGTACTTCTCCGTCGGGTTCTACGTGGTTCTCATCGCCGTGATCGTCGGCCTGGTCGGCGCGGGCGCGGTCTGGGTTTCGCGGAACAATAGGCCCTTCTCCGCATGACGCGGCGCGCAATCGTCGACGTCGTCACGACTCTTGTCGGCTCAGGTCTGGTTCTCTCAGCCCTTGTGATCATCTGGATTGCCCGGCTGACGATTCCTCGAGACATCTATGTGAGTGAACTGGGCGCAACCGGCATGCCGACAGCACGCACATTCGAGATCGCCCTGCTGCTCATTGTCGCGGGAGGCTCCCTAATCGCGTTCGCGGGCAGGAACATCCGGTCGCGCGTTCGCATCCTCGCTGCGTGGACACCCGCGGTGTCGCTGTGGATTGCGTGTGGATTCTTCCTCGTCGCCTCTCAGGTCACGTGCACTTCCGGATGCCCGCTGCCGTATGGATCGACGTTCGACTGGCAGGACCTGACCCACATCACCTGTGCGACGTTCGCGTTCGTCGCCGCCTGCTGGGCGATGCTGCAGACCGCCCTTGCCGAGAACCACCGCACGCTCGCGCGATTCTCGCTCTGGACGGGCGTCGCGGTCGGGGTCATCGCGGGCGTCGGCGGGCTGTGCTCACTCACCAACTTCCAGGCCAACTTCGGCAGCAGGCTCGAGCTCGTTGCGACGACGCTCGCGATCGCCTGGGTCGCGGTGTTAGGGGTGTCGATTGCTGCGCGGAGGTTGCGCGCTCATCGGCCCGACATCAGAGCGAGCAGACGATTGGCAAGCCCGACCAGCATGTAAATCTCGTTGTCGTCACGCTCGACCCAGCGGAACTCGGGCTCTGCGGAGAGCGGCACGAAGTCCTGATGCTGCTCCCAGACGACAAGCGTGCGCTCCGCGCCAAGCACGTATTGCTGCCACCAGACCTGACGGAGATAGCCGCGCGGAATCGACCTCCAGCTGCTCGACGTGGTCTTGATCTCGCAGAGCAAGACGGTGCTGCCGCGGGTCGCCACGCCGTCCGGAGTGGCGAGATGGAGCGGCTGACCGTGCGCGTGGTACAGGTCTGAACTGGGGCCGATGCCGTGGTTGCGCTGCACCCAGCGCGCGATTTCCGGCTCGCGAGCGCGACCGTGATCCGTGTAGGCGTTGCCGCCGAAGCCGCTTCCGTTGAGTTTGTCGAGTGCCACCGCCTTGAGGGCACGGATGCTCGACAGCCGCGCGACATCCGTTGCCGTCACGCCCCGGCTACGGGCGCGCAACCACGCCACCCGGTCGCGGGAATTTGCGACGATTCGATCGCGATGGTCGGGCAGCGGCTCGTCCCAGAGGTCGAGGGTGGGCTGCACGATGGTCACGCATCCATTCTCACTCTCACCGATGTCAAAGTTCTCGATCGCCGCGCATCCATCGTTCACAGTTGGTTCATAGGAAGTTCCCAATACTGGAACTATGAGTACTTTCTCGCCGGAGTCCCGGCACTCCGCTCCTCCGGTCGCACAACCTCGTTTGCGCCGCCCGGACGGCACCCCCATTCGCGCTGTCGTTGTGGATGACGAAGATTCGCTGACCGATCTCCTCTCGATGGCGCTGCGCTACGAGGGCTGGGATGTGCGGCTGGCCAGTGACGGGCAGAAGGCGTTGAGCGTCGTGCGCGAGTTCCGACCGGATGTGATTGTGCTCGACATCATGCTTCCCGACATCGACGGGCTGCAGGTGTTGCAGCGCCTGCGCACGGATGGCAACCAGACGCCGATCCTGTTCCTCACCGCCAAGGACTCTGTCGACGATCGCATCGCCGGGCTCACCGTCGGCGGAGACGACTACGTCACGAAGCCGTTCAGCCTCGAGGAGCTCGTCGCGAGACTGCGTGGGCTCATCCGCCGGTCCGGTATGACAGTGGATGACTCCTCCGACTCGCACCTCGAGGTGGGCGACCTTGAGCTCGACGAAGACAGCTACGAGGTGCGGCGTGGGGGAGAGATCATCGACCTGACCGCCACGGAGTTCGAGCTGCTGCGCTACCTCATGCGCAACGCGCGGCGGGTTGTCAGCAAGATGCAGATTCTCGACCGGGTCTGGAGCTACGACTTCGGTGGCAAGTCCAGCGTCGTCGAGATCTACATTTCGTACCTGCGCAAGAAGATCGATGCAGGGCGCGCTCCGATGATCCACACCGTGCGAGGCGTGGGCTACATCCTGAAGCCGACGCGATGAAGTGGCGGCTCAGCCGCGCTCCGTGGACCCTCCGGCGGCGACTCGTCATCAGCGTGGTCGCACTCTTCACGCTGCTCAGTATTGTGGTTGGCGGTATCAGCGTCTTCTCGCTGTATCTCAACCTGCTGACGCCGATTAACAACCAACTCCACCGCAACGCCGCAGTCGCGGAACGGCTGGGCGGACTCGACAGCAATCAGGGACTGCCCGAGGGCGGGAACACCCCGGGACTCCAGCCGGGCACGATCACGGCACAGTCTTCTGGCAAGACAATTGTCGGGCAGGTACCGACGTTCGGCGGAGCGGCGCAGTCGCTGACCGCGTCACAGCTCGCACCGTTGCTTGGCATCAATACCAGCAGCGACCTGACCAACGTCACCATCACGGGCTACGGCGACTTCCGCGTCATCCGCACCCGTCAGTTGACGGCGATCGACAACGCGGGAAACACGCTGAAGTTCTACGAGTACTTCGCGTATCCGCTCGCTGACACTCAGAGCACTCTTCTTCGATCCGGGCTCGCGCTCGGCGGCATCTCGCTGGGAGGCATCCTCCTTGTCGCGTTTGCGACCTGGGGCATCGTCTCGTACGCGCTGCGCCCACTTCGCCGGGTCGCGGCGACCGCGACCGAGGTCGCATCCATGCCGCTCGATCGCGGCGAGGTCGACCTCTCGGTGCGGGTTCCGGATGCCGACACCGACCAGCGCACGGAGGTCGGCCAGGTCGGCGCCGCGCTCAACAGCATGCTGGGGCATGTGAATGACGCCCTCCGCGCACGGCAGGCCAGCGAGAGCAAGGTGCGCCAGTTCGTTGCGGATGCGAGCCACGAGCTTCGGACTCCGCTCGCCTCCATCCGTGGCTACGCCGAACTCACCCGCCGCGGCAACTACAAGCTGCCCGAGGATGTCACTCACTCACTTGGGCGCGTCGAATCCGAAGCCGTTCGCATGACGTCCCTGGTCGAGGACCTGCTGCTGCTCGCTCGACTCGACGAGGGACGCGATCTCGAGATGACATCCATCGACCTGTCGCGTCTTCTCGTCGACTGTGTCGGCGATGCGCACGTCGCCGGGGACGACCACGAATGGGCGCTCGAACTTCCCGACGAACCAGTGATGATCCTTGGCGACGGCCAGCGCATTCATCAGGTCGTTGCGAACCTGCTGAGCAATGCCCGCGTTCACACACCGGCCGGAACGAGTGTCGTCACCGAACTCACGGTCGGAGCGGATGGAGACGCAATCATCACAGTGACGGATGACGGCCCGGGCATCGCTGACGGGCTGGCATCGACCCTATTCGAGAGGTTCGCTCGCGGCGACTCGTCGCGGTCGCGTGCGGCGGGCAGCACGGGTCTCGGACTCGCGATCGTGAAGGCGGTCATTGACGGCCACGGCGGCGAAGTCTCGGTCGAGAGCGCGCCGGGTCGCACTCAGTTCCGGCTGGAATTGCCGGGCACCATCGCTGTCTGAGCAATCGCGCGCCGGGCGAGCGACCCTGGCGCGTGAAGCGCTTCAAGCAGGAGGTGTCAGAATAGAACCATGAGAATTGCAGTCACTGGCGGTAACGGAAAGCTCGGCTCGGAGGTGGTCCGCACCCTCGAGGCGGCCGGTCACTTCGTCATAGTTTTGGATGTGGTCGGCGCGCGAAGCAACACCTTCACGCGAGTCGACCTCACCGACTACGGACAGGTGGTTGACGCCCTGTTCTCGATAGACGGTCGGCACGATGGCCTTGACGCGGTTGTGCACCTCGCCGCGTTGCCTTCCGGCGGACTCGCCCCCGATTCGGCGACGTTCGCCAACAATATGCTGTCCACTTTCAATGTGTTTCAGGCCGCTCGCCGAGCCGGCATCAAACGGGTCGTCTACGCATCCAGCGAGACGCTGCTGGGCATCCCGTTCGACATCGATCCGCCGTATGCGCCGCTCGACGAGGAGTATGCGTCTCGTCCGGAATCCACGTACTCCGTCGTCAAGCACCTCGAGGAGGAGCTGGCGATCAAGCACGTGCGTTGGGATCCGGAGTTGAGCGTCACGGCGCTGCGCTTCTCGAACGTGCTCGACACGAACGACTACCGCGACTTCCCGACCTACCAGGCCGACCCCAAGCTGCGCCGCTGGAACCTGTGGGGCTACATCGATACCAGGGATGGCGCGCAAGCCGTTCTAAAGTCGCTTGAGACGGCCGGCCCGGGCTTCGAGACGTTCATCATCGCCGCGGCCGACACCGTGATGACAACGCCGAGCGCAGAGCTCATGGCGGCCGAGTTCCCGAACGTGAAGATCACGAAAGACCTCGGCGAGAACGAAACGCTGCTCTCGATTGACAAGGCCCGTCGTCTCCTCGGCTACGCGCCGGAGCACTCCTGGCGCGACTAAATCTCTCGCCGAGTGCGGCCAGTCGTCACGACTGCAGGTGCTTTGGGGCCAGCGCTCGCGACGACTGGCCGCACTCGGCGATATGAAGTTGCAGTACGCGGGATGCGTCACGTATGCTACTCGAGGCCAAAGACCGCTGGATTCGGCGTCTGTGTAAGCAGATTTCGAACGAAGGTCCGACACAGAACCATCCGGTTCTGTTCGGAATCCCGCGCAGGTGTGTGAAGTAGTTTGGTTCGGATGAGAGTCCGAAATCGTTCAGCTCCGTGCGCTTAGCGCCGGAGCTTCATTGCTTTAACAGGGCAACTCCGGCGGTTTCGGCCAGGACATACGAAACCAACTAGGAGCGCCATGGCGAACAAGGAAGCATCGGTTGCCGAGCTTACGGACAAGTTCCGTACCTCGAATGCCGTTCTGCTCACCGAGTACCGCGGTCTCACCGTTGCCCAGCTCAAGTCGCTGCGGCAGTCGATCAGTGAGCACGCTACGTACGCCGTGGTGAAGAACACGTTGACCAAGATTGCGGCCAACCAGGCGGGCATCGCGTCATTCGACGCCGAGCTTGCCGGGCCGTCCGCTCTCGCATTCGTTCACGGTGACACTGTTGCCGTCGCGAAGGTCCTGCGTGACTTTGCCAAGGCAAACCCTCTGCTCGTCGTGAAGGGTGGTTACTTCGACGGTAACCCTCTGACCGCCGCGGAGGTCAACAAACTCGCCGACCTCGAAAGCCGCGAAGTGCTGCTGGCCAAGCTGGCCGGCGCGTTCAAGCAGTCGCTGTTCGGTGCTGCATATCTGTTCAACGCCCCGCTGTCGAAGGCCGTTCGCACGGTCGACGCGCTGCGTGAGAAGCAGGAGTCCGCGTCCTAATCGGGGCGCCGGAATAGAACCAACGGATGCGCAGCATCCGACAAAGATCCAAAGGAGAACATCATGGCAAAGCTGTCAACAGACCAGCTGCTCGACGCGTTCAAGGAGCTGACGCTCATTGAGCTCAGCGAGTTCGTGAAGAAGTTTGAGGAGACCTTCGAGGTCACCGCCGCGGCCCCCGTGGCCGTTGCTGCCGCAGGCGGCGGAGCTGCTGCTCCCGTCGAAGAGGTCGAAGAGAAGACGTCGTTCGATGTCGTTCTCGAGTCGGCTGGCGAGAAGAAGATCCAGGTCATCAAGGAGGTGCGCGCACTCACCAGTCTTGGACTGGGAGAGGCGAAGGCAGTCGTTGATGGCGCCCCGGGCGTTGTGCTCGAGGGTGTTAGCAAGGAAGCCGCTGACAAGGCAAAGGCTCAGCTCGAAGAGGCTGGCGCCACCGTCACGCTCAAGTAATTCAGCAAGAACGGCGGGGCGTTCCGTAACCACTCGGGACGCCCCGCCTTTTTGCCGTCGTCGCCAGATGCGCGGGATCAGGTCCGCAGCTTCTGACATCGGTCAGCCGTGGCAGTCCGACGGCGAGCTGCCCGGGCTCAGGGGAAGCGCTGGGGGGACGGCGCCATCTGTGTGATTTCGGGCCACACGCTACTTAGTTGTTCGTTGTGCAAGACGCGTTGGTTTTGCTGCAACACAAAGCATTCTCGCTTAGCCCATCTGGTGCCACAAGAGTCTTGCCTCAAGCCCCACCTCACGCGCCGACCTTCCCCAGTCACCCCAACGGGGGACTGCACGGGGTACACGTCCCGGAGCTAGTCTCTGGGAGCGCAAGTGTGCCTCTGGGGGGGAACGAATTGAAGTCATCATCACGCCGTCGCGTCGTCGGGCCACTCGCCATATTGGCGATTTTCGGCCTGGGGATCACCGGTTGTTCGTCCACCGCGGCAGCTGCGGGGGGAGCCGTCGGAAAAGCGGATGGTGTCGTCACCATCACCGGTCCGATCACGGACAACGACGCGAAACTTCTCGAACAGTCGTGGTCCGCCTGGGCGGCGAAGAACCACATCACGATCAATTACTCCGGAAGCAAAGACTTCGAAGAGCAGATCGGCGGTGCGGCCCAGCAGGGCAACGCGCCAGACCTTGCCATCTTTGAGCAGCCCGGCCTCATCGGCGACCTCGCCAGCCGCGGGTACCTGAAGGCAGAGCCTGCCGCGGTAAACGCGAACATCAAGGCGAACTACACGAAGGACTGGGGGTCGTACACCACCTTCAAGGGCGTGCAGTACGCGTCCCCGCTCCTCGCCTCGCTCAATGGGTGGGTTTGGTATTCGCCGAAGCAGCTTGCGGGTTGGGGCGTCGACGTTCCCTCGAACTGGTCCGACCTGTATCGCCTCAGCCAGACCCTGCAGTCGAAAATGGGCGGCGCACCCTGGTGCGAGGGCTTCTCGTCGGATGCCGCCAGCGGCGCCGCGGGCACGGACTGGATCGAGGACCTCGTTCTCCGCCAGGATGGCGCAGCTGTTTACGACCAATGGGTAAAGCACGAGATTCCGTTCAGCGACCCGCGCATCAAGCGTGCGTTCGATGACGCGGCCGAAATTCTGTTGGACAAGAACTACGTCAACGCGGGTATGGGTGACGTGAACTCGATCGACACGACCTCCACGCTGGATGTCGCCAGGGCGCTGGTCAGCGGAAAGTGCGCCCTGACACACCAGGGCACCTCGTTCCTTGGAGAGCTGCAGGACCCGAGCGTCGGTGCGCCGACGGTTGGTCCGCATGGCGACCTGTGGGCATTCATGCTTCCGCCGCTCCAAACCAATGACATCCCGGTCACCGGCGGCGGAGACTTCGTTGCCGCCTTCTCGAATGATGCGGACACGGTGAAGGTGCAGAAGTATCTGTCGAGCACGAGCTGGGCGAAGAGCCGCGTTGCGCTCGGTGGGGCGATCAGCCCGGACCGCAGCCTGTTGCCAGGCTCCGCGAGCAGTCCGCTTCTGCAGTACTCGATCGAGCTACTCCAGAGCCCGGACACGACGTTCCGTTTCGACGGTTCAGACCTGATGCCGTCGATCGTCGGATCGGGTTCGTTCTGGACGGGAATGGTCGACTGGGTCAAGGGAACGGCGACGACCAAGGTGCTCAAGACCATCGACGATTCCTGGCCAACCGACTAGAGGATGTGCACGCCGGTCAGGCGGGTCGGCCCTAGAGCTTAGGGTGAAGTGGTGAGTATGCGGGGCGGCGGTGGCCGCGGTCGAATCAGTTCGAGCGATGTCGCGTCCCAGCGCGCGCTGAACGCAACAGCGCCAAAAGTCGAGCGTCTTGTGCCGCGGATCGGCGAGTTGTTTCGACCGCATCGCGCGAAGCTCACCCTGACGATCATTCTTGTTCTCGTGAGCGCCGCGCTCAGCGTCCTTCCGCCGCTGCTGACGAGGGAGGCCTTCGACGTCGGACTGTTTCCGAAGTCGGGTGGGCCGAATGTGCCCGTGCTCCTCCAACTGGTCGGCGCGATGGTGCTGCTCTGGATTGCGTCGGCCGGCCTCGGCGTCTGGCAGACGTTCCTGACGGCCACCATCGGCAACACGGTGATGGGCGCCCTGCGCATTCGGCTGTTCCGCCACCTCGAGTCGATGGAACTGGCGTTCTTCACCAAGACGAAGACCGGTGTCATCCAGTCGCGGCTCCAGAACGACGTCGGTGGCGTCGCAGGCGTTCTCAGCAACACGATCTCGAGCGTTGTGGGTAACACCGTCACCGTCATCGCGGCTCTGGTCTCGATGCTGGTCCTGAGCTGGCAGATGACTATCGTCGCGGTCATCCTTCTGCCCGTCCTCGTCATTGCGCAACGCCGCGTCGGGCAGGTGCGCGCGCGAATTGCCACCAAGACGCAGGAGTCGCTCAGCAACATGAGCGCGATCACCCAGGAGACCCTGAGCGTCAGCGGGATTCTCCTGGCCAAGAGTTTCAACCAGCAGCCCGCCGAGGTTGCGCGCTACCAGGCCGAGAACGAGAACCAGATCCGCCTTCAGGTTCAGCAGCAGATGAGCGGCCAGTGGTTCTTCGCGATGGTCAACATCTTTCTCTCGATCGTTCCTGCGGTGATCTATCTCGTTGCGGCCTGGCTGCTGTTGCACGATGTGCCTGTCACCGCGGGAACGCTCGTCGCGTTCACGACCGTTCAGGCACGGCTGATGTTCCCGCTTCTCGGGCTGCTCAGGGTGGCACTCGACCTGCAGACCTCGCAGGCACTGTTTGCGCGCATCTTCGAATACCTGGACCTGCGGCCCGCGATCTCGGATCGACCGGAGGCCGCGATGGTTCGCAGGCAGCGAGTCGGCGAGGTCGCCTTCGACGACGTCACGTTCCGTTACCCGGATGCGGGGGAGGATTCGCCGCCCACCCTCAACTCCGTCTCATTCGAAATCGAACCCGGCCAGTACGCTGCCTTCGTCGGGCCCTCCGGAGCGGGCAAGACCACCGTGTCTTACCTGATTCCGCGATTCCACGAAGCCGCCGGTGGCAGGGTGCTGTTCGCGGGCGACGACGTGCGCGACCTTCGACACGAGAGCCTTGTCGCGAATATCGGCATCGTGAGCCAGGAGACGTACCTGTTCCATGCCACGATCGCCGAGAACCTGCGGTACGCGAAGCCGGATGCGACGCAAGAGGAGCTCGAGGTCGCCGCGCGAGCCGCGAACATCCATGACACGATCGCGTCCTTCCCGGGCGGATACGACACGATCGTCGGCGAACGCGGGTATCGGCTGAGCGGCGGCGAGAAGCAGCGCGTCGCAATCGCTCGCGTGCTGCTGAAAGACCCGCCCGTGCTGATTCTCGACGAAGCCACGAGCGCGCTCGACACAATTTCGGAGCGAATCGTGCAGTCCGCACTGGATGCTGCGGCCCGCGGGCGCACCACCATCGCGATCGCGCACCGGCTGTCGACGGTAATCGCGGCCGACGTCATTTTCGTCGTTCAGGCCGGTCGCATTGTCGAAAAGGGTACGCACACGGAGCTGCTCGCGAGCGGTGGCGAATACTCGCGACTGTTCGCCGAGCAGGCGTCGACACTGTCTGTCGAATAGCGCGTCCCGTCGAATGGCGCGACGCGGCGACTATTTCGTGGTCGGGACCGCGGTGCGAGGCAGTGCGGCTAGCATCGCCTGCATGTTCGTGATCTCGCTCGTTTGCACGCTCACCAGGCTTCGCGCAAAGGTGACGATCGGCGGGTAGGTGCTTCGTGCGAGAACGTACTGCGCCATCTCAATGCCGCCGCGGTGGTGTGCGATCATCAGCGTCAGGAACTCCTGCTCGGCGGGAACGCCCTTCAGGCTGGCGAGCTTCGCGATCTGTGCATCGGTCGCATAGCCCGGCATCGTGGCGAGCGGCTCTTTGAGGGTTGCGCCGCCGTGGTTGTGGGTTCCGCCCGCCCCGCTAAGTGGCGGCAGCGTCATCCAGGTCATCGGAGGCTGACTGGATGACTGCGGCAGGTTCCAGTCTGCGAGGTAGCCGTACAGCTGCCCGGCACCCTGCGATTGCCCGAGGGCGATGTCGTAGGCGAGGCGGCGCACGTCCGGGTCGGTTGTTTCGTCGCGCACCATCATCGACATCTCAACCGCCTGGTCGTGATGAACCTGCATATCGCGGGCGAATCCGGCTTCCGCGCTGGTGTCGGTTGGCGTGACGGTCTGTTGCGTCGAGATTCTTCCCACAGCGAAGGCTCCGAAAACCAGCACGAACACCGCGACGACGATCGCGATGGTGCGCCGGGTTCGGAGTCCGCCGCTAGCCGACTTTTCCTGGTCCATCAAAGCCGCCAACGCACGGTGATGTCGGCTCGGGAGCCTTGGTCGAGCGCCAGAACTGTGTGATGAAGGAGGCCAGGCGGGGGTCCTTCGTGCCAGTGAGCTGAACTTGCTTGCCCCAGGCGGATGCGACGACCGGCGTCGGAAGGTTCGGGTATGGCGAGACCGTCAGATAGGTGGTCGGGAGCGTTTTCATCATCGTGGTGATCTGCGCTTCGGTGACCTTCGCGGGGTCGTAGGTGATCCAGACGGCGCCGTGCTCGAGATCGTGGACAGCTCGCTCGTTCTGTTGCGGCTGGTCGTACCGGCCACAGTTGAGCCATTCGCTCCAGTGGTTGCCGCCGGCGGGTGGATCCATCCCATAGAGGGTTTTGTAGTCGACTGCCGTGCCATCGACGTGGTTGGCGGGCAGGTTGGTGAAGGTCTTGAGGCCCTTGATGGGCTTCGTCGATCCGGCAGCTACGTTGGCGTTACTCGCACTGCTCGTCACAACGAGTGTCACGACGATTGCCACGACCGCGATCGCAGCGACGATGCTGACGATGATTCCGATGAGTCGGTTGCGTTTGCGCCGCGCCTGCTCCCGTTTCATCTGCGCGACTTTCTCGGCCCTGCGTTGGTCGCGCTTCTGTTTTGTCGTGAGCTCCGACGGCATCTGCTGTCCTGTCCTGCGGCGAGTGGTTGCTCAAATCTTGCCAGTGCAAACCTGTGAAACGGGCGGGACTCCCCGACGTCGCCCGCCTCGGATCTCTGGCAGAGGCCGTGTGCGGTCAGAAGCCGGGGATCGACCGGTCGCGTTCGTAGCGCAGCAGCAAGGTGCTTTCGGATGCGAGCACGCCAGCCAGCCTCAATCGACGGACCTCTGGAAGGTCGCCGGAAACGATGCGTGCGGCGTCCCCTCCCTCGATCACCGGGCTCACCGTAATCGACAGCTCGTCAACGACATCGGCGGCGAGCAGGGTGCCGAAGAGACTCGGACCACCCTCGTTGTGCACTCGCAGCAGCCCGCGACCGGTCAGCTCGGACAGCATGAGTCGGGCATCCAGCTCGTCGTCTCCGGCCAGGATGACGTCGGCCACCTCGCCAAGAGATTCGCGCTTATCGGTCGGCGAGCTTGCCGTGGTGACGACGATCGGGCGCACCGGAGCATCCGTGAAGATCCGGGATCGCGGGTCGAGGTCGAGCCGTCCGGACACGATTGCAAACACCGGATGCGCCGGAAGGCCGGCGGCTTGCCGCCAGGCGACCGATGGCGCGTCCAGTCGCATGGGGCCGTAGCTCTCCTTGCGAACTGTGCCGGCCCCGACGAGCACGGCGTGGGCCGGGCGCCGAAGGAGCGCGAACACCCGCTGGTCTGCGGCACCGCCGAGGCCGGCGGACAGTCCGTTGTGAGTTCCCGCGCCGTCCAGGCTCGAGACGAAGTTGGCGCTCAGCCACGCG
>JAUZFR010000080.1 GCA_030840335.1 Actinomycetota bacterium | reverse complement strand
ACCTCGGCATCGACCTCTCGACAGTGACCGGTACCGGCGAGGACGGCATCATCACTCGCGCTGACGTGCAGGCGGCCGCATCCGGGGCCAGCCCGATGCCAACGAGCCCGCCGCCGTCGCGCGCGTCTGCGCCCGCCGGCAGAGAGACTCGCGTCCCGATCAAAGGGGTGCGCAAGTTCACCGCGGAAGCGATGGTGCGCAGTGCATTCACCGCGCCGCACGTGACCGAGTTCCTCACGATCGACGTCACTCCGACGACCGAGCTGCTCGCGCGACTGCGGGACAGCAAGGCGTTCGCGGGGCAGAAGCTCACCCTGCTGAGCGTGGTCGCGAAGGCGCTGTGCATCGCGGTCGGGCGCAACCCCTCGCTCAACTCGCGGTGGGACGAGGAAGCGGGCGAGATCGTCCAGTTCGGGTACGTCAATCTCGGAATCGCCGTCGCGACGCCTCGGGGGCTGATGGTTCCGAACATCCTCGACGCGGATACGATGACCCTCTCCGAGATTGCCTCGGCTCTCAAGTTGCTCGCCGAGACGGCGCGCGAAGGCGCGACGACACCTCAGTCGCTTGCGGGAGGCACGATCTCGATCACCAACGTCGGCGTATTCGGTGTCGATGCGGGCACGCCGATCCTCAATCCCGGCGAGGCTGCCATTCTCGCGATGGGTATGGTGCGAAGGACGCCCTGGGAGTTCCACGGCGAAATCGCCCTTCGCGACGTGATGACGCTCAGCCTTTCGTTCGATCATCGATTGGTCGATGGGGAACAGGGCTCGCGCTTCCTCACCGACATTGGCGGCATCCTGAGTGATCCCGCCAGTGTGCTGACGATGATCTAATCCTCTTATGGAGATTTTCGACGCTGGCTCCACGGCCGAAAACTATCGGCGCTTCCTGCAGCCGGTGATCTTTCAGCCGTGGAGCGAGCGGCTGCTCTCATTCGTGGGCCTCGAGCTCGGGCAGAAGGTGCTCGACGTGGCGTCCGGGACGGGTGTGGTCGCACGCGCCGCGGCCTCACGCGTGGGTCCGACGGGCAGGGTCATCGCCAGCGACATTAGTGCCCGGATGCTCCATTCGGTGCTGGTCGACGCGGATCCGTCCGGCGCGAGTATCGAGGTGCTCGAGTGCTCCGCGACCGACATCCCGCTGGATGACGGCGGGATGGATGTCGTTCTGTGCCAGCAGGGCTTTCCGTTCATCCCGGACCGGGCTGCGGCCGCGCAAGAGATGCATCGCGTGCTCAAACCGGGCGGCAAGGTCGGCGTCGCCGTGTGGGCGGCGGGCAAGCAACTTGAGCCCTTCGACGCATACGCCGAGGCCGTTCGGGCGGAGGGCATCGAGTCCGCGTTCGGCAATATCGCGACCAATGCCAGCGTGACAATGTCAGAGGCGGAGGTCGAACAGGCGCTGCTGTCTGGCGGTTTCACCAGGGTCGAGGTGACAACTGAGCGACTCGACATCCGGTTCGCGACCATTGCGGATGAGGTCCGCGGAATCTTCGGAACGCCCCTGGGGGCATCGGTCGCCGCCTTCGAGGCCGAACGCCTGGATGCATTCCTCAAGGATCTCGAGCGTCGGCTCGCGGGTCCGGATGGCGAACCCGTGCCGCACTCCACCTTCGCGGTGCTCGGCCGCGGAGTCGCATAGCTGAAGGTCGTGTTGGGCCCCGGGGGACGAGCTCAGGGCGACGTCAGCGCAGCCAGCGCCATCGACTCGAGCAGCTCCCGCACCGCGGCGCGCGGCGATGTGCGCGCGCTGTGAGGGGTCGAGTTGATCAGGCCGAAGGTGGCGCGCGCGCGGATTCGCAGCTCGGCGACGGGAACACCGGTATGGATGACCGACAGCACGTTCACCCACGCCTCGATGTAGCTGCGCTGCAGGGTGCGCACGGTCGATCGGTCTTCGTCAGCGAGGCTGTCGAGGTCGCGGTCCTGCACAACGATGACGTCGGGGTTCGACAGTGCAAATTCGACGTGGAATGCGATGAGCCCGCGCAGCGCATCCGGGTAGTCCGGTGCCCGGGCGATGACGGCCTGGCCACCGGCGACGAGGTCGCGACTGACATCGATCAGCAGTGCGGCGAGCACCGCCTGTTTGCCAGGGAAGTGGCGGTAGACGGCCGGCCCGCTGACACCCGCTGCCGCTCCCAGGTCTTCGAGTGACACTCGAGCGAATCCCCGCTCGGCGAAGAGCTCGGCTGCAGCGCGCAGAAGGGCGTCGCGGCGTTCCGCTTTCGCTCGATCGCGAGTCGTGGCAATTGTCGACATTGGGTTCCAAGGGCTGGACATCTCAGTTAATGAATACTAACCTAGATTCGGTTAGTTGCGACTAACTGAAGCCGAAGCAACACCCACAGAAGTGAGCCGTGTCGATGGAGACGCTACGCAGTCGCGTAGACAGGAATGACCAGCAGTTCCGCGACAACGATCGAGCACAACGCGAACTCGTCGCAGAGCTTCGCGAGCGTCTCGCCACAACGGCACTCGGCGGTCCAGAGAAGTCCCGAGCGCGTCATGTAGCCCGCGGCAAGCTTCTCCCGCGTGAACGAATCGACGAGCTGCTGGATGAGGGCAGCCCGTTTCTCGAAATCTCACCGCTCGCGGCCAACGGCATCTACGGCGACGAGGCGCCCGGTGCCGGTGTTGTTGCGGGCGTTGGTCTGGTGCACGATCGGCCCGTGCTGGTCATTTCGAATGACGCGACCGTCAAGGGCGGCACCTACTTTCCGCTGACGGTGAAGAAGCACCTTCGCGCGCAAGAGATCGCGATCGAAAACCGCCTGCCGTGCGTCTATCTGGTCGACTCGGGCGGCGCGTACCTTCCGATGCAGGATGAAGTGTTCCCCGACCGCGACCACTTCGGTCGAATCTTCTACAACCAGGCGCGGATGTCCGCCGCACGGATTCCGCAGATCGCGTCGGTCATGGGCTCGTGTACCGCGGGCGGCGCCTATGTTCCAGCGATGAGTGACGAGACCATTATCGTTCGCGGACAGGGCACCATCTTCCTCGGCGGTCCGCCGCTGGTGAAGGCCGCAATCGGCGAGATCGTCACCGCGGAAGAGCTCGGCGGGGGAGAGCTGCATTCGCGAGTGTCGGGCGTCACCGACCACCTCGCCGACGACGATCGTCACGCGCTCGGCATCGTTCGGGACATCGTCTCGACGCTTCCCCGCCCGAACGCGCCCGCCTGGGACGTCATCGAAAGCCGACCGCCCGCGCTCGACGAGAGCGAGCTCTACGGGGTGGTTCCGACCGACGTACAGTCCGCATATGACGTGCGGGAGGTCATCGCCCGCCTTGTCGACGCGAGCGAATTCCACGAGTTCAAGCGGGAGTACGGCACAACTCTCGTGACCGGCTTCGCGCATCTCCACGGGCATCCGATCGGCATCGTCGCAAATAACGGGGTGCTGTTCAGCGAGTCGGCCCTCAAGGGAGCGCACTTCATCGAGTTGTGCGACCAGCGCGGCATCCCGCTCGTCTTCCTCCAGAACATCTCGGGCTTCATGGTCGGACGCGACTACGAAGCGGGCGGAATCGCCAAGAATGGCGCGAAAATGGTCACCGCCGTCGCGACGACCCGCGTTCCGAAGCTCACTGTGGTGATCGGTGGTTCGTTCGGGGCTGGCAACTATTCGATGTGTGGGCGTGCCTACGGCCCCAGGTTCCTCTGGATGTGGCCGGCGAGCCGCGTTTCGGTGATGGGTGGCCCGCAGGCCGCCTCGGTGCTGTCGACTATCCGTCGCGAACAGCTCGAGGGTCGCGGCGAGGAGTGGTCGACCGACGAGGAAGCCGCTTTCACCGCGCCGATCCGCGAACAGTACGAAACGCAGGGAAGCCCGTACTACTCGACCGCGCGCCTCTGGGACGACGGAATCATCGATCCGGCCGACACACGCACCATTCTCGGCCTCGCGCTGGACGTCTGCGCAGCGGTGCCGCTGCCCGAGCCGGCCTTCGGCCTGTTCAGGATGTGACGCGCATGTCGACTGTGTTCACTACCGTGCTCGTCGCCAATCGCGGCGAGATCGCCTGCCGGATCATCGAAACGCTGCGCAAGTTGGGCATCCGTTCGGTGGCGGTGTACAGCGACGCCGACGCGGACGCCAAGCACGTTCGGATGGCGGACGTCGCTGTGCGCATCGGACCCGCACCTGCCCAGCAGAGCTATCTCGACATCGCGGCCGTCATCGGCGCCGCCGCGCAAACGGGGGCGCAGGCGATCCACCCTGGCTACGGATTTCTCTCGGAGAACGCCGACTTCGCGCGAGCGTGCTCGGACGCCGGGATCGTCTTTATCGGTCCGGGCATCGACGCGATCGACATTATGGGCGACAAGATTCGCGCAAAAGCGCACGTGAGCGCACGCGGCGTCCCGATCATCCGCGGCGCGGGAGCCGCGGGCATGACTGACGCCGAGCTGATCGACGCTGCTGCCGATGTCGGCTTTCCGCTGCTCATCAAGCCGTCCGCGGGTGGTGGGGGAAAGGGCATGACAGTGGTCGAGAGCCCGGATGCGCTCGCCGAGGCACTCAGCAGCACCCGCCGCGTGGCGCTCGCCGCGTTTGGCGACGACACGCTGTTGCTCGAGCGGTACATCCAGCAGCCCCGCCACATCGAAGTGCAGGTACTTGCGGACAACTTTGGAACAGTCGTGCATCTCGGGGAGCGCGAGTGCTCACTGCAGCGACGACACCAGAAGATCGTCGAAGAAGCGCCATCCCCGCTGCTCACCGAGAAAAGCCGGGCGCTCATGGGCGAAGCGGCGATCGAGGTCGCACGGAGCGTTGGCTACCGCGGCGCCGGCACGATCGAGTTTCTCGTCTCTGCCGCAGCCCCCGACGAGTTCTTCTTCATGGAGATGAACACCCGGCTGCAGGTCGAGCATCCGGTCACGGAGGCCATCACCGGTATCGACCTGGTCGAGCGCCAGCTGCGCATCGCCGCTGGGGAGCCGCTCGGCCTCGAGCAGCGCGACATCGCGTTCACCGGGCACGCGATCGAGGCTCGGTTGTACGCCGAAGACCCCGCGCGCGGTTTCCTGCCCGCGACGGGTACGGTGCTATACCTCGATGAGCCCACGGGCGAGGGCATCCGCGTCGACAGCTCGCTCGTTCACGGCCTGGACGTAAGCGCGAACTACGACCCCATGCTCGCGAAGATCATCGCCCACGGAGCAGACCGGCAACAGGCCCTGCTGCGACTCGACCGCGCCCTCTCCGACACCGTCGTGCTCGGAGTGCGCACGAACCTGGAGTTCCTGCGCGTGCTTCTGGAAAACGCAGACGTACGGGCAGGCAGTCTCGACACCGGTCTGATCGCTCGAATTGTCGATGACATCCGGTTCTCGTCGCCCGGCGACGTCGTTTTGACGGCGGCGGCACTTGCCCGCCACGTCGCCGGGTGGATGCCGGGTTCTCCGTGGCACCAGCCGAACGGATGGCGCGTGGGCGCACGACGCCCGGCGCGATACAGCTTCCGCACCGGGCCGGACGAGACCGTCGATGTGCTGGTCAGCGGCGCGCCCGACGATGCCGTCGTTCAGGTCGGCGACGGACAACAGTCTCACGCCCGCATCACCCTGGCTGGCCGCACGGCGAGTGTCCAGCTCGCGGGGGAGACGAGTCTGCTGACCATCCTGGAGAACGACAACCACACGTGGATCGCAACCAACGACGCGACATTTGATGTGATTCTGCGGGATCGCGCGACGCAGCTCGCCGAACACCGCGCGACGCTGACCACTGTCGCTGGCACCGTTTCACCGCAGATCCGCACGCCCATGCCCGGAACCGTGGTCGCGGTCGCGGCTATATCCGGCGATTCTGTCGAAGCCGGCCAACTGCTGATCACCATTGAAGCCATGAAGATGGAGCACAAAATGCTCGCTTCGATTCCCGGCGTCGTCACCATCGACGTCACCACAGGTGACCTGGTCTCACTCGACCAGGTCGTCGCAAGCATCATTCCCCACGAAGGAGAAGCAGCATGAGCACCGCAACCATGGCGACACCCGCCAAGCACAGCAAGCCCGCGACGACTGAGCCGACACCGGGCGTCGAGCTCTCCACGGAGGAGCAACGCCTCAGCGACACCGTTCGAGACTTTGCCGACACCGTTGTTGCGCCCGCCGCGTACGAATACGACACGAAGCGCGAGCTTCCGTACCAAATCATCGCCGAAATGGGCCAGATGGGCCTCTTCGGGCTGCCATTCCCGGTCGAGTACGGCGGCAGTGGCAAGACCTACTTCCAGCTGTGCCTCGCCATCGAGCAGCTCAGCCGCGCGGACCAGTCGATCGGCGTGACGCTCGAAGCGGGAGTCGGCCTCGGAATCATGCCGGTCTATCGCCGAGGCACCGAGGAACAGCGCCAGCGCTGGTTGCCCGACCTCACGCAGGGCAGGGCGCTCGCGGGCTTCGGTCTCACCGAAGCAGAGGCGGGCTCGGATGCGGCTGGCACCAAAACCAGCGCGACGCTCGAAAACGGCGAGTGGGTCATCAACGGTACGAAGCAGTTCATCACCAACTCCGGAACGAAGATCACGAGTCTCGTGACCGTCACGGCTGTCACGGGCGAATCGACCCGGCCGGATGGTTCAGTGAAGAAGGAACTGTCGGCGATCCTCGTTCCGAGCGGCACTCCGGGCTTCACCGTCGAGCCCAGCTACGACAAGGTCGGGTGGCACACGTCAGACACGCATCCGCTGACGTTCAGGGATGTTCGTGTGCCGGAAGCGAACCTGCTCGGCAAGCGCGGACGCGGTTATGCCGACTTCCTGCAGTCGCTCGACGAGGGACGCGTCGCGTTCGCCGCGCTCTGCACCGGCGCGGCACAGGGCTGCCTCGAGGAGTCGATCAGGTACGCCAAGTCACGCAACGTGTTCGGGCACCCGATCGGCGAGAACCAGCACATCGCGTTCAAGATCGCTCGGATGCAGGCACGCGTGCACGCGGCCCGTCTCGCGTACTACGACGCTGCGCGGCGCATCGACGCAGGGCTTCCGTTCAAGATGCAGGCGAGCCTCGCGAAGCTGATCTGCAGCGAAGCAGCAATGGACAACGCTCGCGACGCGACCCAGATCTTCGGCGGCTACGGCTTCATGAACGAGAACCCGGTTGCGCGGCACTACCGCGACTCGAAGATCCTCGAGATCGGTGAGGGCACCACTGAGGTGCAGCTCATGATCATCTCCCGCGAACTCGGATTCTGACTTCGATGAGCACGATCAGCGAGACCAGGGTCGCGCAGCGTGAAATCGCGCTATTCGGCGACGTCCAGATATCGGCCGCGGGCGACCTCGCGGCGGGTTCCCTCGCAGACCTGGCCGAGACATCCGCCGATGGGACGCGGCTGACGGTTCGTACGGAGCACCTCGACTGGCACGGAAAACCGCGAATCGTCACGAAGTGCACCCTTCCTGTGACGGCAGCGGGTTGTGTCGACCGCATCGTTACGGATCTCGCGGTGATCGAATTCGAGCAGAATGGCCGGGGAGAACGTTCGCTCGTGCTTCGGGAGCTCGCGCCGGGAGTCAGCATCGCCCGGGTAGTCGAGGCAACGGGAGCGATGCTGCGCATTCCGCCGGAACTCATTCGTCCAGGGAGCTCACTATGACCGATGCCACCACCAGCGACGATGCGGAGCCGCGCACTGTCCAGCAGCGCGGACTGTTCTTTGAGGAGTTCGAACTCGGCACGCGGTATCTTCACCGCCCCGGTCGCACCGTCACGGAGACCGACAACGTGCTCTTCACGACGCTGACGATGAACACGCAGTCGCTGCACCTCGACGCCGCCTGGGCCGCGACTCAGCCGTTCGGGCAGCGACTCATGAACTCCATGTTCACGCTCGCGACTCTGGTCGGCAGCTCGGTGGCGCAGCTGACCGAGGGCACGATCGTCGCCAATCTGGGCTTCACCGAGGTCGCGTTTCCGCATCCGCTGTTCCACGGAGACACGATGTACTCGGAAACGATGGTGAAAGACAAGCGGCTGTCATCGTCGCGCCCCGGGCAGGGAATCGTGACGCTCGCCCACACTGCCCGAAATCAGGATGGGGTCGTCGTGGCGACCGCGCTGCGCTCGGTAATGGTGTGGTGCGAGGGGGCCAGACCATGACCTTCGAACTGGGCCCGGCGCTGCTCTTCTGCCCGGCGGATCGCCCGGAGCGGTATGCAAAGGCCGCGACACGGGCGGATGCCGTCATCCTCGATCTCGAGGACGCCGTAGCCACGGCAGACAAGGCGGCGGCGCGGGAATCACTGATTGCGCAGCCGCTGGATCCCACGACCACGATCGTTCGTGTGAATGCGTTCGACACCGACGACTTCGAACTGGATCTCGCAGCCCTCGCAAAGACCGCCTATCGCTTCGTCATGCTCGCGAAGGCGTCGCATCCGTCAGAACTTGACGCGTTGAAGGGTTTCGACGTCATTGCGTTGTGCGAGACCGCAGCGGGTGTGCTGGCCGCGGGATCTCTCGCTGCGATCGAGCACGTCGTGGCACTGATGTGGGGCGCAGAGGATCTGGTCGCATCTCTGGGCGGCACCTCAAGTCGACGCGCCGACGGAAGCTATCGGCAGGTCGCCCAGCACGCGCGGTCGACAGTGCTTCTGGCCGCCGGCGCAAATGACACCGCCGCCATCGATTCGGTTTACCTGGAGTTCGCCGATCTCGACGGGCTCGCGACGGAAGCGGAGGATGCCGCGGCAAGCGGATTTGCGGCGACAGCGTGCATCCATCCCGGCCAGGTCGATGTCATTCGCGAGGCGTACGCGCCGTCCGCTGACCAGGTGGAGGGAGCGCGTGAGCTGCTTTCCGCCGCGGAAACCGAGCGCGGCGTGTTCAGCTTCAACGGCCGAATGGTCGACGAGCCGGTGCTGCGTCACGCCAGGTCAGTCATCGCGAGAGCTGCTCGTATCGCCCGTTGAATCGAGCGGCGCCCGATGTTCTCGTTGGTTGAGTGCGCAGCGCCCTCTGGGGCGCTACGTGTAACGAAACCGGCGGTGGCATCTGGTTGGGGCGGCGGTTTCGTTACGCGTGCTCGTGCCTCGCGCGCTACTCAACCGGCGACATGGGTGCCGTGCTCGCGCCTCGCGCGCTACTCAACCGGCGACATGGGTGCCGTGCTCGCGCCTCGGGCGGTACTCAACCGGCGACATGGGTGCCGTGCTCGTTTCTTGCGCGCTACTCAACCAGCGAGATGGGTGCCGTGCTCGTGCCTGTTGTTGGTTGAGTGCGCAGCGCCCTCTGGGGCGCTACGTGTAACGAAACCCGCGGTGGCATCTGGTTGGGGCGGCGGTTTCGTTACGCGTGCTCGTGCCTCGCGCGCTACTCAACCGGCGACATGGGTGCCGTGCTCGCGCCTCGCG
>JAUZFR010000077.1 GCA_030840335.1 Actinomycetota bacterium | reverse complement strand
ACCTTCCTCGCGGCCCAGGGCCACAAGGTCGGGGCGAGCCTGCTCGAGGTAGACCAGATCGAGACGGTCAAGGGCTACATCGCGCAGGCCGAGAAGCTCGGTGTCGAATTGGTGCTGCCGACGGATGTGGTTGTCGCTTCGAAGTTCGGTGCTGATGCAGAAACCGCCATCACCCCCGCGGACGCGATCGAAGCGACACCCTTCGGCGAAAGCGGTCTCGGTCTTGACATCGGGCCAGAGACATCCGCTCGGTTCGCCGAAGTGATCGCCGCGTCGAAGACCGTGTTCTGGAACGGACCCATGGGCGTGTTCGAACTCGCGCCGTTCGCGGCCGGCACGAAGGCGATTGCCTCGGCGCTGACCAAGGTCAACGGCCTCGGTGTCGTCGGCGGTGGCGATTCGGCGGCCGCAGTACGTGCACTCGGTTTCGCGGACAACCAGTTTGGTCACATCTCAACCGGTGGCGGCGCGAGCCTCGAGTTTCTCGAGGGCAAGCGACTGCCTGGACTGGAGGTCCTCGGATGGCAAGCGTAGGCGCCAATCAGAAGCGGGCGGGGGAGCGCGTCGCGTTCATCGCCGGCAACTGGAAAATGAACCTCGACCACCTGCAGGCGATCGCATTCGTGCAGAAGCTGGCCTGGAGCCTCAAGGACGCAAGGCACGACTTCTCGGACACCGAGGTTGCGGTCTTTCCGCCGTTCACCGACCTGCGATCGGTGCAGACGCTCGTATCGGCCGACAAGCTCGAGCTGAAATACGGCGCGCAGGATGTCTCTCGACACCTTTCCGGTGCATATACCGGTGAGATCTCGGCCGAGTTCCTCAAGGCGCTGGACACGCCGTACGTGCTCGTCGGCCACTCCGAGCGCCGGCAGTACCACCGCGAGACCGACGACCACATCGCAGATAAGGTGGCGGCCGCGGTCAAGAACGGAATCGTTCCGGTTATCTGTGTCGGGGAGACCGCGGAAGACCTCGAGTTATATGGTCCGAGCGCTGTGCCTGTGTCGCAACTGCATGCTGCGCTGGCCCTGGCGGGCGACGCCAAAGAGATCGTCGTCGCCTACGAGCCCGTCTGGGCGATCGGTTCGGGCCAGGCTGCCACGCCGGAGCAGGCCGAGCAGGTTGCCGAACAACTGCGCTACGTCATCGCGGAGGTACTCGGCGGCGAGATCGCTGATGCCACGCGAATCCTCTACGGCGGATCAGTCAAGTCGTCCAACATCGCCGGATTCCTTCGCCAGCCGAACGTGGACGGCGCACTGGTCGGTGGCGCGAGTCTCGATCTCGCGGAATTCGCCAGCATCGCCCAGTTCCGCAAGCACGTCGGTACCTGAACCTGACCCTCACCGAGACCCGTATTTTTCGCAACGCGACGGTTCGTTCCGGCGCAAGTTATACTTCATAGCGGTTCAAAACCGCTCGAAAGGTAAACCGTGCAAATCCTCCAGGTAGTGCTGCAAGTAATCCTCGGATTGACCAGCCTTCTGCTGACCCTGCTCATCCTTCTTCACCGTGGTCGCGGTGGTGGCCTCTCCGACATGTTCGGTGGAGGCGTCACTTCCAACCTCGGCGCGTCGGGTGTCGCTGAGCGCAACCTGAACCGCATCACGGTCATCCTCGGCGTCGTCTGGATCACATCGATCGTCGTGCTCGGACTTATCACCAAATTCACGGCCGCTTAGGCCCTCGTACTTTTCCCAATCGGTTCAGACAGAAGAGAGACACCGTGGCTTCAGGCGGCAGTGCAATTCGCGGCTCGCGCGTCGGCGCAGGACCAATGGGGGAGCAGGATCGCGGGTACCACGCGGAGCGCATCCAGGTCTCCTACTGGGACGAGATGGGCAACGAAACGGTTCGCAACTTTGCGGCGAACCTGCCCGAAGACGAAATCCCCGAGACCATCGACTCACCGTCGACCGGTCTCCCGGCGGGTCGGGACAAAGACAACCCGCCGTCGGTGACGAAGCTCGAGCCATACAAGACTCATCTTGCCTATGTGAAGGAACGCCGCACCGAGAAGGAAGCGGCCGACCTGCTCGATGAAGCGCTCGAACAGCTTCGCGCGCGCCGCGGGCGCGTTACGCAGTAGCCGGCCGGTCGGTAGTCAACCAGGGTCGTAATTCGGCTGCTGGCTAGGCGTCGTCGCCCGTCCAGAAGAGGCCAGGCGTTGTCAGGTTCTCCGGAACCTCGGCCGCTGCGTCCTGATCGACGAAGAACAGAGTGCGTCTGCGCCCCTGAACGCCCGCGGCGGGCACCTCGAAGACGCTGGCGTCGGCGAGTGTGAGACCGAGGGCTGACGCTTTGTCTGCTCCGGCGAGGACGAGCCAGACGCGTGCCGACGAGTTGATGACCGGAAGGGTAAGGCTCAGTCTCTCCGGCGGAGGCTTGGGTGCGTTGCGCACCGAAATGACAGTCTTCGCTGCTTCGCGAATGCCGCCTCGTTCCGGGAAGAGCGAGGCGACGTGTCCGTCTGGACCGACACCGAGAAATGTGATGTCGAAGTTGGGCAGCTCTGCGCCGTCTTCTGCGTATTCCACGAGCTCGGCCGCGTAGGCCGCAGCGGCCTCATCCAGATCGATTCCCGCGTCAGAGGCCGGGAACGGATGTACGCGAGCGGGATCGAGGCCGATGTGATCGAGAAGCGCCTCGCGTGCCTGCGTGTCATTGCGGTCTTCGTGGCCGGCCGGGACCCAGCGCTCGTCACCCCACCAGAAATTCACCTTTGTCCAGTCGACGCTGTCGCGGGCGGCGGAGCTGTTGATTGCCGCGAGGGTCGCGTACCCCATGGTCCCGCCAGTGAGCACGACGGTCGCCTCACCACGCTGGTCGATGATGTCGACTACCTTGATCAGAAATCGAGCGGCAATGGTTGCCGCGAGCGAAGCCTTGTCGGGATGAACGAGAACCCGGCGTTCCGTTGTCATTTCTTCTTCGCCTTGCCCGGCGCCGCGGGGGATGCCACGTGCCGCGTCATCCTGCTCGGTTCGGCGAGCTGGTCGAGCCCGTAGTGGATAACGTCTCCGAAGAGATCATCGGGGTCGAGACGCCGGAGCTCCTCGGCAAGACAGTCGCGAAGACTGCGTCGTGGCAGGGCAATGTCGTGGATCGGCTGATTCGGCTGCACGAGGGTCGCGATGTTGGGAAGCGCCCGCTCCAGCTCGATGACACCGGATGCGCGGTGCAGGCGAACACCCTGGATACCGCTGGAGCCGTGCGCGGGGTTCGTAACCTCGAGCTTCGCGGGAACCTTGAGTTGAAGTTGCAGCCACGCCGCGAGGAGTGCGGTGGACGGTGAGTCCGCCGCCCCGTGCACTTCGACCGCAGTGATCGGTTCGTAAGGCGGCTGATCGAGTACTGCGGCCAGTTGTGCGCGCCAGAGCGTCAGTCGTGTCCACGCGAAATCGGTGTCACCGGGTTCGTAGGTGTTCACGAGGTGCTGCAGGGCTGCCTGGGGGTTCTTCGCGGCTGCGGCATCCGTGATGCGACGGGTAGCGATGCGTCCAAGGGCCGATTGGGAGGCGATTGTTGGCGCCTCGCCCGGCCACCAGGCGACCACGGGGGCGTCAGGCAGGAGCAGGCCAGTGACCAGCCCCTCCTTGTCGCTCGCAGTGTCGCCGTAGGCACGCACGACGATGACCTCGCTGGCCCCGGCGTCACCGCCCACGCGAATCTGGGCGTCGACGCGCGAATCGCTGTGATTGTTCTCATCGCCGCTCGTCGACACGACGATGACCCGCATCGGGTGCTCACGCGAGGCGTCGTTTGCGGCCTCGATCGCTTCTTCTTCTTCGCCAAGGCGAGTCGAGATGATCAGGGTCAGCACTCGACCGAGGGCGACCGCTCCACCTTCTTCGCGGATCTTGACGAGCGCCTTCGAGATGTTGCTCGTCGTGGTGTTCGGCAGGTCGACGATCATGGACGCCTCCAGGTTCGGCCGTCTCTGGCCATCAGTTCATTGGCAGAATCCGGTCCCCAGGTTCCCGGACGATACTGGTCGGGCTGGCCCTGGGTCGTCCAGAATTCTTCGATCGGGTCGAGGATCTTCCAGCTGAGCTCGACCTCTTCATGACGCGGGAAGAGCGGCGGATCACCGAGCAGCACGTCGAGAATGAGGCGTTCGTATGCCTCCGGACTTGCTTCGGTGAATGCGTGGCCGTATCCGAAGTCCATCGTGACGTCGCGCACCTGCATGCCCGCTCCCGGCACCTTCGAGCCGAAACGCAGCGTGACACCCTCATCCGGCTGAACGCGAATCACGAGTGCGTTCTGTCCGAGCGTGCCGGTCTGGCTCTCGGCGAACAGAAACTGCGGCGCGCGCTTGAAGACGACGGCGATTTCGGTAACCCGTCGACCGAGACGCTTGCCCGCACGGAGATAGAACGGCACGCCGGCCCACCGGCGAGTACCAACCTCGAGCTTGATCGCCGCGAACGTTTCCGTGAGCGACTTGGGGTTCATACCGTCTTCTTCGAGGAATCCGACGATCTTCTCACCGCCCTGCCATCCGCCGGAGTATTGGCCACGCGCGGTCGCGACACCAAGATCCTTTGGCAGCCGCACCGCGGCAAGGACCTTCTCTTTCTCAGCGCGAAGATCCGCGGCGTTGAACGAGATCGGCTCTTCCATGGCAGTCAGGGCAAGCAGCTGGAGCAGGTGGTTCTGGATGACGTCGCGCGCTGCGCCGATGCCGTCGTAGTACCCCGCCCGACCTCCGACGCCGATGTCTTCGGCCATCGTGATCTGTACGTGGTCGACGTAGTTGGCGTTCCAGATCGGCTCGTACATCTCGTTCGCGAAGCGCAGCGCGAGGATGTTCTGCACAGTCTCTTTGCCGAGGTAGTGGTCGATGCGGAAGACGCTGTCGGGCGGGAAGATCGCCTCGACCACCGTGTTCAGTTCGCGCGCTGACTTAAGGTCGCTGCCAAACGGCTTCTCAATGACTACCCGACGCCACTGGCCCTCGACCTGGTCGGCGAGACCGGACCGGCGCAACTGCTCGGTGACCTGGGGGAACGACTTCGGCGGAATCGACAGGTAGAACGCGTGGTTTCCCATTGTTCCGCGCGTCGTGTCGAGGTCTTCGAGAACCGACTTGAGCTCGAGGAACGCCTTGTCGTCGTCGAACTCGCCCTGCACGAACCGGATGCCTTCTGCGAGCTGCTTCCAGACATCCTCATCGAAAGGCGTTCGCGCGTACTCCTTGACGGCGTCGTGCACAACCCTGGCGAAGTCCTGGTCGACCCAGTCGCGTCGCGCGAATCCGACGAGAGCGAAGCCGGGTGGAAGCAGTCCGCGGTTTGCGAGGTCGTAGACCGCGGGCATCAGCTTCTTACGTGCGAGGTCGCCGGTGACGCCGAAGATGATGAGGGCGCTCGGACCGGCAATTCGGTTTAGACGACGATCCGAAGGCAACCTGAGCGGGTTGAAATCGGGCGTGATATCCACGGGGGACATTCGGCTCCTTGGTAGCTTTTAACCTGTGTTGTCTGTGGCGGCTGTCGCTAGCGCACCGCGCCGGCGACCACCGCAACGCCCGATGCCGGGTCGGTGAGGGTGAAGGTGAGAACCGGGCGACCGTGCGCCGCAAGGACACTCGCATCGCCCGCGGCCTGCGACTGGATCAACTGGCCGAAGGTGAACGGGCGACCAGGGATCTCGAGATCGGTCACAGGCGATTGCGTGATCTGCAGGAACACGCCGATGGCCGGGCCGCCCTTGTGGAACTGTCCGGTCGAGTGAAGGAATCGAGGTCCCCAACCGAAAGTCACCGGACGCTTCGATCTTGCGGCAAGCAGATCGCGGAGCTCCGCCAACTTCGGATGCGCGACGCGATCCACATACGCCTGGATGGAGACATAGCCGTTGTCACCAAGCTGAGCGAGCAGCGCATCGACTGCGGAGTTCAAGTCGGTGGCTCCGTCGAGGAAGTCGCCGGTTGCACGCACCTCGACGGCCTCTTCGACGAAAACCGGCTCGGTCGGAGCCGGACGGGAGTCGAGAAGAGCACGGGTCGCGACCTTCGCGGATTCGACGTCCGGCTGGTCGAACGGGTTGATGCCGAGGATGATCCCGGCGACGGCAACCGCATACTCCCAGGTAATCATCTGGCCGCCGAGAGTTCCGGTGATCTCGATGTCGCCCTGCGCAACGTCACGTTCTTCCGCAGCGCTTCCAACCAGGCGAATGATCTGCACGTCGGGCAGGTTCTCAGTCAGTTCGGGGGCAGACAGACCGAGGACGACCGGAAGGATGCCCTTTCCGAGCTTTCCGGTCGACTCGGCGATGAGCTGCTCGGCCCAGTCGGCGAAACCGACGATGTGTGTGCCGTCAGCCACGATGCCGAGCTTGTCCCTGAGCGGCTTGGTTCCGGCGATCGCTGCGGCGAGGACGAGGCCGGGGTTGCTCTCAATGTCCAGTGCGAGTTCGAGCGATTCGACCTCGGCTTCGCGCAGCAGCGCATCGATGTCAACGCCCGCGAGACCGGATGGCACGAGGCCGAACGCGGTAAGCGCCGAGTAGCGGCCGCCGACGTTGGGGTCCGCGTTGAACACGGTGTATCCGTCTGCGCGAGCCGAGACATCCAGCGGGGATCCGGGGTCGGTGACGACAACGATGCGTTCCGTTGGGTCGATTCCCGCTTCGGTAAACGCCTTCTCGTAGACCCGCTTCTGGCTGTCGGTCTCGACGGTGCCGCCCGACTTGGACGAAATGACCACCGCGGTCGTCTCGAGCCTGTCATCCAGGGCGGCGAGCACCTGCCCCGGCTCGGTCGAGTCGAGAACTGTGAGTTCCACCCCGTACGTGCGAGTGATGACCTCAGGGGCAAGCGAGGATCCGCCCATTCCGCCGAGGACGATGTGGTTCACGCCAAGGGCGTGCAGCTTGTCGCGCAGCGCGATGATCTGCGGGATCAGTGCACGGGAGATCTCGACAGACTGCGTCCAGCCGAGGCGTTTCGCTGCCTCGGCTTCGGCATCCGGTCCCCACAGGGTCTCATCGAGGTTCGTAATGCGGCTCGCGACCAGGTCTTTGACGAGGGTTGGTACGAGACGGCGCACCGCGTCGAGAGCGTCGCCCGTTGCCGTGATCTTGATGCTCATTTTGCGGCCTCGAGCGCTGCCGAGACGGTGTCGAGGAGTTCGTTCCAGGACACGACGAACTTCTCGACGCCTTCCTTCTCGAGCAACGCCGTCACTTCGTCATACGAGACACCCAGTTCGGCGAGCTCATCAAGCACCTTGTTGGCTGCGGCGTAGTTGCCGGTCACCTGATCGCCCACGATCGCACCATGGTCGAACGTCGCTTCGAGTGTCTTCTCCGGCATCGTGTTGACGACGTCCTTGACGGCGAGCTGGACGACGTAGAGCGTGTCGGGGAGGCTCGGATCCTTGACACCGGTGGACGCCCACAGGGGTCGCTGCTTGTTCGCGCCGGCCTCGAGTAGCACCTTGGCGCGTTCGCTCGCGAACTCCTGTTCAAAGACCTCGTAGGCCAGCCGCGCGTTCGCGACGCCAGCTTTGCTCTTGAGCGCCCGCGCCTCATCCGTACCGATCGCCTCAAGGCGCTTGTCGACCTCGGTGTCCACACGGGAAACAAAGAATGACGCAACCGAGTGGATCGTCGACAGGTCGCGGCCCGCGGCCCTGGCCTTCTCGAGGCCCGTCAGGTACGCGTTGATGACCTGACGGTGACGTTCGAGGCTGAAGATCAGCGTGACGTTGACGCTGATCCCCTCGGCGATCGTGTCGGTGATGGCCTGAAGACCCTCGACGGTCGCGGGAATCTTGATCATCACATTCGGTCGGTTGACCTTTGCCCACAGACGCTGTGCCTCTGCTGCGGTGCCCGCCGAGTCGTGCGCGAGGCCGGGCTCGACCTCGATCGACACCCGACCGTCGAAGCCCTTGGTGGCGTCGTACACAGGACGGAAGATGTCGCTCGCCGCAGCGACGTCGTCGGTGGTGATCTCGAAGACCGCGTCGGTGACGCTCGTGTTGTTGCCGGCGAGGGTTGCGACCTGCGCGTCGTAGGCCTCACCCTTGGCAAGGGCTGCGGCAAAGATCGTCGGATTGGTCGTCACACCGACGACATTGCGCTCATCGATGAGCCGCTGAAGGCTGCCGGAGTTGATGCGCTCGCGCGAGAGGTCGTCAAGCCAGATGCTTACGCCGAGCGCGGAGAGCTCTGCGGTCGGGCTGGTGGTGTCGGTCATGTGTGGATCTTCTTCCTTGTTGCGAACTAGTTCTTGGCCGCTGCGAGCGACTCGTGCGCGGCGGCGACTGCTGCCTCAGTGGTGATTCCGAACTTGGTGAAGAGTGTCTTGTAGTCCGCGGACGCTCCGAAGTGCTCAATCGAGACGCTTCGGCCGGCGTCGCCGATGTACGGCCTCCAGCCGAGGCCGATGCCGGCTTCGATCGATACTCGAGCCTTGACCGCGGTCGGCAGCACCGCTTCGCGATAGTCCGAATCCTGTTCGGCAAACCACTCGAGACTCGGGGCCGAGACGACGCGGGCATTGACGCCTTCGCTCTTCAGGACCTCACGTGCCGCAACCGCGAACTGCACCTCTGAGCCCGTCGCGATGAGAATCACGTCCGGGGTTCCGCCTGGTGCCTCTGCGAGCACATACGCGCCCTTCGAGACGTTGCTCGCGGAGGCGAAGGTGTCGCCACTGGCCTCACCGTCGCCGCGTTCAAAGACGGGCAGGTTTTGACGGCTCAGCGCGATTCCCGCGGGGCCCTCGCGGCGCTCGAGGATGGTTTTCCACGCGTAGGCGGTTTCGTTGGCGTCCGCAGGGCGAACGATGTCAAGGCCCGGGATCGCACGAAGTGCGGTCAGTTGCTCGACCGGCTGGTGAGTCGGACCGTCTTCACCCAGCGCGACGGAGTCGTGAGTCCAGACGTAGATGGTCGGTACCTTCATGAGGGCGGCGAGACGAACCGCCGGCCGCATGTAGTCACTGAAGATCAGGAACGTACCGCCGAACGGGCGGGTGTTGCCGTGGAGCACGATTCCGTTGAGGATTGCGCCCATCGCGTGCTCCCGGATGCCGAAATGAAGCACGCGTCCGTACACATTGCCGGCCCACTCGTGTGTCGACCACTTCTCGGGGACGAACGAGCCGCCGCCGTCGATGGTTGTCAGATTTGATTCGGCCAGGTCGGCCGACCCGCCCCACAACTCCGGAATGACGGCCGCGAGAGCGTTGATGACCTTGCCGGATGCGGCGCGAGTGGAGACATCCTTGCCTGCCTCGAAAACCGGGAGCGCGTCTTCGACGCCTTCCGGAAGTTCACCGGTCAGCAGGCGATCGAGCAGCTTCTTGCGGTCGGGATTCGCGGCAGCCCACGCGTCGAACCCGACCTGCCACTCCTTGTGCTGGGCCCGGCCACGGTCGACCGCCTTGCGGGTGTGCTCGAGTACCGCGGGATCGACGTCGAACGTCTTCTCGGGGTCAAAGCCCAGAACCTTCTTCAGCCCTGCGACCTCCTCGGCTCCGAGCGCAGAACCATGGATTTTTCCACTGTTCTGCTTCTTCGGGCTCGGCCAGCCGATGATCGTCCTGAGGATGATCAGCGATGGCTTGTCGGTAACGCCCTGTGCCGCCTCGATCGCGTCGTTCAGTTCGGCGACATCTTCGACGTACTGGCCGGTCTTCTTCCAGTCGACCACCTGTACGTCCCAGCCCAGCGCGACAAAGCGCGCGTGGACATCCTCGGTGAAGGCGATATTGGTGTCGTCCTCGATCGAGATCTGGTTGGAGTCGTAGATGACGACGAGGTTGCCGAGTTCCTGGTGACCTGCGAGCGAGGACGCCTCGTTGGTGATGCCCTCCTGCATGTCGCCGTCGCCGGCGATCACGTAGATGTTGTGGTCAAACGGGCTCTTGCCCGGCTCGGCGTCCGGATCGAACAGGCCGCGCTCGTAACGAGAGGCATAGGCGAAGCCAACCGCCGCGGCGAGCCCCTGGCCAAGCGGGCCGGTGGTGATCTCGACGCCATCGGTGTGTCCGTACTCGGGGTGACCGGGGGTCTTCGAACCCCAGGTGCGCAGTTGCTCGAGGTCTTCCAGTTCGAGGCCGTAGCCGCCCAGATAGAACTGGATGTACTGCGTCAGCGAGCTGTGCCCTGCGGAGAGAATGAACCGGTCGCGACCGAGCCAACGGCTGTCACTCGGGTCCCTGCGCATGATCCTCTGGAACAGCAGGTACGCGGCGGGCGCGAGACTCATCGCTGTACCAGGATGGCCGTTCCCCACCTTCTCCACCGCATCCGCCGCGAGAACGCGAACTGTGTCGACTGCCTTGCTGTCGATCGGATCCCACTGGAGTGTTGACATAGAGAGTGATGACCCTTCTTAGTACTGAGCGGCCCAACGAGAATGTCGGAACCACTTGGGTGGTGGAACCTGCCTGGACGTCATCGGCACAAATCGCAGCGCCCATTTCTCTCATCTCTAAGAGGCGGGGACAGGCGCAGCCGCGATTGGCAAGCACCATCAAGTATAGAGAACGCTGAACGACGGTGCCTGTTCCGGATGACGAGCGCGACCAGCTGCCGGGAAAGGCGTCAGCCGACATCACCTAGGATCGAACGCGAAACGTAATCGATTGAGGAGCCATGGATTTAGCCGTCGAGACCCCGGAAACTCAGGGGCGGATCGGGTTCGTCCGCAAGGCTCGCGCGTACATCGGCCTGACCAAGCCGCGGGTTATCGAGTTACTTCTTGTGACAACGGCACCCGTCATGATCCTCGCGCAACACTCGCTGCCCGGGGTGTCAAGCCCCATTCCGAATCTCTGGCTAGTGCTTGGGACCCTCATTGGCGGCACCCTGAGTGCGAGCTCGGCCAACGCGTTCAACTGCTACATCGACCGGGACATCGATCGCGTGATGGCGCGCACGAAGAAACGCCCGCTCGTGACCGGCGAACTCAGCGACGGCGAGGCGCTGGCCTTCGCGTGGATCTCCGGCCTCGCATCCATTCTGTGGCTGGGGCTCCTCGTCAACTGGGTCGCGGCGGCGCTGTCGGTCGTCGCCGTGCTCTACTACGTGCTCATCTACACACTGTTGCTCAAGCGCCGCACACCCCAGAACATCGTCTGGGGCGGGGCCGCGGGCTGCATGCCGGTGCTGATCGGCTGGGCCGCCGTGACCGGCTCGCTCGGCTGGGCGCCGCTGATCCTGTTCGGCATCGTGTTTCTGTGGACGCCGCCGCACTACTGGCCGCTGTCGATGAAGTACCGCGCCGAGTATCAGGCTGTTCACGTTCCGATGCTCGCGGTCGTGCGCGGCCGCACTGTCGTCGGCCTTCAGGTGATCCTGTACGCGTGGGCGACCGTCGCGTGTTCCCTCTTGCTCATTCCGATCGCCGGTATGGGCCTTGTCTACACGGCCGTAGCGCTGGGGACAGGCGGCTGGTTCATCTTTGAGTCACATCGCCTGTACGGTCGGGCCATTCGGCACAATGACGCGAAGCCGATGCGGGTGTTCCACAGCTCGATCACCTATCTGACGCTCCTGTTCGTCGCGATCGGCCTCGATCCGCTGCCGCCCTTGCACTTCGTGCTGTTCTAGCCCTTCAATGGGCGCACTGATTCTTCTGTCGACCTTTGCTGCGACAGGATCAGTGCAGCAAGCGCCGCGATGAGCATGGCCGCCAGAACGAGGTGGATGTTCACGAGCACGATCGGCAGCCCATTCTCTGCCTGTGTGATGCCCACGATGATCTGAAGGATCTCGACGACGAGAAGGGCGATCGCGAACCGACGAACGCTTCGGTTGCCGATGCGGTTGCCAAGCACGAGACTGCCGATGACGAGCACTACGGTCAACCCGAAAGTGACGTATGCCGGCCAGCTGTGAATGTGTTGCAGCAGTAACGGATCCAGTCCGTTTCGGGGAGCAAGGGCCTTCGCATCCGAATTGTCACCCGCGTGTGGGCCGGATCCGGTGGTGAGGATGCCGAAGACCACGGTGATCGCGGCAAACACCGCCGTAATCGCGGTAACCACCCCGAACCAGCGGGGCACGACAGTGCCCGCTATGCGCCTTCCGTGATAGACGCGATAGACCAGGACGACGGTGAGGATGACGAGGCCGATCGAGACCACGAAGTGCAGCCCCACCACGTACGGGTTGAGCCCGCTCAACACGGTCAGGCCACCGAGCACGGCCTGGAAGGGGATAGACAGCCCCTGGACGAGCGCCAGCCAGAACAGGTCACGGCGAGCCACTCGGAGCCGCAGGACCGCGAGGAACATCGCAATCACAACGAGTGTAAGGACGACGGTGAGCAGGCGGTTGCCGAACTCGATGATCCCGTGGAAACCCAGCTCGGGCGTGTTCACGAGAGACCCCGCCGTGCATTGCGGCCAGGTCGGGCAGCCGAGACCGGATGCGGTGAGCCGAACGGCCCCGCCGGTACCGATCAGCACCACTTGTAGTACAAAGGATGCCCACGCGAGTATCCGTACCGGACGGGTCACGGTGCGCGGGAACCACCCCGTAACACGCGACGGCAGACTACTGACGCTCGGGTCCGGTCGGGTCACGGTACGGTGCCTTTCGTTACTTTTCCAGTCTCGCCCTGTACGATTGACGGGTTCCCCAGAACTTGCGCCAGCCAGGGAGTCAGCGACGACGATGGTTCGTCCGAGCGCGTGTCCTGCTCCAGTTTAGGTTGGGCCGCGCGAGGTCAGTGTCCGGCTCGTAACCCCTTGGCAGCGTGAACAGCATCGTGCTGTACAGGGAATGCCGCCGGTAACACATCGGTTGGTTATGGCAGGGAGAAGGTAATTCATGTCTGACGTACTCATTGACCGTCCTGAGCTCAGCAAGCTGGGCCAGTACGAGTTCGGCTGGTCCGATTCGGATGCCGCCGGCGCCTCCGCGCGCCGCGGAATCAACGAGGAAGTCGTCACTGACATCTCCAACCTCAAACACGAACCCGAGTCGATGCTGAAGAACAGGCTCAAGGGACTCGCGCTGTTCCGCAAGAAGCCCATGCCCACCTGGGGCGCAGACCTTTCCGGCATCGATTTCGACAACATCAAGTACTTCGTCAGGTCGACCGAGAACCAGGCCCAGTCATGGGAAGACCTTCCCGAAGACATCCGAAACACGTATGAGAAGCTCGGAATTCCCGAGGCTGAGCGACAGCGTCTCGTCGGCGGCGTGGCCGCACAGTACGAATCCGAGGTCGTCTTCCACTCGATCAATGCGGAGCTCGAAGCCAAGGGTGTGATCTTCATGGACACCGACACGGCACTTCGTGAACACCCTGAGTTCTTCGACGAGTACTTCGGCACGGTCATCCCCGCGGGCGACAACAAGTTCGCGGCGCTGAACACCGCCGTCTGGTCGGGCGGATCGTTCGTGTACGTGCCGCCGGGGGTTCACGTCGACATTCCCCTGCAGGCCTACTTCCGCATCAACACCGAGAACATGGGCCAGTTCGAGCGCACCCTGATCATCGCAGACGAAGGCTCGTACGTTCACTACATCGAGGGCTGCACCGCGCCGATCTATAAGAGCGACTCGCTGCATTCCGCAGTGGTCGAGATCATCGTCAAGAAAGACGCGCGAGTTCGTTACACCACGATCCAGAACTGGTCGAACAACGTCTACAACCTGGTCACCAAGCGCGCGATTGCCCACGAGGGCGCGACCATGGAGTGGATTGACGGCAACATCGGCTCGAAGGTGACGATGAAGTACCCGTCGATCTACCTCGTCGGTGAGCACGCCAAGGGCGAAACGCTCTCCGTCGCGTTCGCGGGACCGGGGCAGCACCAGGATGCCGGAGCGAAGATGATCCACATGGCGCCCTACACGACGTCATCCATCGTCTCGAAGTCGATCGCCCGCGGTGGCGGTCGGGCAGGCTACCGAGGTGAGGTTCGAGTGGATGAGAAGGCTCACCACTCCGCAAACACCGTGCGGTGCGACGCGCTGCTGGTCGACACGATTTCGCGATCTGACACGTACCCCGCCATCGACATCCGCGTGGATGACGTGCAACTCGGTCACGAGGCCACAGTCTCGCGGGTGAGCGAGGAGCAGCTGTTCTACCTGATGTCCCGCGGGATGCCCGAAGACGAAGCCATGGCGATGATCGTTCGCGGCTTCATCGAGCCGATCGCGCGCGAGCTTCCGATGGAGTACGCACTCGAACTCAACAAGCTCATCGAGATGAGCATGGAAGGATCCGTCGGCTAAATGTCTGCCGTAACGACAGAGAACACCGCACCAACCGGCAGCGCGCCAACGGAAACAGTGCAACACGGAAACAAAGCTCACAGCGATGGGGGATGGGACGCGACCCAGAAGGGCTTCATTCCCGTCCAGACCCGCTCGGGCCGGTTCAAGTCGACCGATCCGACCGAATTTCCGTCGGTCACCGGCATCGAAGCCGAGTGGAAACTGTCGCCGGTGAAGCTCTTCCGACCGTTGATCGACGACGCCCTCGACGGCTCGACCTACGAGTTCTCCGCAACGGATGCCGCTGGCGCGACCGTCGAGTGGGTGGACCGCACGGATTCTCGCATCGGCAGCACGGGAACGCCCGAGGAGAAGGCTTCCGCGAACGCGTGGTCGACATTTGATCGGGCGCTGGCGATTACGGTGACCAGTGACGAGCACGTCGATCTGACAGTTGCCAGGTCTGCTCTCGGATCCGCGGCACGCGCGGGCCACACACTCGTTATCGCGAAGCCAAACAGCCGCGCGACGGTCGTTCTGCAGAACAGCGGCTCGGCGTTGCTCAGCGAAAACGTCGAAATCATTGTCGAAGAGGGCGCCCAGCTCACGCTGGTCAGCGTGCAGGAGTGGGACGCGGATGCGGTACATCTCGCGAGCCACTTCGCGACCGTCGGCCGTGACGCGCGTCTGAAGCACATCATCGTCTCCCTCGGTGGCAAGGTCGTGCGAGTCAATCCGTCGACCCACCTCATCTCCTCGGGCGCAGAAGCGGAGCTTTTCGGCCTCTACTTCGCGGATGCCGGACAACACCTCGAGCAGCGTGTGTATGTGGAGCACGTGGCGGAGCACACGCGCAGCCGGGTGAACTACAAGGGCGCACTGAACGGCGACGGCGCACACACCGTCTGGGTCGGCGACGTGCTGATCGGCCCGAAGGCCGCGGGCACCGACACCTACGAGCAGAATCGCAATCTCGTGCTCAGCGAGGGCACGCGCGCGGATTCGATTCCGAACCTCGAAATCGAGACAGGGGACATCCTCGGCGCCGGCCACGCGAGCGCGACCGGCAGATTCGACGACGAGCAGCTCTTCTACCTGCAGGCGCGCGGCATCACCGAGCGTGAAGCACGACGCCTGGTGGTGCTCGGCTTCCTGAGCGAAATCGTGCAGAAGGTCGATGCCGGAGCACTGCGGGACCGCCTGAAGATCGCAATCGAGGCCGAACTCGCAGGAGTCGCTGCATGAGCGCGATTCGCATCTGCGCCGAAGACGAACTGGGACAGGACCAGGCGCTGCGCGTCGACATCGACGACCTGTCGATCGCGATCGTGAAGGACTCGACCGGCACCGTTCATGCCATCGGTGACACCTGTACCCACGGCGATATCTCGCTTTCCGAGGGCTTCGTCGAAGACGACACGATCGAATGCTGGGCGCACGGCTCGAAGTTTTCCCTCGAGACGGGCAAGCCGCTGTCCCTGCCCGCATACGAACCTGTGCCCGTCTACCGGGTATCGATCGTGGATGGCGACATCTACATCGACCCGACCGACATCATCTCTGTTTAGCTTCTGACCTACATCAATCAAAGAACTTAGGACTACTACCGCAATGGCAACTCTCGAAATTCGCGACCTCAAGGTCAGCGTCGAAACCGACCAGGGCACCAAGCACATCCTCAAGGGTGTCGACCTGAGCATCGAGCAGGGTTCGATCCACGCGATCATGGGCCCCAACGGCTCCGGAAAGTCGACCCTCGCGTACACGATCGCAGGACATCCGAAGTATCACGTCGAAGGCGGCTCGATTCTGCTCGACGGCCAGGATGTGCTCGCGATGACCGTGGACGCGCGCGCCCGGGCCGGCCTGTTCCTCGCGATGCAGTACCCGGTCGAGATCCCCGGCGTCACGGTCACGAACTTCCTCCGCACTGCCAAGACGGCCATTGACGGTACCGCGCCGGCCATCCGTGGCTGGGGCAAAGAGGTGCGCGAGTCGATGGAGGCGCTCCGTATGGACAGCACCTTCGCGGAACGTAACGTCAATGAGGGCTTCTCGGGTGGCGAGAAGAAGCGCCACGAGATCCTTCAGCTCGAACTACTCAAGCCCAAGTTCGCGATCCTCGACGAGACGGACTCCGGCCTCGACGTCGACGCGCTCAAGGTCGTGTCCGAAGGCGTCAACCGCGCCCACGCCAACAGCGGGCTCGGTGTGCTGTTGATCACGCACTACACGCGCATCCTGCGCTACATTCACCCGGACTTCGTGCATGTCTTCGTCGACGGCCGCATCGCTGAAGAGGGCGGCCCCGAGCTGGCCGACCGCCTCGAAGATGAGGGTTACGACCGGTATACCGGCCAGGCAGAACTCAACGGCACGAGCGTAGGCTAAGACCATGGCTACAGCGCTCGCACCGGCGCTCTTCGACACCGTCGAGGAGGGGCTGAAGGAAGTCGTCGATCCGGAACTCGGCGTGAACATCGTCGACCTCGGACTCATCTACGACCTGTCGTGGGACGACGAGAACAACGCGCTCATCATCAGCATGACGCTGACCTCGGCGGGATGCCCCTTGACGGATGTCCTCGAAGAGCAGACGGCACAGGCGCTGGACGGCATCGTCGACGCCTTTCGCATCAACTGGGTGTGGATGCCGCCGTGGGGTCCGGAGAAGATCACCGAAGACGGCCGCGACATGATGCGCGCCCTTGGGTTCTCGATCTAAAAACCCCTCGGCAACGCGAAAGCCCCCGACCAGATGCTGGTCGGGGGCTTCGCTATTACACGAGAGCGTGTGGGCTAGGCGTTGGTTCGCGCAGCGCGCTGGCGATCGTTGCGCTCAATGAACCACCAGGATCCGCCGATGATCAGACCGGCGATCGCCGCCTTGACGAGTCCGCCGAGAATAAACGGGTAAAGCCCGCCCGTCAGCACCGTGTTGAGATCGTTCGGGTACCCGGCTTTGCCCAGTGCCGCCCACAGCCAGACGAGGCCGAAGACGAACGTGAGTACGGTGCCCGCGAGTGCCGACAGCACCGCGCGCCAGATCTTGTGGTCCCACTCGGACTGCGCGATCCATCCGATCAGCGCGGCCGAGAAGATGAAACCGATGATGTAGCCGCCAGTGAATCCGCTGATGACTCCGAAGCCCGATGAACCGTCGCTGAATACCGGAAGCCCAACGATGCCCAGCACCGCGTAGAGGGCCAGCGACACCGCGCCGCGGACAGCTCCGAGCGCGCTGCCCACGAGCAGTACGGCGAGCGTCTGGCCGGTGACGGGAACGGGCCACAGCGGAATAGCGATCTGCGCGAGGATCGACGTGAGCCCTGCACCTGCCACAACGAGCACGATGTCGGTCGCCAGACTGCGAGTGAACAGTCGATCGGCAAGGGTCGGGCGTCCGTACGCCAGGGGAAGGGTGGTCATGAAACTCCTCGAGGGTCGTGTGCGATCGTCAGCGACGAAGGGGGTATGAAAGTAGACTATCTGGCTGACCCCCTCCTCCTGCGTTGTCGATACGCGACTAAAGAATTGGACTATGCCTGTGCTGTCTGTGCAAGACCTCGAACTGCGTGTCGGGGCAAGACTGCTCATGGATGAGGTCACCTTCAGAGTCGACCGCGGGGACAAGATCGGCCTCGTCGGCCGCAATGGCGCGGGCAAGACGACCCTGACGAAGACCCTGGCGGGGGAGTTGCAGCCTGCCGGCGGCACCATCGACCGCACGGGCGAAATCGGCTACCTTCCGCAGGATCCACGCTCCGGCAACCCGGAAGACCTCGCCCGCACGCGCATCCTGGACGCCCGCGGACTCGGCCAGCTGCTGCTGGGCATGGAAGAGTCGACGCTCGCGATGGCCAGCGATGACCCTAAGGTCAGCGCCGCCGCGATGAAGAAGTACGGCGATCTCGAGGAACGCTTCACGGCGCTGGGCGGATACGCGGCGGAAGCTGAAGCCGCGTCGATTGCGAGCAACCTGAGCCTTCCGGATCGCATTCTCGACCAGCAGCTCTCCACGCTGTCGGGCGGACAGCGCAGACGCATCGAGCTCGCGCGCATCCTGTTCAGCGGCGCAGACACGATGCTTCTCGACGAGCCGACCAACCACCTTGACGCCGATTCGGTGGTCTGGCTGCGCGAATTCCTGAAGAACTTCTCCGGTGGCCTGATCGTGATCACCCACGACGAGGAGCTCGTCTCCGAAACGGTCAACAAGGTTTTCTACCTGGATGCCAACCGCCAGACGATCGACCAGTACAACATGGGCTGGCGCAACTATCACAAGCAACGTGCTGCCGACGAGGAACGCCGTAAAAAGGAACGTGCCAACGCCGAGAAGAAGGCGGGTGTGCTGACAATGCAGGCCGCGAAGTTCGGCGCGAAGGCGTCGAAGGCGGCCGCCGCGCATCAGATGGTCGCCCGCGCTGAGAAACTTCTCGCCGGTCTCGACGACGTGCGCGTCTCTGACCGCGTGGCGAAGCTGCGTTTCCCCGAGCCCGTCGCCTGCGGCCGCACGCCACTCATGGCGTCCAACCTGTCGAAGAGTTACGGGTCTCTCGAGATCTTCACTGCGGTCGACCTGGCGATCGATCGGGGCTCGAAAGTAGTCATCCTCGGTTTCAACGGTGCGGGAAAGACGACACTGCTGCGCATCCTCGCGAGCGTCGACAAGCCGGATACCGGACAGGTTGAGCCCGGACACGGGCTGCGTATCGGCTACTACGCGCAGGAGCACGAGACGATCGACGTCAAGCGCACAGTGCTGCAGAACATGGTGTCGTCTTCGCCGAACATCACCGAAATGGAGGCGCGCCGCGTTCTCGGATCGTTCCTGTTCACTGGCGACGATTCGCACAAGCTCGCGGGCGTGCTGTCCGGGGGCGAAAAGACGCGTCTCGCTCTGGCGATGATCGTCGTCTCGGGCGCGAACGTGCTGCTGCTCGACGAACCGACCAACAACCTCGACCCCGCCAGCCGCCTGGAGATCCTGGATGCGCTGGCCAACTACTCCGGCGCGGTCGTGCTCGTCAGCCACGACGAGGGCGCCGTGGAGGCCCTCAACCCCGAGCGGGTACTCATCCTGCCCGATGGCACTGAAGACCACTGGAACCCCGACTACGCGGAGCTCGTCAGCCTCGACTGATCAACTGCGCGAGATCAGCTGCGCGTCGTTGCGAACGTCGGCGCGCTCGATGATCGCGTCTTCGACCTCCGAGTCGGTCGGTGCTTTCGCGCGCGATTTTCGGTCACGCGTGGCGGCACGCACGCGTTCCTCGGGGTCTTCGGCGTTGCGGATGCGGTATTCCTGACGCAGCGCCCACGCGAGTCCACCGAAGCCGAAGACCGCGAACAGGATCCATTGGAAGGCGTAGGACAGAAACGGCCCGGGGTCGATCGTGGGCTTGACTGCGGCAATCGGCCGGGTCGCGGGCGCGGGGGATTCCGACGCGAGCAGACCGTAAGCGCCCGTGTAGGTGGTCGCGCCAACGTGGCTGGCGACCATCGGTAGGTTGATCTCCGGGATCTGGCCGGCCGGCGCCGAGCGGCCGGGCAGAATCGTCTCGCTGGCCTGCAGGCGCGCCGTTACGTGCACGGGTCCAATCGGGGCGGCGGGGACGACATCCGGAGTGTCCTGCTTCGAGCCGACTGGCAGCCAGCCGCGATCGACGACGAAAACCGTGCCGTCGCTGAGTTTCAGGGGAGTGAGCACTTCGAACCCCGGATTACTTCCGAGTGAGCGCCCGCGAACCAGCATCTGCTTGTCGGAAAGGTACGTGCCCTCGAGATCGACCTTTCGCCAGATGTCTTTCGGTGAAAACGAGTGGACGTTCGGCAACAGAACCGAAACAGGTTCTGCGGCCGCGGCATAGTTGCGCGTCATGAGCGTGTTCGCGGCGACGGTCTCGTCATTGCGACCGATCTGCCAGCGCGAGAGCAGCACGCATGCGATCGCGAACACAACGGCCATACCCAGGTACGTGAACCATCGGCGGGTGAGGGCGAAACGCCAGTTGTTCACGGAACCGCCTCAACGCTCACGCCGAACGGTGTGACGATCACCGGAAAATCCCGAGCGTCGAGATACTCGCGCAGATACTCGCTGTGTTCGTCACAGGCCAGCCAGACCTTGACCCGATCGACCGAGTGGATCTTCGGATTGCGCCAGTTCACGCTCATTGTCGCCTCGGCATCGCATCCGGCCCTCGAACACCTCGGGGCCAGCTCATCCGGGCCGATCCCGATCATTCGTGCTCGCCCGGGTGATCGACCGGACGCGACAGAACGATGCCGCCCGGGCTGACGACATCGAGCGCGCTGCCGCGAGTGGCGGTGTTGGCGAGAACGACCGCGATATAGGGAAGGACGACCGCGCCGGCAATGAAAACCAACTGCCACCAGCCGGTGACGAAGATGCACAGAATGAAGCAGACGAGTCGGATGGACATCGCGATCGTGTACTTCCGCATGCGGATGTGTCGCTCCTGGTCTGGCGACATCGGGAGCGATGTTACGGTCTGCTGCGGCTGGTTCTTCATCGGCAATGACCAGCCTACGTCGCCGCGGTTGCGACTATAGGCTTGTGAGCCATGACCACTCAGCGCACTGTCCTCATCACCGGCGGAAACAGGGGCATCGGCTATGCCATCGCCGAACAATTCGTCGCACTCGGTCACCGGGTTGCCGTCACCGCCCGGTCGGGCGAAGGTCCTGAGGGCTCCCTCACGGTGCGAGCGGATGTCACGGATGCCGAGGCTCTGGATGCCGCGTTCAGCGAGGTCGAAGCCGCTCTCGGTCCGATCGAGGTCGTCGTCGCCAACGCCGGAATCACCCGCGACACCCTGCTTCTGCGAATGAGCGAGGAAGACTTCACGGATGTGATCGACACCAACCTGTCGGGCGCGTTCCGCGTCGTCAAGCGTGCATCGAAGGGAATGCTGAAGGCCCGGTTCGGCCGCATCATCCTGGTCTCGAGCGTTGTCGGCCTGCTCGGCTCTGCCGGACAGGTGAATTACTCTGCGTCCAAGAGCGGGCTCATCGGGCTCGCACGATCGATTACTCGCGAGCTCGGCTCCCGCGGCATCACGGCAAACGTTGTTGCACCGGGTTTCATTGAGACCGACATGACCGCCGAGCTTCCTGAGCAGCAGCAGGCCGACTACAAGAAGTCGATCCCTGCCGGGCGTTTTGCGACCGCCGAGGAAGTCGCGAAGGTCATCACCTGGTTGGCGAGCGACGACGCTGGCTACATCAGCGGCGCTGTGATCCCGGTCGACGGCGGCCTCGGGATGGGCCACTAGCCTGCGCGCCTGAGTGAATGCGCCCTCCCGAACCATTTGCGCGTGCGCGACAGAGCGCAATTGCTTCGTGCGGGCGCAATCACCGAGTGCAGCTAGCCGCGGAGGCCCAACAGCGCCAGTACCTGGGACAGGTCGCGGTTGTCCATAATCAGGTTCGCTTCATCGCGCACGGGCGCCTTGGCGTCGAACCCGACCGAGAGTCCCGTGATGGCCATCATCGGCAGGTCATTTGCCCCGTCACCGATCGCAACGGTCTGCGAGAGGGGCACCCCGAAGTCATCCGCCCACTCGCGAAGAGTGGATGCCTTCGCGTCCGCATCGATGACCGGCCCGGTCAGTCCGCCGGTCAGCGTTCCTTCGGCATCCACCGCGAGCCGGTTCGCGCGCCAGTAGTCCAGCCCGAGCCGCTCGGCCACCGGATCGACCACTTCGTGGAAGCCGCCCGAAACGACACCAACGCGACCTCCTGCGGCATGGATGCCCGCGATCATCCGCTCGACACCCTTCGTCACAAGCACCTTCGCGCCAACGGTTGCGAAGACACTCTCGGGCAGCCCGGCAAGCGTGGCGACGCGTGACCGAAGGCTCTGCTCGAAGTCGAGCAACCCGTTCATTGCGTCCCGGGTGATCGAAGCGACAACGTCAAGTGCCCCGGCCTCTTCGGCAAGAAGCTCGATCACCTCGTTCTCGATGAGAGTCGAATCGACGTCGAGCACCACAAGGAACCGGGCCATCGCGGGAGAAACCTTCCGTCAGCTTCTGTCTAGGAGACGTGCACTCCCTTGCCCACAACTGTGATGCCGGAGTCGGTGACAGTAAAACCCCGCGCACGGTCGGCGTCGGCATCTACTCCGACAGTCGCGCCCTCGGCGATTACCACATCCTTGTCAAGGATAGCCCGACGAACAACGGCGTTCGGCGCGATTCGAACCCGCTCGAACACCACAGAATCGACGACTGTTGCCCCCGATTCGACGACGCACCATGACCCGATCACGCTTCGCTCGAGGTGGCCTCCGGAGATCAGAGTGCCCAGCGACACGATCGAATCGATCGTCGTACCCAGGTTGCCTTTCGCATCGCGCACGAACTTCGCGGGCGGCGAGTTGAGCTGCTGGCTGAAGATCGGCCAGTCGCGGTTGTACAGGTTGAAGATCGGAAGCGCCGAAATCAGGTCCTGATGCGCATCGAAGAACGAGTCGATGGTTCCCACGTCGCGCCAGTAGAACTTGTCGCGCTCAGTCGACCCCGGCACATCGTTGCGATTGAGGTCGTAGACCGCGGCCTCGCCGCGTGCCACGAAGTCCGGGACGATATCGCCACCCATGTCGTGGTTCGAATCGGCGTTCTCGCCGTCACGAATCACGGCATCCATCAGGATGTCCGCGTCGAAAATGTAGTTACCCATGGAAGCGAGCACCTCGCCGGGGGAGTCGGCGAGTCCGACCGCATTCTTCGGCTTCTCAAGGAACGCGGCGATCCGATTCGGGTCTACCTTGTCGAGTTCGATCACCCCGAACTGGTCGGCGAGTGCGATCGGCTGGCGGATGGCCGCAACCGTGACGCCCGTCGCAGCCTCGATGTGCGCTTCGATCATCTGGGCAAAATCCATGCGGTAGACGTGGTCCGCACCCACGACGACGACGATGTCCGGCTTCTCGTCCCGCAGCAGATTGAGGCTCTGCAGGATGGCGTCGGCCGATCCGCTGAACCAGCGCTTACCGAGACGCTGCTGTGCGGGAACGGATGCGACGTACGAGCTCGTGATGCCGTCGAGGCGCCACGTCTGCGAGACGTGGCGGTCCAGGCTGTGTGACTTGTACTGGGTCAGTACCACGATTTGTCGAAGCCCCGAGTTGATCAGGTTGCTCAGCGCAAAGTCGATGAGGCGGTAACCACCGCCAAATGGGACCGCGGGCTTTGCGCGGTCTGCAGTGAGAGGCATCAAACGCTTGCCCTCTCCGCCAGCTAGGACAATGCCGAAGATCTTCTTTGACGCCATTTGACCAGAGTAGGACAGCGGTCGACGCTGTACTAGCGTCTAGAGCATGCGAGTCGATCTAATAACGCGTGAATATCCTCCCGAAGTCTATGGAGGGGCCGGAGTTCACGTTGCGGAGCTCGTCAAGGCGCTTCGCAGGCAAGACACCAAGGTCGAGGTACGAGCGTTTGGCATGCCGCGCGAAGAAGACGGCGTGAAGTCCTACCTCGTTCCCGCGGAGCTCGCCGGGGCCAATCCCGCCCTCTCCACGCTCGGCGTCGATCTTCAAATCGCCCGGGATGTCGAAGGTGCCGACATCGTCCACTCGCACACCTGGTACGCGAACGCCGCGGGCCATGTGGCGTCGCTGCTCTATGGAATCCCTCACGTGGTGACGGCGCACAGCCTCGAACCTCTTCGCCCGTGGAAGGCCGAACAGCTCGGCGGGGGATACCGTCTGTCGAGCTGGATCGAGCAAACCGCGTTCGCTGGCGCGGCGAAGGTCATTGCTGTGAGTGAGGGAATGCGTCGCGACATCCTGCGGTCCTATCCGCTCCTTGATGAGAGCAAAGTCGAAGTGGTTTACAACGGCATCGATCTTGCGCACTGGAAGCCGAACAAGGACCCCGACCTCGTCAAAGCGCTCGGGATCGACCCGAGCCGCCCATCCGTGGTCTTCGTCGGCCGCATCACCCGCCAGAAGGGTCTGCCATACCTGTTGCGCGCAGCAGCGCTGCTCCCGCCCGACGTACAGCTGGTGCTCTGCGCGGGGGCACCGGATACTCCCGAGATCCTCGAAGAAGTGCGGGATGGCGTAGCCGCGCTCCAGAAACTCCGCAACGGAGTCGTGTGGATTGATCGCCTGCTGAGCCAGACCGAGCTTCGCGCGGTACTCACAACCGCAACCACCTTCGTGTGCCCTTCGATCTATGAGCCACTCGGCATCGTCAACCTCGAGGCCATGGCATGCGGCGCACCGGTCGTCGGCACTGCAACCGGGGGCATCCCCGAAGTCGTTGACGATGGCGTCACTGGCCGGCTCGTTCCCATCGAGCAAGCGCAGGATGGCACGGGTACGCCCCTGGATCCGGATCGATTTGTCGCCGACCTCGCTGCGGCTCTCATCGAGGTGGTCAGCGACCCGAAGCTGGCGAAGAAGATGGGCGCAGCCGGGCGCGCTCGCGCCGAGCAGCAATTCAGCTGGGAACACATCGCCACACGCACCAACGAGATCTACGCCTCGCTCGTCTGACCCGATTTCACTCCCCTAAGCTGGACAAATCATGGCACGCGTTCTGCAGCTCACCGACGTATCCATCGTTCGCGATGGCAACCGCATCCTCGACGGCATCAACTGGGAGGTGGATGACGCGGAGCGCTGGGTGATCCTCGGACCGAACGGCGCAGGCAAGACGACGCTGCTGCAGATTGCCGCCGCACTGATTCACCCGAGCAAGGGCAAGGCCCTTCTCCTCGATGACACACTCGGAGCGGTCGACGTTTTCGAACTGCGACCGAGGATCGGCTTTGCCTCGTCGGCCATGAGCAAGCGCATCCCGAGCACCGAGACAGTTCTCAACGTCGTGCTGACCGCCGCATACTCCGTGACCGGTCGCTGGAACGAGGAGTACGAGGATGTCGACGTGCGGCGCGCTGAACGAGTGTTGAACGAATGGAAACTCGGCGCGCTGTCCGGCCGCAAGTTCGGGGCGCTCAGCGACGGCGAGCAGAAACGGGTGCAAATAGCCCGCGCCGTGATGACAGACCCCGAAATCCTCCTGCTCGATGAGCCGGCCGCGAGTCTTGATCTCGGATCGCGGGAGGAACTGCTGCAGCTGCTCAGCGGCTTCGCGAGCGCTCCGACGGCACCCGCAATCGTGATGGTCACGCACCACGTGGAAGAGATCCCGCAGGGGTTCACCCACGCTCTGTTGCTGTCCAACGGCAAGATCGCCGCGGCCGGCCCGCTGGATGAAGTACTCACGTCGGAGAAGTTGACCGAGACGTTCGGACTTCCGCTCGAGTTGACCAGCGACAACGGCCGTTTCACCGCACGCGCCAGCTGACCCGCGCCCGCAGGCCGGTCGGTCATAGCTCGACCCCGCAGTAGAGGTCTGATAAGCTATCGAGTCGGCTCTGGGAGCGTTGTCTTCCGCCGCAGGTTTTCTTTCCTAACACTCTCCAAACTCAAGGATTCGCCATGAAGACAGACATTCACCCCACGTACGCGCCGATCGTGTTCCGCGACCTGGCCTCCGGTGAGACCTTCCTGACGCGCTCGACCGCAACCAGCGACAAGACGATCGAGCTCGACGGCGTGACCTACCCCGTCATTGATGTCGAAATCTCGTCGGCATCGCACCCGTTCTACACGGGCAAGCAGCGCATCCTCGACTCCGCCGGCCGCGTCGAGAAGTTCAACTCGCGCTACAAGGGCTTCGGCAAGTAAGCAGTACACACAAGCTCTACACAAGGCGATCGGCTCGAGCCGGTCGCCTTTTGTGAGTACCCGCTCAGATCGGTCAACGCCGCACCCGATAGCGCAGGTGAAGCACCCGGTTGCCCTGAACCGCCGCATCGGGATCCTCCAACAGGTGCTGTGCGTGGACCGACCCGAAGTAGCGCTTGCCGGACCCGAACACTACTGGTACGACGTCCATCCGCACCTCGTCGGCCAGGCCCGCGGCAAGCACCTGGCCACCGACGTCGCCAGCTGCGACCTCGACGATGCGGTCACCAGCCAGCTCCCGCGCCCTGGCCACGGCTGCCTCGACGCCGTCGACGAAGTGAAACGGCGCCTCTGGGTCCCAGCCTGCAGGCTTTGGCCGGTGCGTCACGAGGACCATGTGGTCGACCGGCCGGGTGTAGTCGTAGGACGTCTGCGACACCTTCAACTCGCCGCTCTCGTCCAGCCGGACGTCACCGCTGGACAATCAGTCGAACAGCGGTCCGGGCTGGTCGTTCTCGTCCGCGACGAAGCCGTCCACCGACACCGAGCCGTACATGACCACCTTGCCCACGGGGCCCTCCTTTGCTTTGGGGTGCCCCATATTAGCGAGCCGCGAGTAGCGGGCGTGTGATGTCGGCGGCGGCGGTGGTTGTCGACGCGCTGGCCTACTTCGACCGACCCTGTGGCTTGCTCAGCGCAGAGGCTTGCTCAGCGAATGGGCCTGATCAGCGAATGGGCCACACGCCTGATGTCGTGTATTCGGGGTTGTGTGTGCGGCGCATGTAGGCCTGGAAGTCGATGGCCTGCTCCGAGCACCACGCGACTTGCTGCGTGTGAAGGATCGTGGATTCGATGGCCAACTGGGCGGGAAACTTACGAGCCATGGCCTGCGCAACCCGCCCCGCGGCGACCGCATCGGCGCTGGCATCGTGCGCATCCGTCAGGTCGACTCCGTAAGCGACCGCGGCGGCTTCGAGTGTGCGCTTGCCCTTGCGGTAGCGGTCGACAACACGATCGAGCACCAGCGGGTCGATGATCGGCGCAGGCTCCGTCAGCGGCTCGAGGTTATAGCGAAGTGCCTCGTAGTGCAGGAGGCTCAGGTCGTACGGCGCGTTGTAGATGGTGACCGCGAGGCCACGGTCGAACAAGCGACTCAGAACGAGGATGATCTCTGCCACGACTTCGGCGGCCGGCCTGCCCTCGGCCCGCGCACGCGCTGTCGAGATGCCGTGTACCGCGCTGGCCTGCTCGGGGATCTCGATGCCGGGGTCTGCGAGCCAGTTCCACTCCTCGACCAACTCGCCCGCGGTGTCGAGCACGCCAACGTGGGCGGAGACGATGCGGCTCGTTTCGACGTCAATTCCCGTCGTCTCAAGATCGAATACGCCGAGGGTGTCGAACCAGGAATTGCTCATGCACACACTTTAGATCGGGCGTCCGACGCTGACGCGCCGCCTCCCCGGAGTGGCGTCAGCGACCAACGCCGAATTGCTGCTCGCCCACGTGGAGCCAGTAGAAACTCTGCGTTCCGAGCGTGAGCGTGAGCTTGCCGTCGTCCGCAACCGTGGGGAACTGGCCGCCGCCGAACAGGTCGAACAGTGGGGCTCCCGCGAGCGCCTCAGCGGAGATCTCCACCGATACGGGGTTGTGCGAGAAACTGAACACGCAGAGGATGCGCTCCGCGGCATCCCCGAACTGCGACCCCGATCCCTCGTACTCGCGAACAAACGCGAGAACCGATTCGTGGTTGGTCGACAGGATCGTCAGCGAACCGAGGCCAAAGGTCGGATGAGCCTTGCGCACGTGAATCACGTTGCGGATCCAGTGAAGCAGCGAGCGGGACTGCGCAAGCTGTGACTCGACGTTGATGAGGTTGTAGTTGTAGACGAGCGACTGCACGACGGGTAGATACAGCTTGCCCGGATCTGCACTGGAGAAGCCGGCATTGCGGTCTGGATTCCACTGCATCGGGGTACGAGAGCTGTCCCGGTCGGGGAGCCAGATGTTGTCACCCATGCCGATTTCGTCGCCGTAGTACAGGAACGGGCTGCCCTTGAGCGCGAACAGCAGCGCGTGGGCGAGTTCGAGCTCTGCACGTGAGTTGTCGAGCAGGGGAGCGAGTCGACGGCGAATGCCGATGTTCGATCGCATCCGCGGGTCGTAGGCGTACCAGCCGTACATCGCCTGCCGGTACTCCTCGGAAACCATCTCGAGCGTCAGCTCGTCGTGATTGCGCAGGAATACGCCCCAGCCGGCCCCAGGCGGCACGTCGGTCGTCTCGGCGAGGATTCGCGTCAGCTCGCCAGCCTGCTGAGCCCGGAGTGAGTAGAAAATGCGAGGCATCACCGGGAAGTCGAAGGCCATATGGCATTCCGGCTCCTCTTCGGTGCCGTAGAACGACACCACCTCCTGAGGCCACTGGTTCGCTTCGGCGATCAGGATGCGGCCCGGGTACTCCCGATCCATCATCGCCCGCAACTCGCGGATGTACGCGTGGGTGGCGGGCTCGCCCTCGCCGTTGCCTTCCTCAGTCTCGAAGAGGTACGGGATCGCATCCAGCCGGATGCCATCCACGCCCATGTCGAGCCAGAAACGCACGATCCCCATGACCTCGTCGCGAACGGCGGGGTTCTCGAAGTTCAGGTCTGGCTGGTGCGAGAAGAAGCGGTGGAAGAAGAACTGGCGCCGCACCGGATCAAACGTCCAGTTCGACTCTTCGGTGTCAACGAAGATGATGCGGATGTTTTCGTACTTCTCGTCGGTGTCGCTCCAAACGTAGTAATCGCCGTACGGACCCTCAGGGTCTGATCGCGACTGCTGGAACCAGTCGTGAGCATCCGAAGTGTGGTTCAGCGGATAGTCGATGACGATGCGCATGTTGCGCTCGTGCGCCTTGGTGACGAGTTCCCGAAATTCTTCGACTGTGCCGAATTCGGGAAGGATCGTGCGGAAGTCGGAGACATCGTAGCCACCGTCCTTCAACGGTGATGAATAGATGGGCGGAAGCCAGAGCGCATCCACTCCAAGCCACTGCAGGTAGTCGAGACGGGAGATCAGTCCACTGAGATCACCGGAGCCGTCGCCATTGCTATCGACGTAACTGCGCACCATGACTTCATAAAAGACGGCGCGACGATACCACTCGTTGTCGAGGGCAAGTCCTGGCAATTGGATTGGCGCGGTGAAGGTCACTTTTCGAGTCTAGGTGCAGGGCTGTAAGCGCTTGTAGTGCATGGGCACTCGTAGAATTGCTCGAGATGCCTGTGACGAATCCCTATGCCGCGCAAATCGCAGCGACGCCCGTGCGCGATGCGCGAGTCTCTGTGCTCGGAAGCGACACCGGTTACTGGGACTACGGTCCGCTGGATGCGCCGACCACGATCGTCGTGGTCCACGGATTCAGAGGCGAGCACCACGGCCTTGAGCCGGTGGTCGCACAGCTCGAGGGCATCCGTATCGTGAGTCCCGATCTGCCGGGTTTCGGCGACTCGACGCCGATGGCAAAGGGCTCACATGACATCCACGGATACGCGGCCTGGCTGGCTGCGTTCGTCGACTCGCTTGAGCTTGCGGAGCGGCCCGTCATACTCGGCCACTCGTTCGGGTCGATCGTCGCTGCGGCCGCTGTCGCCGGAGGGCTTGCGACTCCGCGCCTGATCCTTGTCAATCCGATTGCCGCGCCCGCTTTGGCGGGACCGAAGGCAATTCTCACCGCACTCGCGGTCTTCTACTACCGGGCCGCAACCTGGCTGCCGGAGAAACTCGGACTTCGCCTGCTGGGCAGCAGGCTGGTCGTTCGTTTCATGACCGAGACCATGGCGAAGACTCGGGACAAGGGTTTGCGTCGTTGGATCCACGACCAGCACCTCACCTACTTCAGCCGGTTCTCCGATCGCGATACGGTACTCGACGCCTTCAGGGCATCGACGAGCAACAACGTCATCCAGTTCGCTCCGGACATCCACGTTCCGACCCTGTTGATCGCAGCGAGCGACGATCCGATCACCAGCGTGGCTGACGAGCAGAAACTCGCTTCGCTGCTTTCGGATTCGACTCTGCACGTGATCCCAGGGGTGGGGCACCTCATCCACTACGAGACCCCGCGGCAGGCCGCCGGGTACATCATCGACTTCCTCGGGGTCGGTCGACTGAGCGCAACGTCGCGGTGAAGGTCCTCTTCGATTGCCGTTACACCCGCCTCGATCGGCATGACGGAATCAGTCGCTACACGGCCGGACTCGTCGGCGCTTTCGGCAAGCTGCACCCGGTGACGATGATCGTGTCGGATGAACGCCAGCTCGAGATGCTCCCCGACCTTCCGTGGGTGCTCGGGCCGTCGCCGACCGCGGTCACAGAGCCGTTCGTGTCGCGGCGGTTTAACAAATACTCACCAGACGTTGTCTTCACACCCATGCAGACGATGGGCCCGTTTGGACGCCGCTTCGGTCTTGTCACGACGGTGCACGACCTGATCTACTACGAGAACCGCACGCCGCCACGAGACCTGGCCTGGCACATCCGGATCCTCTGGCGCCTGTATCACCTGTCCTGGGCGCCGCAGCGAGCGTTACTCAAACGTGCGGATGCGCACGCAACGGTTTCGGCGACGACGCGGGATCTCATGCTGCGGCACAGGCTGACGAGACATCCGATCACCATCGTGTCGAACGCCGTCGATTCCGACTTCGTCGGCAGGGACGCCGCGCCCGGCCACGCCCTCGTATACATGGGGTCGTTCATGCCCTACAAGAACGTCGAGCTGCTTGCGCGATCGATGCACCTCCTTCCGGGCTACACCCTTCACCTGCTGAGCCGGGCATCGAAAGAGACCGTCGAGACGCTGTCCGCTTTGGCGCCCACGGGATCACTCCGGTTCCATCAGGGCGTGAGTGACGAAGAGTATGCAGAGATCCTGTCGACCGCGACCGCACTCGTGTCGGCATCCCTCAATGAAGGATTCGGGCTTCCGCTCATCGAAGCGATGGCGGGGGGAACACCGATCGTCGTAAGCGATATCGACATCTTTCGAGAAATCGGCGCCGACGCGGCCATTTTCTTCGACCCGACGTCGCCCGAGTCGGTCGCGGCAGCCGTTCACGAGCTGGATGATCGCGCCGAGTGGGATCGCCGATCAGCCCGCGCACGCACCCGTGCGGCGGACTTCAGCTGGAATCGGTCCGCTGAGGCTCTCCTTGGCGCCATCACGGCCGTCTATGAGGCTCGCACCGTCGGTCTCTGAGTGACCTCGCCGCGGACAAGCTCACCTGGCGCTGGGGCACCAAGCCACAGCTGCTCCTGAGCGAGATAAGCCAATTCGCGGAGAAAGACGATGTCCTCTGCCGTGAAGATGCGCGGTTTCGTATCGAACACGCACAGCGCACCGATCCTGTGTCCTTCGGGGCTCTCCAGCGGAAATCCGGCGTAGGCGCGAAAGTTCTGCCCCGAGTTCACCTTGTACGCGTTAGCGAATCGGGGATCCTCGAGGAGGTCGCTCACCACGAAGCTCTGGCTGCCGCGAATCGTGTAATCGCACATTGCCACGCTCCGAGAGGTTTCGGTGACGGCAATTCCGCGACTTGACTTGAACCACTGCCTGTCACGATCGACGAGCGTGATCGCGGCCGCCGCGGCTCCGAAGTAGCGCTGGGCCAGCGTGGTAATCCGGTCGAAGCGGTCCTCCGGCTCGGTGTCGAGGATGTTCAGCCGATCGAGCGCGCTCTGTCGCGCATGCTCGTCGAGCGCAGGGCGACCGCGACCGATGCGGCCGAGCATGACGGGTCCAATGGTCTTCGCGAGCTCCTGGGCCCAGAGGCGGTAAGTCGACTGTCCATGGTGATGAAGGCCATCCTGTGCGGAGGGCGCCGTGAATGGAACGAAGAAGACCGCGTCGTTGCTCGCACTGAGACTGACGAGCGCGCGGTTCAGGCGGGCGGCAGACCGATCCAGCAGAGTTGCGGAGATGCGGGGCAACGCGACCAGGTGGGAGACGGGAGGAACAGCGACCAGAAAGATCACGGTTCGCGACTTCGCGCGCGACAGGATGGCGGTCAGAACGGACTGCATCTCGCTCAGCCATTGGTCCGTACTGGCGAACGCGAGCGCGTCCTGCAGCCCGATCGTGAGAACGACGGCGTCGAACCGCTCGGGGGAGATGGATGTGACGAGCGGCAGAGTTCCGGCCGCGGAGAGATTGGCCCGCGCAAACACTTCGGTGTCAGCCCCGCGCCCTGTTGCCGCGGCAATAGCTCTCGTGAGCTGGCCGCCGAGAGCGAGGTCGTGGGTGCCGACGCCGTATCCGACAGCTGGCCCGCCGCCGAGCAACAGGATGCGCTGTGGAGTCTCGCCCGACGCATGCACAACGGTTCGAGCGGGAGGACGCGGACCGTTCGACAAGTCCTGTCCGAGCGGTACGAGCCTCCTCGAGGCCAGACCGACGCACCGCCTCACCCATTGACGTATCAAGCCTGGACCCCCGTCGCACTGCATCGTCAGTCTGGGACGATGCCGTCTCTCAGCAACGCTAGACCGATGCGGGCCTCCGCGCACGTCCCCAAGCGGGGAGAAGCGAGCTTAGGCGTGCAGGGCGTCGCGACTCTCGACTGCGTTCTGCTCGTCGAGATCTTCCGTGCCGTATTCGAGTGAGAGTTCGTCGATCGGATCGTTGAACTCGATCAGCTCGAGGGCTCCGTCGACGTATTCGAAGCTGTGCACGGAGCCATTGGTGATCGGCCCGTGCGAGTCGCTCGGCGCCACGGCGTTCAGTACCGATCGGATGACCCCTCCGTGGCTGACGACAACGAGGGACGTCGACGGGTTGGCCTTCGCCAGGGAGATCAGCGCGGGAATAGCGCGCGCGGCGACTTCCGCATGGGTTTCGCGACCAGGAACGGGCGCGTCTCCGGGGAACTGGGCCTCGATCTCGTTCCAGTCGAGGCCTTCGGCCGCGCCGTAGTTGCGCTCGACGATTCCGTCGACGACCTTGGGCGCCGGCATCCCGATCTCACGCGCAATCACGCTGGCGGTGTCGTACGCGCGTGACAGTGGGCTCGTGAACACCCCGTCCCATTCGCGGCGGGCAAGCAGTCGCCCCGTGGTCTCGGCCTGCAGCCAGCCCATTTCGTTCAGGGGAATGTCGGTGCTGCCCTGGATTCTCCGCTGTGCATTCCAGTCGGTTTCTCCATGGCGAACGAGGTAGAGCGAGGTCATTGCCTCATCCTAGAGGCGTCGCACGTACGGCCCCGGTACTCGGGGATGAAGAGCTCAGGAAAGGAGTCTGTTGCGCAGCGCGGCGAGTGTCTCGGTGGTTCCCGCATCGATCTTCAGGGTCGCGCGGGGATCGCCTTTGGTAATGCCTCGGTTAATAATGACCACCGGCAAGTGGCGCCGGGTCGCGTGGTCGAGCAGGCGGATGCCGGAGTTCACCACGAGAGATGACCCGGCAATGATCAGAGCGTCAGACTTCTGAACAAGCGCGCTTGCCTCGATGAACTTCTCGCGCGGGATGAATTCGCCGAAAAACACGATATCGGGCTTCAGCACGCCGCTGCAGTTGGCGCATTCGGGGATCACGAACTCGTCGACGGACGCGATTTCCACGTCGCCATCGGGGCCGAGCTGTGTCGCGGACGCCTCCGCGATCCAGGGGTTCAGGTCGACGATGCGCTTCGCGATCGCCGAGCGGGCATAGAGCTGGCCGCAACGAAGACAGCGCACGCGATCCATGGTTCCGTGGAGATCGACGACGCGCTGCGATCCGGCGCGCAAGTGCAGGCCGTCGACGTTCTGGGTGATGACACCGTTGACGTGCCCGGCAAGCTCGAGTTCGGCGAGCGCGCGATGGCCTTCGTTGGGGATAGCAGTGTCGAATCGCCGCCAACCGAGCTGGCTGCCGGCCCAGTAACGCTTGCGGTAATCGAGGTCGTCAAGAAATTGCTGGAAGGTCATAGGGGTGCGCACCGGCGCGCCCTCGCCTCGATAGTCGGGAATTCCCGAGTCGGTGCTCACACCCGCCCCGGTCAGAACAGCGACCTTTCGACCGCGCAGAATGTCGACCGCAGCATCCACGAGCGCCGACGTTTCCGCCTCGAGCGTGGGCGCGGTGTCCACAAGGGGCTGCGACATCGTGCCTCCTCTTTTTCTGCGACCTGTACGCCAGACTAAACAACAAAGTTTTCGGATATGTTTCGGAATGCTGGCAGTGTCCGCTCCCGGCGCAACCCTTGGGAGCAAAGCGCGTGCAGGTAGTTCCGATTTCTTCGCTTGATTCGCCCGATCTGCGCGACTATCGCGACCTGACGGACGTCGCGCTGCGGCGAGTCTCCGAACCGGCGGGCGGACTCTACATCGCCGAGTCCGGCAAAGTGATCGAACGTGCCCTCGCCGCGGGTCACCGCCCGCGTTCGGTGCTGACGCTCGAGAAGTGGCTGCCCGAGGTCGAGCCGCTTCTTGCCCCTTACGACGGTTTGATCTACGTGGGCGACAACGAACTGCTGCAGAGCCTCACCGGTTTCAACATGCATCGCGGTGCTCTTGCGTCAATGGAGAGACCGCCGCTCGCGTCCGTCGCCGACATCGTCGCGGGTGCCACACGCATCGTTGTGCTCGAAGACATCGTCGACCACACCAACGTCGGGGCCATCTTCCGCTCTGTAGCCGGTCTCGGCGCCGACGCGGTGCTGATCACCCCGCGATGCGCCGATCCGCTCTACCGTCGCAGCGTGCGGGTCAGTATGGGGACGGTCCTGCAGGTGCCATGGACGAGGCTCCCGGACTGGCCGGAGGGCGCCACCGTCCTTCACGATCTCGGATTCCACCTGGCCGCGCTTGCGCTTGCTCAGGATGCGATCACGCTCGACGCTTTCGCCGCATCCGCGCCCACCAAGGTCGCGCTAGTGCTCGGCACAGAGGGTGATGGCCTGAGCCGCGCTGCGCTGCGCGAAGCCGACAGCGTCGTGACGATCCCGATGCTGCACGGCGTCGACTCGCTCAACGTGGCGTCGGCGAGCGCCGTAGCGCTCTACGCGCTTACCGCCCGGCGACGGTAGCCCAGGCCACGAACTCAGCAGCTTCGGTCGCGGCCTGAGCGGGAAGTCCGTCGGCGAGATACCAGCTCACATTGAGCCCAGCGCGAGCGTACGCCCAGCTCGCCGCGCGATCCCGGTCCACTCCAGCGGCCGCGGCGGCAAGCTCGAGATGCTCTGCCAGGACGCTCGCCGGATGCGCGGCCTCGAAGGGGCTGCCCACCTGGCTCACGAGCGGCCACAGGTCGAACGCCGGATCGCCGACGAGTGGCTTCGGATCGACGGCCAACCAGCGCCCGTCCGGACCGAGCAGGATGTTGCCCGGATTGAAGTCACCGTGGAGCAGTCGATGCTCCGAGGCAGATGCGGCAAGAACCATGAGCGTCTCGACCGCGTCGACCACCAGCGCCCGAACGCCAAACGAGTCGAGGGCAGCCGATTGGCTGTCAAGGCGAAGCATCGCGTCGGTCGCATAGGCCGTCATCGCGTCTGCGAGTGTGGGTAGTCCATTCGGGACGACGCCCGTGGAGAGTTTGGCCAACAGCGCGCCTGCGGAGTTCATGGCCTCTCGTGAGTCGAGAGTTGTCTTCGACAGCGGAGTGCCCGGCACAATCGGCTCCAACAGCATCGACCAGGTCCACGCGTCCTGGTCGAGTACCTCCGGAGCCGTGCCCGGCGGAAAGGCCGTCAGCCCCACGGCCTCCCAGATGGCCTCGGGGTGCGGGTAGCCGACCTTCAGGATCGCGGGGAAACCGTCCCGCGTCTTGACCTCAAGAACAGAGGCGGCCACACCACCGATGAAAGCTCCGCGGGGCTCCAGGTGCCAGCGCGACAGCATGGTTGCGACAAGGGTTGGAGCATCGGCCTGCCAGGTCGAAATTGTCGGATATCGATCCATTGCCGCATGCTCGAACGGCGCAGTATCCATGGGCACAGCCTAGGGATCGTTCGCCGAAGTCATGGTTTTGACAGGACCGCAGCGCCCGATCTGTTTAGTATTCCTAGGTGCCCAAAACCCGAAAGCAGGTATACGCGCGCCGACGAGTGACGGTTCTGGGCATCCTCACCTTTGTTCTCGCGGTCGCGATCTACCTTCCGGTGACGCTTCTTGCGCCCATCCCCGCCATTGCCGCCAGCGGTCCCGCGGTCGCGTTTCCGGCGACCGTCGCTCCGGTGCTGTCAATGCCCACGTACGGCGCCAGCGCTATCAGTGCGATCGGGTTCCCCGAGGTGCTGACCGAGGGCGGAAGCACGAACCCGCTGCCGATCGCTTCGATCACGAAGATCATCACCACGCTCGTCGTGCTTGAGAAGAAACCGCTGGCTGTCGGCAAGGCAGGCCCGTCCATCCCGTTCACCGCAGCAGATGAAGCGATTCGCAAGGCGTACCTCGCCCGCAACGGCGACGTCTATCCGATCCGGGTCGGTGGGACGATGTCGGAGCGCGACGTGCTCACCGTTGCGCTCGTTGCATCTGCGAACAACTACGCGCGGGCCCTCGCCGACTGGGCATTCGGCTCCGAGAAGAATTTTCTTCCCGCAGCCAAAGCCTGGCTCGTTCAGCACGGTATGAAGTCGACGACGCTCACCGACTCGACCGGGCTCAATTCGGCGAACCGAAGCACACCGAGCGATCTCATCGCGTTGGGGAAGATTGCTCTCGCGAACCCGCTCGTGTCCAGGATCATCGCGATTCGCCACACCCGGCTGCCCGTGGTCGGATTGATAGAAAACACGAACCAGCTGCTGGGAATCGAGGGCATCAACGGGATCAAGACCGGGACACTGGATTCGGCGGGCGCTTCACTGCTTTTCGCGAGTTCGTTCACCGTTGGCGACCAGAAGATCACCCTCGTCGGCGTAATTCTGGACGGCCCGAATCATCCGGCGATCGACAAACAGATCCGTCGGCTGGTCGCAAGCGTGCGAAAGGGATTCTCGTCAGTAACTCTGTCAACGATCGGCCAGAGATTCGGCTCATATTCGACCAGGTGGGGCGCAAAGACGACCGCGGTGGCGACCCGGGATGCCTCCGTGGTGGTGTGGGCGGGTACCCCGGTGCGGGCCAGCGTGCATACGGATTCCATCGTTCTGGCAGCTAAGGGAACGGTCGTCGGCTCCGCCATCTTCACCGTCGCCGGGCAGACCATCACTGTCCCGCTCGCGCTGTCGAGCTCCGTCGCCGATCCGGGAATGTGGTGGCGACTCACTCACCCGGGAAAGCTCTGACAAAGAACGGATTCGCGGCGAAACCCACATAGGCTGTGGACATCTATCGAGCATCCGCTCATTTCAAGGACTGGGAAGTCAACCTGATCTCAGGGGTAATGTGACCAGTCCCGGCTCCGCCGCACCGTCAATTCGCATCGTCCGCACCGGACCCCGCGGACTGGCAAACCCGACGTCCGAGTTTTCGGCCCTCCTCAGCACGGTTCGTGACGCTGGCCTTCTGCGCCGTCGGCGCGGGTTCTACATCGTGACGTTTCTGTCCATCAGCGCAGCCATGGGCGCCGCGTGGGTGGGCTTCGCGATGTTGCATGACACGTGGTACCAGCTGCTCATCGCCGGCGTACTCGGAATTCTGCTGACCCAGTACGCGTTCCTCGCTCACGAGGCGTCCCACCGCCAGATCTTCAATTCGGGCAAGGCAAACGACCACACCGGTCGATTCATCGCCGACCTGATCGTGGGGATCAGCTACTCCTGGTGGATGTCCAAGCACTCGCGCCATCACGCAAACCCGAACACGGTTGACAAAGACCCCGACATCGAACCCGACTACATCATCTTCCGTGAGGAAGACGCCGTGGGCATCAAGGGCATCTACGGCAAACTGGTGCAGCGCCAGGGCTGGCTGTTCTTCCCCGCGCTGACCCTCGAGGGTCTCAACCTCCACATCCACGCGTTCAAGACCGTTTTCCGCCCGGGCAAGGTCGACAAGCGGGCACTCGAGATCGTGCTGCTCGCCATCCGTAACCTCGGGTACCTCGCAGTCTTGTTCACACTGCTGCCGCCCGGTCTCGCTTTCGCGTTTCTCGGAGTTCAGCTCGCCGTCTTCGGCGTGTACATGGGTGCGTCGTTCGCACCGAATCACACGGGAATGCCGATCCTCGCCCGCGACGCCAAGGTCGACTTCCTCGGCCGCCAGGTTCTCACCAGCCGCAACATCCGCGGCGGGGCGTTCATGAACGTCTACATGGGTGGCCTTAACTACCAGATCGAGCACCACCTGTTCCCGAGTATGGCGCGACCGCACCTTCGACGCGCCAGCGAGATCGTGCGCGAATACTGCGAGGATCGCGGAATCCTGTACACGCAGACCGGACTCGGCGAGGCCTACGGCATTGTGACCCGCTATCTGCACAAGGTCGGGCTGGCCGCGCGGCCGACGTTCTACTGCCCGACAGCGGCTTCGGCGGGGCGGTAACCCGCTCCACGACCTGCGGGCCCAGCCCGGCTAGGGCGTGAAGTCCGGGCGCTTCGGCGTGACGTGATCGCCGGACGACTGGTGACGGATGCGCCGGATAACCCACGGCACGAGGTGCTCGCGCGCCCAGCCGAGGTCCTCCGATCGTGCCTGGCGCCATGACACCGGGGGCATCGGCTCGGGCTCATAGGGTTCGAGGTCGTTGTCGACGCCCAGCGAATTCAGCACCATTCGGGCGATCGTGTTGTGTCCGATGGGGGAGAAGTGCAGGCGGTCGGGAGCCCACATCCGGGTATCCTGCAGTTCGCGAAGCGCCCACATGTCTGCGACGACCGCGTCATGGCGAAGGGCCAGAGCGTGGATGTTCTCATTGAAGATCGCGACCTTGCCGCGCGAGCGACCGAGCACCGGGGTCATGCCGATGTCGGGGCCTGTAAAGACGACAACAGTCGCACCATCCGCACGCAGCCGCGACACTGCCTCCTCGAGGCGGGCCGAGATGAGATCCGGATCGCTGCCCGGACGGATGATGTTGTTGCCGCCCGCCGAGATCGAGACGAGGTCGGGATGAAGCGCGAGCGCCGGCTCGATCTGTTCGTCGAAGATCTGGTCCATCAGGCGTCCGCGAATGGCGAGGTTCGCGTAGGCAAAATCGCCGGTCTTCGCGCTCAGAACTTCGGCGACCCGATCTGCCCAGCCACGAAAACCGCCGGGGCTGCGAGATTCCGGATCGCCGATTCCCTCAGTAAACGAGTCGCCAATCGCGACATAACGAGTCCACGGATGTTGCTGAGCCATGATTCCATCCTGCCACTCGGCCAGCCGGGGGGATGGTCGGCGGTTGCTGCGAGACTTGCTCTGTGAGCAAGCAGGATGGGCGTGGGCGACAGGTTTCCGCTGAGCCCGTCATCGATGATGCCGCGAACATCATGCACCTCGATATGGATGCGTTCTTCGCGTCCGTCGAACTTCTCGAGCGACCCGACCTGCGCGGCCTGCCTGTTATCGTCGGCGGTCGCGGAGCGCGATCGGTCGTGACCGCGGCAACCTACGAGGCTCGTAAATATGGCGTCAACTCGGCCATGCCGATGTCGATCGCACTACGGCGATGCCCGAATGCGATCGTGCTCGAGCCGCACTTCGAGCGATATCAGCACTTCTCCCGCGCGGTGATGGCCATCTGCAACGACGTGACGCCGCTCGTCGAGCCCCTCAGCATCGATGAGGCCTTCCTGGACGTCACGGGGTCGAGACGGCTGCTCGGCACACCGTGGGAGATCGGCACAGCACTTCGTCGGCGGGTTCTCGCGGAAACCGGGCTGAACTGTTCGATCGGGGTCGCGGCGACCAAGTTCATCGCGAAGCTCGCGTCCGGGCTGGCCAAGCCCGACGGTCTTCTCGTCGTTCCGCTTGCCGACACGCTCGACTTCCTTCATCCGCTGCCGATCTCCGCGTTGTGGGGTGTGGGTGCGAAGACCGCCGAATCCCTCACTCGACTAGGTCTTCGAACGGTTGGCGACGTCGCAAACACGCCGCTGCCGACCCTCACGAAGATGCTCGGCGAGGCCGCGGGCGAAAAACTGTTCGCACTCGCCTGGGCGAGGGACGCACGATCAGTGACGACGTCACGCGAGGAGAAGAGCGTTGGACACGAGGTGACGTTCGAACACGACGTCACCGATCCCGCGACCATCCGGCGCGAGCTGTTGCGAATGAGCGACCAGGTGGCGGTGCGACTTCGGCGCGCAGACCTGGTCGGCCGAACGGTCGTGCTGAAGCTGCGCTTCGGTGATTTCACCACGATCACCCGTTCCCGCACGCTGACCGAGCACACCGATCTCGGGCGCCGCATCTACGAGGAGGTCGCCGAGATCTATCGGGCCGTCGACAAGCCCGAATCGCGCATCCGGCTGGTGGGGGTGCGCATGGAACAACTGGTGCCCTCCGCAGACGCCGCACTCGGCCTTTGGGAAGAAAACGAGGGTTGGCGAGAGGCGGAACAGGCCATGGACGCCGTCGCCGAGCGTTTCGGTCGCGGCCTCGTGCGACCTGCCGCGCTGGTGAAGAAGCCGCCATCGGAGCCATCCAGCCAATAGAGTGTGGGCCAGGGGGTAAGAAATGAGCTTGCGGGTACGGGCAATTGCACTCATTGCGGCGATTCTCAGCGCAACCGCCGTGGCCATCGTGCTTCTCCTCCGCACGATCATGTAGCTGCCGGTTGTCCACAGTCGAACGGGCACGTCAGACCCACCCGGTAAAGTTTCATCAAGTGACGACTCCTTCTGAAGAACGCCCGGTCGGCACCTTTGCCGCCGAGCATCTTTCGCCGTCGTACCCCGAGCGTGCCGCGCGCGGAACAGCAGACAAGCTTCGCGCCTGGCAGGCCGAAGCGCTGGATCGCTACTTCGAGACGGAGCCTCGCGACTTCCTCGCGGCCGCGACTCCGGGTGCTGGCAAGACCACCTTCGCTCTGCGGCTGGCAGCCGAGTTGCTGGCTCGGCGCGTGGTCGATCGCATTACAGTCGTCGCACCAACGGAGCACCTCAAGCGTCAGTGGGCAGACGCCGCGCACCGCGCGGGCATCCGGCTCAATCCCGAGTTCAAGAACAGCCACGGCTTCGGCGGTCGACGGTTCAACGGCGTCGTGGTCACCTACGCGCAGGTCGCGACGCGCGCCGCCCTGCACCGCCAGCTGACCGAATCGGGCCGAACTCTGGTCATTCTCGATGAGGTTCACCACGGTGGCGATGCTCTCAGCTGGGGAGACGCGATCCGCGAGGCGTTTGAGCCCGCGACGCGGCGGCTTTCGCTCACCGGCACACCCTTCCGGTCCGACACCGCCGCCATCCCGTTTGTCACGTACCTTCGCGACGAGCACGGCATCCGGTTGTCCCAGACCGACTACAACTACGGGTACGGTCGCGCCCTTGCCGACGGCGTCGTTCGCCCAGTGCTGTTTCTCGCCTATGCGGGCAAGATGCGCTGGCGCACGAAGATGGGTGAAGAGTTCGAGGCGCGACTCGGCGAGGACGACACGAAAGACGTCACCGCACAGGCCTGGCGTACGGCCCTCGCGCCGGAGGGCGAATGGATTCCCGCGGTCCTGCGCGCAGCTGATCGCAGGCTGACCGAGGTTCGGCACTCGATCCCGGATGCCGGCGGGCTCGTCATCGCCACCGACCACTTTGCCGCGCGCGCCTACGCGAAAGTGCTGCACGAGCTCACCGGCGAGGCCCCGACGATCGTGCTCTCCGACGAGAAGGAAGCCAGCGACCGCATCGAGAAGTTCTCGACGAGTGACAGCAGGTGGATGGTCGCGGTGCGAATGGTGTCAGAGGGCGTCGACGTGCCGCGGCTCGCTGTCGGCGTGTACGCGACATCGGCCGCGACCCCGCTCTACTTTGCACAAGCCATCGGCAGGTTCGTGCGCGCACGCAGACGTGGAGAGACCGCATCGATCTTCGTCCCCAGCGTGCCATCGCTGATGTCGCTCGCCGCGCTGCTCGAACTCGAGCGCGACCATGCGCTCGACCGGGAGCGTCCCGACGACGACACACTCGATGATGAACTGCTCGATGAAGCCAACCGGTCCGAGAAGGCATCCGAGGCGCTGCAGGACGAATTCACCTGGCAGGCGCTCGAGTCCGATGCAAACTTTGATCGGGTTTTGTATGAGGGCTCGGAGTTCGGTTTTGCGGCCGAGACCGGCAGCGATGAAGAGCTTGACTTCCTGGGCATCCCCGGCATCCTCGAGCCCGACCAGGTTCGAGATCTGCTGAAGCAGCGGCAGGCTCGCCAGTCCAGGCGAGCTTCCGGCAGGCCGGCCGAAGCCCAGCCCGAGAACAAACCGATGTACCGCACCCTGAAAGAGCAGCGTTCGCTGCTCAACAGCCTCGTAGGCATGCGCGCGAAGCTCGGCAACGAGCCGCACGGCCTCATCCATGCCGAACTGCGGCGAGTGTGCGGTGGCCCTGCGGTTGCCCAGGCGACGGTAACGCAGCTTCAGGCACGCATCGATTACCTGCGCAAGCGAATGCACGCCGGGCAGTAGCGTTAAGGCGTGACTACGATCGACGACCTCAGGAAAGCTCACGACGAACTCCGCGACCGACAGCTCTCGCTTGACCTGACCCGTGGCAAGCCGTCGCCGAGCCAGCTCGACCTCTCATCCGCGCTGCTTGCGTTGCCCGGTGCGACGGATTTCCGCGATGCAAGCGACACCGACCTTCGCAATTATGGAGGCGCGGACGGGCTCGTCGAGCTACGGTCGATCTTCGGCGAGCTTCTGGGCATTCCGGTCGAACAGCTGCTCGCCCTTGACACCACGAGCCTCCCGATCATGCACGACACGATCGTGAACGCTCTGCTGCACGGGGTTCCGGGCGGTTCCGGACCGTGGCGGGATGTCGCGGGCCTCGCGTTCCTGTGCCCGGTACCGGGATACGACCGCCATTTCTCGATCTGCGAGGCACTCGGCATCCGGATGATCCCCGTTCCACCCGTGAACGGTGCTCTCGATCTTGAGGCCATCGCAGCGCATCTCGCCAATGACCCCGGTATCCGCGGCATGTGGAACGTGCCGACCTACTCGAACCCCACCGGCTACAGCTACACCGAAGACGAGGTGCGGGCGCTCGTGTCGATGCCGGCAGCAGACGACTTCCGCCTGTTCTGGGACAACGCCTATGCCGTTCACCACCTCACCGACGACGAAGCGCCCGTGATCGACGTGCTCGGTCTCGCGGCCGCCGCCGGCAACCCCGACCGCCCCTTCGTGTTCGCGTCCACGTCGAAGATCACCCTCGCGGGTGGTGGCGTCGGGTTCGTTGGCGCTTCCCCCGCCAACATCGCGTGGGTGAAGCTGCGCGCATCCGTACGGTCGATCGGCCCCGACAAGATCAACCAGTTGCGTCACGTTCGGTTCCTGAAGAGCGCGGACGGTGTGCGGGCGCACATGCGCAATCAGCGGGCGCTGCTCGCTCCCAAATTCGACGCGGTGCTGGAGATTCTCGCGCGCCGACTGTCCGGAGTCGCAGAGTGGTCAGTACCGAAGGGTGGCTATTTCATTACTCTCGAGGCGGGCGAAGGGTGCGCCACGCGTGCCATCGCGCTGGCAAAGGAAGCGGGCATCGCGGTCACCGGTGCGGGCGCGCCGTATCCCTACGGCGACGATCCGCACGATTCGACCATTCGGATCGCACCCAGCTTCCCGAGCCTTGACGACCTGACGGCGGCCATCGACGGGTTGAGCACCTGCGTTCTGCTCGCGCAGGCGGAGCGTGCCTAGCGGAAGTCGCGCGATTTGGTCTGCGGCGTCATGCTCAGTACCTCGAATTTGTCTGCAAGCAGATTGGTAACGCCTTCGGGTGACCGCTCGAGGATGCCGCGCACGATCATCGCCGTCGCATCCCGAGTCACTCGCCTGTAGCGATTCCAGACACCGACCCCGCAGATGACGTTGACCAGCCCGGTCTCGTCTTCGAGGTTCACGAAAGTGATGCCGCTGGCTGTCGCGGGTCTCTGCCGGTGGGTGACGATACCGCCCACCTCGACGCGTCGCCCGGACTCGGCCTGCCGGAGCGCCGCCGCAGAAAGCACACCGCGCGAATCGAGCTGCTCACGCAGGTGGCGAACTGGATGATTGTCTGTCGACATGCCCGTTGCCCAGAGATCCGAGATGAGTTCGTCGACCTCTGATGGCATCGAGAACAGCGGCGGCTGTACGGCGACCACCGTTCCGGCGAGAAACTCCGCGCGATCCTGGGCCGCGTTGCCGGCATTCCACATCGCTTCCCGGCGAGTAAGGCCGAAGCAGTCGAAGGCTCCGGCCGCGGCGAGCAGCTCGAGTTGCGGGGTGGTGAGACCGACGCGCCGCACCAGGTCGTTCATGTCGGAGAAGGCACCCGCGCGCTCACGTTCCTCGACGATCCTGGTTGCCATCGCCGTGCTGATTCCGCCAACCTCGTCGAGACCGAGCCTCACCACGAAGTGGCCATCGCGGCGATGGTCATCGGAGTCGAACGGAATGCTGCGATCGAACTCGGGTACGGCGGGCTGATTGGGGTCGAGGCAGGAATCCGGGGCGGGGAGATCTCGACAGGCTCGATCCGCGCTACCAACTCGATCCGCACTCGGTTCAAGTCCGGCACCGACTCCCGACAGCTGGATGTCGGGGCGCAACACCTGCACCCCATGCCGCCGGGCATCCGCGACGAGAGTCTGCGGCGAATAAAACCCCATGGGCTGGGCACGCAGCAGCGCGGCAAGGAAGGCACCGGGATAGTGCAGGCGCATCCATGCACTCGCATAGACGAGCAGCGCGAAACTCTGGCTGTGGCTCTCGGCGAAACCGAAGTTGGCAAAAGCCTGGATCTTGCCGTAGATCTCATCGGCGATCTCGCCTTCGATGCCGTTGCTCTTCATTCCCGCGTAGAGCTTCTCGCGCAGGGACTCGATGCGTTCGATCCCGCGTTTCGATCCCATGGCGCGACGCAACAGGTCGGCGTCCTCGGCGCTGCAACCCCCGACAGCGACGGCCACCTGCATGAGCTGCTCCTGGAAAATCGGTATGCCGAGCGTGCGCTTCAGCGGCTCCTCGAGCTTCGGATGAAGGTAGGTCACCGGTTCCTGGCCGAGTTTGCGCCGAACGAACGGATGTACGGCGCCACCCTGGATCGGTCCGGGTCGCACCATCGCGATCTCGACCACAAGGTCGTACAACCGGCGCGGCTGGAGCCGGGGGAGCAGTCCCATCTGCGCGCGGGACTCCACCTGGAACACCCCGACCGAATCAGCGCGGCACAACATGTCGTAGACGCCTGCCTCCTCTTTGGGAATGCTGTTGAGATCCCATTCCTCGCCGAGATGATCCCGCACCATGTCGAAGGTGTACTGAAGGGCGGCGAGCATGCCGAGACCCAGCAGGTCGAACTTGACCAGCCCCATCCATGCACAGTCGTCTTTGTCCCACTGCAGTACCGTGCGGCCATCCATTCGTCCATGCTCGATCGGGCATACTTCGCCGACCGGGCGATCCGTGAGAACCATTCCGCCGGAGTGGATGCCCATGTGCCTCGGAAACTTGAGCACCTCGTGCGCCAGGTCGACGACCGCATCGGGAATGTCATGGTCCTGGCTCTCGGTCAGCGCACCCCAGTGCTCGACCTGCTTCGACCAGGCATCCTGCTGGCCGGGGCTGTGACCGAGCGCCTTGGCCATGTCGCGTACCGCGTTCTTCGGGCGATAGCTGATCACGTTCGCGACCTGTGCCGCATTGTGCCTGCCGTACTTCTCGTAGACGTACTGGATGACCTCCTCTCGACGATCCGAATCGAAGTCGACATCGATATCCGGCTCCTCATCGCGCATGCTCGACAGGAATCGTTCGAAGGGCAGGTCATAGCGGATCGGGTCGACGGCCGTGACCTTGAGCAGATAGACGACCGCGGAATTGGCTGCAGAACCGCGACCCTGACAGAGGATGCCGTGCTCCCGGGCAAACCGCACGATGTCGTAGACGATCAAAAAGTAGCCGGGAAAGTCTTTGGCCTCGATCACTCCGAGTTCACGTTCGATGCGCGCCCTGCCATCTTCGTCGAGATTGGGATAGCGCTCGGCAGCCCCGTCCCAGACGAGCTTGCGCAGCCAGGTCATCGGCGTATATCCCTCCGGGACCTCCTGCCTGGGGAGACCGGGCCGAGCCTTGCGCAGTTCGAAGGCGTGGGCATCCGCGATCGCCACGGTGAGGTCAACCGCACCGGGGTAGCGGGCGAAACGTGCCGCCATCTCTGCGCCGCTGCGCAAATGCGCCCCCGAGGATGCCGGGAGCCAGCCATCCAGCTCGTCGAGACTCCTGCGGGCGCGCACCGCGGCCAGCGCCGTGGCGAGGTGGTGCTGGTCGGGTGTTGCGTAGTGCACGTTTCCCGTCGCAACCACCGGCAGGCGGCGTCGGGCCGCGATCTCGGCCAGGGCGTCGTTGTGGGTGCTGGCAAGCGGGTCACCCTGGTCGAAGAGTTCGACCAGCACGTTGTCGTGGCCGAACAGGTCGACGAGCCGGTCGACCTCGCGCGTTGCCGCCACGCTCCCCGAAAAACCCCCTGAGCTTGTCGAAGGACTCGTCGATGTGGCCAGCGCCTGCCGCACCCGGCCCTTTCGGCATCCCGTCAGCACCGTGAAGTTACCGCCAGATCTCTCGGAGAGCTCACCGAGGTTGTAGAGCGGACGACCCTTCTCTTCACCGGCGAGCTGGGCAGACGTCAGTGCACCGGCAAGCCGGTGATAGCCCTCCTCGCCGCGCGCGAGCACCACGAGATGACTGCCCTCCGGATCGGCCGAACCGTTTTGCGGCTTGGTCAGTCCGAGGGAGAGTTCGGCACCGAACACCGTTTTGACTCCGAGGCTCTCCGCAGCTTCGGCCAGGCGAACGATTCCGTAGAAGCCGTCGTGATCGGTGAGCGCAAGAGCGTGCAGGCCGAGGCGCTTCGACTCCTCGAGCAGTGCCTCGGGCGAGCTTGCCCCATCGAGAAAGCTGAAGTTGGAGTGGGCGTGCAGCTCGGCATAGGGGACGGCTCCGGCAGCGGCATCCTCGATCTGCTGCGGAACGTACGGCATGCGCTTGTTCGACCACGCCGGACTGTCTCCGCCATCTGCCCCGACTGGTGGCGCACCGGGGCGTCGGCCCGTCGAAAGTGCTCGCTCGAACTCCGACCAGGAGATCGGCGGGTTGCTATAGCCCATCCGGGTCACCGATCATCAGTCGTATCTCGCTTCTGCGGACCACTCGGCACCGGCCGCACCGATGCTCTCCAGCACCAAAAGCCAGGCCACCCCGTCGGCATCCACGACCTGGAACCGATTTGCACGCCGAGCAGCATCGGCATCCCACCATCGCTCCGAGACGGGCCACGGCCCGGCCCACGCCGTGATTCGTCGAAGATTGCGGCCGGATGCCACGGGCGAGAACTGCGCGGGCGGTGCCGACAACACCCCGCGCTCGCTCACCTCGACTGCTTCGCCCTTCGGGCCGAAGACGTGCACGGGATGTGGCGTGGGAAAGACCGTTGCCGGCGCTGGCTGGGGGAGTTGCCCTGGCCACGGCTGCGACGGCTGCCGCACAAGCAGCGCACGATCGCCCCACGGCACCGTGGTCTGCCGGTCGGCGAGCGTTCGCCCGCCGCTCACGACCGGGGTCAGTACACCCGCGTGACCGAGCATGCTCTGCACGCGGGAGAGCCCTGAGTGGATTCGCTCGTCGGGACCGGCGCCGAACAGCCCCACCTCGTGGTTGCCGATCGCGTCAACGGCTTCGGGCACGATTCGCACGACGGTCACGGCCGAACGCAGGCCGGTATCGACCTCACCGCTGCCCTGCAGTTGCCAGCGAACCCTGTCGACCACATCCGCAGCGGTAAAAGACCTGGGGTGCAACCAGCTGCGCTCGGAGTAGTCGCCGAGTTCCGTGTCGATTTCGACGCGAAGACTCGTGCACACGAGCCGATGCCCGACGAGGGCCTGGATGAAATCGTCTGCGGAGGCACGCACGCCGAACGTCACCTGGTCGACCCTGTCGAGCGGGGGTTCGAACGCGATGGAGACATCGAGTTCTTCTGGCGGGACTCGCGGAGTGATCGGCCTGCTGTCGAGCCCTCCGGCGAGAGCGTGCAGGTGGGCGCCCTCTTCGCCGAACCGACCGAGCACATCGTCTGCGGGCAGCGCCGCGAAGTCGGCGAGGGTCAGGATTCCGAGCCGCTTGAGCAGCACGACGAGCGCGGGGATCTCGATCAGCCGGATGGGAAGCGGCCCGAGGAACTGTGCGGATGCCCCTTCCGGGACGATGCGCACCCGCTTTGCCGCCGTCGCGGTGCGTGCGGCCTGCTCGGCCGTGAACGGTCCGTCGGCGATGCCAATTCGTGCCCCGGGAATACCCAGCTGGTCGAGCAATCCAACGAGGGCGAGCCCCGCCGGCTTCTCCCCGCCGTAGTAGCGGGCAGGCCCGCGCACCTTCATCGCGCAAATACCCGGCCGCACGAGCGCCACACCCGGCACCAGTTCTTCGATGGCGGTCACGATCGTCTCGAACGCCCTCTGGTCGAGCTGTTGCTCATACGGCTTCACGATCAGCTCCGGGCATCGTGCCTGCGCTTCACGCACCCGGAGCCCGCGCTTGACGCCCTCGGCGCGAGCGGCAGCCGAGCAGGCGAAAACGAGACCCTTCTCGATGAGGGCGAGCGGGGCATCCGCCGGCAGCTTCGCCATGCGCACCCCGGCGACGATCGGCCAGTCGGGCACCCAGAGCACCATGCTCCGCAGGATGGTGGGAACTGAGTTCATACCGCACGCAGGTATTCGCTCTGGGATTCTGCGTTACCCGGCGCCTCGACTGCCACGAACTTCAGTTCTGGATCTGGCAGCCACAACCGTGCCGAGCGGGGACGCCCGCCCAGCCGAGTCGAAACGGTCACGGTGACCTGGCGAGCCGCGAGGTGACCGAATCCGTTGCCAATGCCGCTCCAGCTGCTTTCGGAGAGCGTCAGCATCGCCTCGCTCTGCGGCCAGTTGCCCAGCACGATGAGCGTGGAACCGCGCTGCCTCAGTCGGGCCGCCAAACGCGCGAGATTGCCGTCTGAGGCTCGCTTGGGCGGCCGGGTGACCACCACACCCATGACGTCGGCAATCGCCGCTGTGACGGCCAGCCACTGGTCGCCCGGCTGAGGGACGAGCACCAGGCGCTCGAGATCGATGCCGAACGAGGATGCCGCTTCCACGCCGAATTCGGGAACCCCGACGACCCCGCACCACGAACCCGCAGCCGATGGACCGGCGAGCACTGCCATGAGCAGCGTCGCCGAATGCTCGACCGAGTAGGTCGCGCCCTGCTTTAGCCCGCCGCCGGGCAGCAGGTCGGCGATCGCCGGATGCGTGGGAATGAGCCGGGAATCCAGCTTCGTGGCCTGCATGGACCGGATGCGCGCCTGCAGGTCGCGCACGGCATCGACGGAAGAGACGGACTCTTCGAGGGTCGCTGCTGCAGGGGCCATCTCCCCATATTCGAACATACATTCGATAGTGTCAATTGCCGCCGACATCCGTGCGGCGTGTCGCAGACTGGAACCATGGATATCGCACTCGACCGACTCGGAGCACTAGTCGACCAGTTCGACACTTCCTGGAACATCGGCGGTGAACGTCTTGCCGGATTGACCGATCGAGAGTACCGCTGGGAGCCATGGCCGGGCATGTGGTCGATCCGGCGCCGGGGATCGGTAACGAGCAAACATCCGTTCGGCCCGGGGGAGTGGCAACTCGACAACGACCTGCCCGACGACGAACCGGAACCCGCGCCACTCACCACCATCGCCTGGCGTCTCGGCCACATCACCAGCGGACTGGCCGGACGCTGGGAGTACACCTTCGGCGAGCGCAAAGCCGACCCGAACGACCTCGTCGAGTTTTCGTCGAGCGCCCACAACGCCCTCGTCGAGCTTTCCGACTGGATGGACCGCTGGCGCGCTGGCCTCCTCACTCTCACGGACGAACAGCTCGATCAGCCCGGATTCGGCCAGTATCCGTGGGGTCTCGACCCGAACATCCCGTTTCTCGGCATCATCTGGTGGGTCAACCGCGAGATCATCCACCATCTTGCCGAGGTCGCACTCCTGCGCGACCTGTACCGCACCATCGGTGGCTGACGCAGACCCGCTCGCGTCGAATACCCTCGAGGAGTGGCACAGGCACTCTCCAAATCACTCGCGGCACGGCTGCGCAGCCTGCTGCGGGCAGCCGATCTCCCGAATGGTGCGGCCGGAACATCCGAGGAGTGGCGTGCCGCGCGGGATCGCTGGCTGGATGTTCTCGACCCGCGTCAACCGCACGAACTGGGTGAGAGCGACATCCGTGGCCTGATCGACTTCCTGTCCGAGGCCGGACCGAATCGCTCATCGCGGCGCACCGCCGCCGAATGGAGTTCCGCGATCGACGCGTTGGTTCCCGAACTGCTGTTCGTGGGCCGATAAGCCCGGCCTTTCACTGAGCACGAGCTCCGACCTTCGGCCTTCTACCTTCACTGACTTGACTCAAATGGTTGTTATCGCCATCGCCAGGCAGCCATTTGCGTCAAGTCGGGTGAAACACGATAGGTCTAACGCCCCGCGCGACCCTTGCGCTTACGGGCCTGGGCGCGGTTGCCGGTGACTCGATGGGCTTTCCGCGCGCCCACCTTCGGCTTCGTAGCCTCGGTCTTCGGCTTCACTGCCGGGTCTTTGGCCCCCGCTCCGCCACTTCGAGAGCTCGCCGCGGTTCGACCACGCACGATTCCGACGAATTCTTCGATGTCGGCGGTGGTGAGCTCGGCGATCCAAGCAAGAGCGATTTCGGTCTCGGCAGCATCCGAAATCGGGACGGCTGCGACATCTTTGCGGGCGTGCAGTCGCGCGAGAGAGTGGGGGAGCCTGAGGGCGCCGACTCCGGCCGCGACGAGGGCGACCGCATCCTTGATGGGGGCACTCGGCGGATACTCGACCACGCCATCAAGGCCACTGACGTCGGCAAGGGACAGGGACTCACGACCCGCCAGCTCGGAGTCCCTCGGCACAACGAGGACCGCGACTTCACCGTAGAGGCGAATCACGCTGAGTCCTTCGCGGTCGATGGGTAACCGCACAAAGCTCAGGTCGGAAGCTCGGCCGTGGAGCGCGGCGACGGCATCCGAATTGTCGGTCGGTGTCACCTCCAGCGGGATTTCGGGGTGGCGTTCTTCCCAGGCGCGAGTCCACTTGCGAAGCGTGACACCGGGCACGAAGGCAACGCGGAGGCCGGGCTGCGGTGGGGAGTCGGTCACGACGCTCAGGCTACGCTGTGACCATGAGCTCCGAGAAGTCGCCGCAGTCCCTCAAGCCCGCGACCGCGGCCCAGAAGCTGGGAATCCTGCTCACCGCGGCACCCGCCGGGTTCCAGGAGCAGCCGATCACTCGGGCGCAGCTGAATGCGCTCCTCGAGTCGCCTCCGGAATGGCTGGTGGAGCTGCGGCTGCACGGCCCGCATCCAAAACAGATTGTGGCGGGCAAGCTGGGTGTCTCCGCATCGGGACTTGCTCGCGCCGGCGTGACCGAGCCGCTGACAACCGTCGAAATCAAGGAACTGCTCGCCGACCCACCACAGTGGCTGGTTCAGGAACGCGCCGTGCAGGCAGGGGTCCGCGAGGAACAGAAGCGCGTGAAAGCCCGCAACGCGGAGCGGGCCGCCCGCTAGTCGGAAGTCAGGTTCAATACACCTGCAGCTTCTGTCGACACAAGCACCTGAATTCACAGGCATGCCCGGGTTAGCTGGAGTGCATCAACAGTGCGGTGTGCAGACCGCACGCACGCAAGGAGGCGAGACATGGGAACGGATGACAAGGCGCGCAATGCTGCGCAGGATGCGGTTGGCCACGTGAAGGAGGGCATCGGTAATGCAACCGGTGACGAAAACCTTCAGGCGGACGGCCAGGCGGACCAGACGGAAGCGAGCCTGAAGAAGGCTGGCGAGAACGTCAAGGATGCGTTCAAGTAGCACCACCGGCTGGCAACAAGCGCAAGCCTCTCCCATTGCTGTTCACTCGCGGTGCGGAGGGGCTTTGTGCTTGCCCGCTTTCTGTTTGGCCGCTGTGCATTGACCCCCGTGGAGCGCGCCAGGCGCGTAGCGTGAAGTCATGACTCGCGACCGCAGAAAAGTACCCATCGGTACTTCGCCGCGCGTGCGCGACCAACCGTCGCTGACTACCTCATCCGGCCGAAGCTGGCTGCTGCTGGGCGGGCTGCTGTCGCTCATTGCCATCGGAGTGCTCATCCCCATGCTGCCGCTCGAGCCCGCGGGCGTTGCGCTGACGGGGATCTGCGTGGTGATCGCGCTCTACACCGCAATGATCGTGGCAAGACTCAATGCCCAGCCGGGTCGACAGATGCTCGCGCTGCTCGCGACGTTCATGATCGCGATCGCCGTCGTCGGGCTGATCTGTGTCGGTGTTGTGGCGGCGCGACAGGGTGAAGTCGTCTTCTAGCGGTGGCTACCACGCCCTGACTGAACCTTCAACTATCTAGCGATACTTCACCCCTTGCGCGGTCGCGAAGTCGGAGTATTGTCTTCTTCACGGCAAGGGTTAAACCGAACCGTAGAAGAAAGGCTCCAGACGCTCTCGGGCGAAAGGGGCCTTTCGGATTTAACGGGGTAGGTAGTGCGGCACGGGTAGTGCCGTACAGCTAGACGCCTCAGTGCTCGCCGTCAGTGCTCGCCGTCAGTGAAGTTCGGCTCCAAGCAAGTATTCTCGAATTCTGGCTTGCGACGATCGTGCTCGCCGTAGGAGTTGAAAGCGAGCGGATGCCTGACAGTCCTATCTCCGCGACGCCCTACGAGGTGCTGGGAGTGCGCGCGACGGCCTCGGAGAGTGAGTTGCGACGCGCATATCGCAAACGGCTGCGCGAGACCCACCCGGACACTGGCGGACGCGCGACCGAGTTCACCGCCGTGCAGCTCGCCTGGGAGAAAGTCGGCACGGCGACCGCCCGCGCCGCGTACGACGGCGGACGCAGCACCGCGCCCGTGCACGAAACGTTCGAGGCCCAGACTGCGAAGCCGCGCCGGGACACGCGTCCAACCGCGCGCGCGTATGGGCATCCGGGCGGCTGGCGCCGAGAGCGCTACCTCACCTTGATCCGCGAATGGGCTGGTCGGGGAACGACCGTGGAAAACCCCTACGATCCCGCTCTTGTTCGGTCAGCGCCGCGAGACATCCGTCACATCCTCGCCGACGCGCTTGCCGAAGAGGCGACGGCGCGCGAGCTCGCACAACTCGGAATCGCGTTCACCGTCTGGCACGACGTGGCGACTGCGGGTGGTCCCGAGCAGAAGATCGATCACATCGTGCTCGGGCCGACCGGCCTTTTCGCGCTACTGTCCGAGGACTGGGGCGGCCCGGTGCGCGTGCGAAAGGGCGAACTGATTGGCGAGGTGCTCGGCGGCGAACATCCGATGCATTCGCTCTCCGGACGCACGCGACAGGTCTCCCGCGCGGCCCGAGTGAGGTTCGACGCCATGGTAATCGTGGTTCCGGATGAAGCGACGGATGCCGGCCTCACCCTGGTCGGTCGACTGCGCGGTGTCCCCGCGGCCCTCGTGCAGCACTCGCGGTTGCCCGAATTGCTGCGAGATGGCCTTCCCGGAACGCCTCCGGTCGGCGGTGGCGAGTTGTTCGAGGTGCGCACACGGCTCCAGGCCGCGATCCGGTTCGTCTAGTCGTTCGGGCAGCGCTACGGCAGGATTCCAAGCGCGCCGAAGAAGGCGACTAAGGCAAGCAGCGGGGCGACAACCGAGGCCACGACAAACCAGATGAGTGCGCCCCAGCCGGACGAATCCCAGTTCTTGATCTCGACGGCTCGCGCGATCAGGTAGGCGAGTGGTGACAACAGAGTCCACCACGGTGACGCCGCCTGCCGATTCCCGCCGCGAATGAGCGCCGTGTGGTCCGCGAAAGCAAGACGGATCAGGATCAGCCAGTCAACGAAATTGATCGCGACCAGGGCGAGAACCAGCTGCATTCCGGGCCTGGCAACGAACGACGACAGAATCGCCAACACTACGACCTGGGGTACGGATGCCCAGATGGGGTAGGTCGCGATCCACCACACGGCTCGCGTGTACGAAATGCCCCTGACCGGCATCGAGTGAACCTGCCTCTGTTCCGACTGGAACGGCACGTAGACCGGCTCTTGCTGTGTAGCTGGATGCGTGACGGTCGGCGCGAGGTATCCCGGCGCAGGCGCAAACGCGGGAACCAGCGGCACTGAGCGAAGCTGCGTGGTCCAGGCTGCGCCATCCCACCAGCGCAGATTGTCGGAGCCCGCGGGATCGGCGAACCAGCCGGCGGGAACAGGGGAGCGGCCCGCGTCATCCGCATCCATGGAGACTCCCGCCCATCTGCTGCCTTGAGTATGCGGCCGTGTCGCTAGAACGAGGTGTATTCGAGTGTCGCACTGCTGTAGCGCACACCCACGTTGGTGCTCGGATCGCTCACTGTCAGTGTGTACCCGGTACCGTCCGCGGACGTGCTGTACGCGACCACTGCGCCAGCCGGAATCGCGCCGAGCTTCCTGCCCGTTGCCGAAAGCACGCTTCCCTCGCGGGGATCGACCTTAAGGATCGAGGGCCACAGCGTCGAATGTCCCCTTGCGGCCGTCATTGACCGAGTGAGGCGCTTCACATCATTGATCAGCACGCTGCGGGCATGAGCAGCAGTTGCCGCTGATACCGGTGTCGGCTTGCTGATGTGGCTTGTCGTTACCGGCTGGTCGGCGCTGGCGATGGTTGGCGACACGAGCACGGTGTAAAGACCGAACGCGATGATGCCCGTTCCAGCGAGTCCGACCATTAGCCCGGCTACCGCGGCAATGGCGTTGCCTGCTGAGCCACCCCTGATCCGGCGAACCGCGAGAATGCCGCACACGACGGCCGCAATCCCGCTGACCGCGGCGACGATCGTGACGACGAGCAACTCAAGATGAGACAACGCGAGGCCGAGCGAAATCGCGCCGAGAATGACCGTGGCGAAGCCGATGTGACTTCTCCCCGCGGACTTCGACGAGAACTGCGCCAGCTCTGATGCAGACGAATATGTGCCCGAACGAAATTGCTGAATCGGGCCAGTCTGGGCGAGCGGCTGGAGTGGCTGCAAAGGCTGCATGGGCTGCGTCGGCTGTTCCTCGACGGGCGCAGGCGGCGTGGGCACTGACACGTGTTCGGTCCACTGCGTGCCATTCCACCAGCGCTGGGCCCTGGCATCCGCGGGATCGGTGTACCACCCGGGCGGGATGGTCGCAATTGCTTCGATGGTCACGTCGAACTCAGATTCTCGTCAGGATGACGACGACAATGATGTTGGCGACGACGAGGCCAAGAAGAATGAAGGCCGGCAGGCGGTCGGAGAAGTGAAGCGCGCCCGAGAGCGTGTGGGGTGTCGTGGTTTCGTCGATATCGATCGCATCTGTTTCGTTTTCGACCAGTCGAAGACGTGAGGCCGGCACGGCGGAGTAGTAGTCAGTCCACTCGGTGCCATCCCACCAGCGGCGACGAGAGCGGTCGAAGCGATCCGGGTACCAGCCAGCGGGAATGCGATGCACGATCGCGTTACTGATTGCCATTGCCCCTCCCAGTGGTACTCGATTTGGAACATCAAACGTTCCCCCGACTAAGAAGCTACGCGCGCTCGGATGGGCTCCGCTCGCCCCAAAACGCGGGGTTTATAAGGGATTTCCCCCGGTTGGGGGTCATCTAAGTGATTGCCTCACCGACGAGAAGACCGGATGCCGCGTAACCTAGAGGTTTGGCAACATTGTGAAAGGCAGCACGTGAGCGACGAATGCATCCATGGTTTCCAGCCTGGGCTCTGCGCCAGCTGCTACCCAAAGCCAGCGCCCGAGGTCGCGGTCGGCGCGACTAAGCAGGCGACCCGAGCGCGTACAGCGACGGCTGTCCGTTCGGCTCCCGCGAGGACCAAGTCCGTCGCGGGCGCGGCACGACTCGACAATGTCGGTGAACAGCGCATCTATCATTTGACGCACGTTCGCAACCTGCCCGCGATCCTTGATTTGGGCATCCTGTTCGCGGATGAGAATCCGGCCTGGCACGCTCGGCCGACAGTCGACATCGCATCACCTGCAACGCGAGCGGATCGACGCACGACGCCCGTCGCGGGCTCGGGCGACGCGACCGTCGCGGGCTTCGTGCCGTTCTTTCTCTCGCCGAACGCGCGCCTCTGGCAGAGCATCCGTTCGGGCGAGCCCGACAGCCAGCTCAGCCGCGACATCGCGGGTGCAGACGCGGCCGACTTCGTGCTTTTGGTGAGCACGGTGAAGACGGTGGCCGATTCGGATGCGTCGTACGTAGTCTCCGATGCCGACGCCGCCCATGTGCTCACGCGGTTCGCCACAACCCGCGACGACGTGGAGCGCTCGCTGCGTCGACTTCGCGCGGATCAGACCTCTGATGCCCTCGAGCACGCTGAATTCCTCGTACGCGAGTCGATCCCGTTCGAGTCGATCACGCTCATCGGAGTGGCGCACGACAAGGCTCGCGCAGCCGTCAGGCAACTTCTTGCAGGGGCAGCACATTCTCCGAAGGTCGCGGTCTACCCGCCCTGGTTTGCCGCGCCGGACGAGTAGCGACCAGCCGTACCTGACCAGCTACGGCTAGCGGGTCAGAAGCCCCGCACGCTCCGGATGCTTGTCGAACCACTCGCCGACATACCAGCACATCGGCAGGATGCGCAGGGCCGTGGTCGTCTCGACGTCATCGACCGCGAATTGCACGACCTCGCCGGCGTAGCCGTGTCCCCGCAGCGAGGGGTTGGTGTACGTGTGATTGAACGAGATCGACGTGCCATTGATGACGTAGTCGGCAACGGCGACGAGCTCGTCGTCGATGCGCAGAACGTAGCGGTTGGCGTCGGGCTCATGAACGATCGTTTTTGACACCATTCGAGCCTACGTTGTCGCCGACTCCCGCGCAGACGCGGTCGCTGGCTCGTCGAGGTGTGCCCTGCTAAGGTCGTCCGCTGTGTCTGAGCTTCGTGATCGCCGCCATTTCGATGACTCTTCCGCGCGGGAAATCCAGCTTCCCGCCGGTGATGTCACCGAGGGCGTGGTGCGAGTCGGCGATACCGTGCGGCGCCCGCATCAATCCCAGTCGTACGCGGTCGCGGCCTATCTGGATCACCTGCAGCGGGCCTCCTTTGATGGATCCCCGCGGTATCTCGGACGCGACAGGCTCGGTCGTGACGTGCTGACATTTGTCGAAGGCGATGTGGCCGGGGCTGTGATCGACGACCGGTTCCTCGGGGACGATCTTCTGGCATCCGTCGGTCACCTGGTACGGCGACTGCACGACGCCTCCGCGGGGTACCTTGCGCGCGACGAACCGTTTCCGCGACGGATCGGGGCGGAGGATCAGCCCGAGATCATCAGCCATCTCGACGTGACGCCGCAAAATGTGGTTGTGCGGGACGGCCGGGCATTCGCGCTGATCGATTTCGACCTCGCCGGCCCGACTTCGAAGTTTCGCGACTCCTATAACGCGGCGATGCACTGGGTACCGCTGCTGCATCCGACGGACGTGCGAACCGGTGTCGAACTCGGCGACCAGCTGCGGCGACTTCGGGTGTTCGCGGATGCGTACGGCTGGTCGGCCGACGAACGCGCGTCATTGCCTCGTTTCGGTGCGGATGCCGCGTCGCGAAGCTGGGATCGCATGCGGGAGCGTGCCGCGAGCGAGGGCGGTGGCTGGGCACGCATGTGGAATGAGGGTGTCGGCGATCTCATCCGGCGCCGAGGTGAATGGCTGCTGGCCAATGAGGCCGCAATCGTTCGCGCTCTCGGCAGCCCTGAAGCGTCTGAAGACTAGATTCTCGGCAGTGCTGATTCGATCAGCGCGACGATCTCGGGGGCGTCCGGCTCAGTCTGCGGGCGGAAACGGTGGACTTCGCCGTTCGGGGTGATGACGAACTTCTCGAAGTTCCAGGTCACCTTGCCTGCCTTACCCTCGGCGTCCGCGGTCTTCGTCAGCTCCGTATACAGGGGGTGTTGCTTCCTGCCGTTGACGTGAACGCGATCAAACATCGGGAACGTGACGCCCCAGGTGGTCGAGCAGTACTCCTTGATCGCCTCGTTCTTCCCCAGTTCCTGGAGGAACTGGTTGCTCGGGAAGCCGAGCACGGTGAAACCGTCTTTGCCGTAAGTCTTCTGAAGCTGCTCGAGCTTCTCGTACTGGGGGGCGAGGCCGCAGCGCGAAGCTACGTTGACGACGAGAACCACCTTGTCCGCGTAGGGGGCGAGTGTGGTCTGGTCTCCGTCGATCGTGTTGACGGAGATAGTGGTGAGATCCATATTCACACGCTACGACATTCTCCTGAATGTTGCATGATGCGGCACTACAGTCGAAGACTCACCACCGCGCGACCCGGAGCGGGCTGCGACACGACCTCGAATCCCGCCCGCACGAAGATGCTCAGGGTGCCGTGATAGAGCTCTGCCGAACTCACTTTCGTCCTCGCCCCGACATCCACCGGATAACCCTCCAGCAGGCGGGCTCCTTTGTCGCGGGCATGGAGCACCGCGCTCTCAAGCAGGTTCGCCCCAATTCCGCGGCGCCGAAAACCGACGCGCACCACGAAGCACACGACCGCCCATACGGTGGCATCCTCGGGATCCTCTGTGCTGCCAGCTGACACGACCTTGCCTCGGAGAGCCGTCGGATAACTGGTGCGCGGTTCGACGGCGATCCAGCCCACCGGTTCATCGTCAAGATACGCAACAAGACCGGGGCTGGGCGTCGTGCGGGATGTCGCGAGCACCTGTTGGCGCAGTCGCGAGCTGCATCCGGCTGAGCCCATGTCCAACATCTCCTTGTTCGAGACCTTGTAGAACTGGCACCAGCAGCCGCGGGGTCACCGCGTGTGCCGAAGACGCGTTCGACGTCCGCCCAGTCGACGCTGCTGACGTCGCGAACCGTCACCATATTGTCCACTCCTTCACAATAGGAACCACAATAAAGACACACAGTGTCATTCGACGAGAACGAGTTGTCTAGGTCGGTCGTTCACGGTAGACCGGATGCATGACGTCAGAAAACGAACCCCTCGACCTCGTCCCACTGCCAGGCAGCGAACGACCGCCGGCAGAAGGCATCCAGCCCGCCGGCCACAAGCTCGACAAAGACGGCACGATCGAAGCGACGGTGGTCCTGCGCCGTCGTGCGCCGATCGATTCGGCTGACGTGTTAGCGAAGGTGCTCACGCGCGAAGAACTCGAGGTTCAGTACGGCGCGGACCCCGCGGATGTCTCGCTCGTCGTGTCCACCCTGACCGCCCTCGGGCTGTCCGTGATCTCGACCGATCCGGTTTCCCGTCGTGTCCGCGTATCCGGCTCGGCGGCAGCGTTGAGCCGAGTCTTCGGGACCTCCCTCGAGGCGGTGACAAGCGGCACGAGCGGTTCCCGTGCCGAGCACCGCCATCGCACGGGCGGCCTGAGCATCCCCGCTGCCCTCGCCGGCGTCGTGACAGCAGTGCTCGGGCTCGACGACCGTCCGCAGGCTCGCGCGCAATTTCGCATCGCGCAGGCGCACGCGGCATCCGTGAGCTACACACCCGTGCAACTCGGGCAGATCTACAACTTTCCGGCCGACACCGACGGCGCGGGCCAGACCATCGCGATCATCGAACTCGGCGGGGGATACGCACAGCAAGACCTGGACACCTACTTCGGCGGGCTCGGTGTGGGCTCGCCATCGGTCACCGCAGTCGGCGTCGATGGCGCCGTCAATGAGCCAGGGAAAGATCCCAGCGGCGCCGACGGCGAAGTCCTCCTGGACATCGAGGTGGTAGGAGCTCTCAGTCCGGCGGCCGCTATCGTCGTCTATTTTGCGCCCAATACCGACGCCGGGTTCGTCGACGCGATCTCGGATGCCGCTCACGCCACGCCGACACCGACGGCGATGAGCATCAGCTGGGGGCAGAGCGAAGACCAGTGGACCGCGCAGGCGCGAAACGCGTTCGACGAGGCCCTCCTCGACGCCGCCGCGCTCGGGGTCACGGTAACCGCGGCTGCCGGGGACAACGGCAGCTCCGATGGCAGCTCCGATGGTTCTGATCATGCAGACTTTCCGGCCTCGAGCCCGCACGCGCTCGCGTGTGGTGGCACCTCACTGAAGGCCACAAACGGTTCGGTTGCCTCGGAGACCGTCTGGAACAACGGGCAGGGCGGGGGAGCCACAGGTGGGGGAGTGAGCGACGTCTTCGCCCTTCCGACCTGGCAGGCGAACGCGGGCGTGCCCTCGGCCTCGTCTTCATCCGGAGGTCGCGGAGTGCCCGATGTCGCCGCAAACGCCGACCCCGAAACCGGCTACCAGGTACTGGTCGACGGTACGCGAGTGGTCTTCGGCGGCACCAGCGCCGTCGCACCGCTCTGGGCGGCGCTTGTCGCACGGATGGTCCAGTCGCTCGGCACTCCGCTCGGTCTTGTGCAGCCGAAGCTCTATGAGGTGTCGAGCGGGTTTCGAGACGTGACGTCAGGGTCGAACGGCAGCTTTGACGCAGCAAAGGGATGGGACGCCTGCACCGGCCTCGGCGTACCGGATGGCGCCGCACTTCTCGAGGCTCTGCGCACGGCCGGGTAGCTTCAATGCACCGTGAATTCGGTGTCGCCGAGCGGTTCGCTGTCCTCGACAGTGACTGACGTTACGCGCGCATATCGGGGGCCCCGCCGCAGCCAGGCGACCATCTCGGCAACTGCGGCATCCGGGCCCTCGACCTGCACCTCGACGGATCCGTCCCTGCGATTCAGCGCGACACCGCTCAGGCCCAATCGGCGCGCCTCGGCGCGCGCGTTCATGCGAAAACCAACGCCCTGCACCTCGCCGCGAACGATGACCTGTCGCCGAACGATGCCCATCCCACGACGGTACTCGGCTTCGACACGGCTGGGCTGCCGGGCGGCTGGGCTGAGACGATAATTGAAGAGTGAACGACATCATCCCCGCCGACTATGCCAACCTCCTCGAACAGCCGATCTACGCGCACCTCGGCACCATCCGTCCGGATGACACGGTGCAGGTTAACCCGATGTGGTTCCAGTTCGACGGGAAATACCTGCGGTTTACGCACACGACCAAGCGCGCGAAGTACCGCAATCTTCAGCACAATCCCTCGATGAGTGTCTCGCTCATCGACCCCGACAATCCGTTTCGCTACCTTGAGGTTCGGGGAAAGCTCGTCGAGGTAGTTCCGGACCCCACTGGCGCGTTCTATGTGGTGCTCGGCAAGCGGTACGGCAACGCCACCCAGGAGCCGCCTCGCGACAGCGCCGACCGGGTCATTCTGGTGATGAGCGTGGAGCACACCAGCAAGCAGTAGCTGTCAGCCGGTGCGACCGGCCCTACCGGATGACTTTGGCCGTACCCGCGCTGATGACGACCGCTGGGAGATAGTTGGTTTTGGTTGCAGTGATGCGCACGGTGATGACGGCACCGTGGTTGTGAGCGTTGAGCAGGTAGGTGGCGGCGGTCGCATTCTTGATCGACACCCCGTTCCGCATCCACCTATATGACAATGTCACGTCAGTCGGTGCCCAGATCCCGGGAACGGCCTTGAGCGTGTGACCCTGCTTCGCGATACCCGTGATCGTCGGAACGGTGGGGACCAGAACGCCGTGGAGGTGACCGTATGGGCTGGTGAGCTCGGCGCCGGCCTTCGCGATGTTGTCGTCGCCGATGGTGACGGACGGCTGCTTGCCCCCCACAGAAGCCCAGTCCGCGACAGGCATGGCTGCGCCGTCGGCGAGCTTGTAGATCTTGTTGCTCGGGCTCGCGACCACGTATGGTGTGCCGGCCGGGAAGAAGTTCAGGTGCCGCCAGACGGAGCCGACCTTGCCCCCGTTCGCAACTGCCTCATCCGAGATGACTACAACCGGCTTCCTGCCGCCCACGACGTCCCATGAGCTGATATACACGGGAGCGCCGCCGACAACTTGATAGTTCTTGTTGCTCGTCCGGGTGCGCAGATAGGTTCCATCGGCGGGCGTCACGCGGAGTGCGGCCCACTGTTTCGCGGTGGCCAGTCCAACGGGCTTCTTGCCCCACTTGGCCCAGGTCGACACATAGATCGGCGCGCCACCAGCCATTCGATAGACGTTGCCGCTGTATGAAACGTAGGCGCCGTTAACGAAGCTCGTCGCGATGTCCTGAAAGTGGATGTAGCCGGTTGGCCGACTCGCGGGAATGGTCGTTTCGTCGTACTTGCCCTTGCCACCGATGTTGTATTCCTCGATGGTGATCGTCTTGTCCGGATTGACGGCCTCGACCCAGGCGACGTGCATGGACGACCACCAGGCGACAGCGCCGACAGCCGGAGTCGTGTTCACGGTGTATCCGAGCGCTTTGGCGCGCGGGCCCCATTTGTCGGCATTCGCATGGAAGGGCATCTCGAAGTGATTGTTGCTGTGAAGCCGCCAGGCTACCCACGAGGTGCACTCACGGTTGTACTCGCCCCAGTCATCGAACATCGAGTCCCGTGGGACCGACTTCCACTTGCTTGGGTAGTTGTCAACGCCGGCGAACGCGGCGGGAGCCGCAATGAGCCCTCCCGCAATGATGGCAAGCGCGGCAATACCCGCGACGATGACCCGCGCACCAGCGCCGATTTTGCGCGATGTAAGCATGAATTTCCCCCGAACAGCTTCAGCTTCGACGCTACGGAAGCATGGCTCGGTTTCCCAGTCCCGCAAGTGGGGGGCGAACTACCGCCGTGTAATTCGAAGACGTGTCAGCCGATCGGCGACACAAAAGACGCTGCCCGAGCCGGTCGACTACATTCGAAACGAGAACAATTCTCCCGGAATGCCGCGAAATGGAGTTCGAAGTGCCGTCGTTTCGCGTCACTCTGACCATCGGGGCAGTGGACCCGAATGTGGATCCGTCGTCCATCCTCCCGCGCGCGGCAGCGGCGGTTCGCGAGTTCACCACTGTCGAGGCATTCGATGTGGGCGTGGTTTCGGGCACGGCTCGCATCACCGTGCGATTTACCGCGGATGATGGCGAGGTCGCCCTTCAGATCGGCAGGCATGTCGCGAATACCCTGCGGCCTCTCGCGGAGATTGTCGCCGCGAAGGTCACTGAGCGGGTCGGCGGGCGGTGGTACCTGGTTCAGGACGACCGTTAGCCGAGTCGGGTCGCCGCCTTCTCGACGCGCGACGCATCGCCCCGCAGCAGTCCGGTAGTGAAGTCCCACGCAGCATCGATGAGCCCGGCGGCCGCGTCTTCCGCTGCCGCCCCGATCACCCGCTTTCCCAGTTGCGTCAAGGTGCCCTTCAGCACTCGCTTGAACTTGTTGAGCTCGACGTGCGTGTCATTCTGCAACGCGCGAAGAATAAGCCTGCGGTCGTCATCGGTGAGCCGCTTGTCTGCGAAATCGACGAACGCCTCGAGCGTCAGAGTGACCGTTTCGGGATTGAAGCTGCTGTCGGCGAAAATGCCCTGCTCTTTGAGGAGTGCAGCAAGTGAGTCGCGCAGATAGGGGTCTTCAATGCCGAACACAATGCGATCAGCAGTGATCTCGAATCGGGTCTTCGTGAGTGCCGCGGTGATTTCGTCGATCACCGCGGCGTCGCCATCCTGGTTCTCGAGTCGATAGCGATACAGAAGGCCGCGCACCCGTGACGGGGTGATTTCGAGTCGTCGCGCGATTTCGAACACCGGCAGGTTCACTTCGAGCAGCCCCGAATCGATGAGAGCACGGAACAGTGCGAGGTCGAGTTCAGTTTTCGGAAGGGAGCCGAATGGCACTCGCCGGAGCGTCTCCAGCATTGACTCGCCAAAGGTTCTGGACTGCACCTGCGATGCGGGATATCTCCGTTGAGCCATACGCCCAGTCTGCCGTGGGGGGTCCGACAGTGGAAAGCCCGCTGGCCGTTCTGCCCTCACCAGAGGCAGGGAATTCACCGAGAGTTCATAAGACGGGGCATGGCTGATCCAAGTGTTCGCAACCAGAGTAAGACACCACAGGAAGTGTCAGCACCCGTACACAGCCGAAGGGAAGGAGAAGGTCATGGACCCTCTGGAAGCCGAGGATGAGCAAGAGTACGACGATCCATCCTGGTACAACACCGATTAGCGCACCGGCTACTCGCGGGGCCACCATGAGTCATGGCAATAACTCAGGTACAGGTCTTTTCCATTCCGGTCAGCGATCAGGACAGGGCACGCGACTTCTACGTCGACACGCTCGGGTTTGACCTGCTCTCGGATACCCAAATGGGCTCCGACATGCGCTGGGTGTCGGTCGCGCCCCCACACGCTCAGACCGCGATCACCCTGGTGACCTGGTTCGACACCATGCCGGCGGGATCGCTCAAGGGACTCGTCCTCGAAACCGATGATCTCGACGAGTCGATCGCCCGCCTATCGAGTTTGGGCGTGTCACTCAGCGACCCCGAGGATGCCCCGTGGGGGCGGTACGTAGAGTTCACTGATCCGGATGGCAACGGCATCGTGTTACAGGCGACATTCGCTAGTCGGTGACCCCTACTACTTTTGCTCCGTCATCGTCGCAGCGGTCGAGACGACCGCCGCGGTTAGTGCGACGGTTCCCATGGCCTCCGCCAACACGTCTGGCAGTAATAGGTAGGCCCCTGCCACTGCGGCCGCCTGGAAGATCAGCCACAGAAGGAGAGCACTGATCGATCGAGGCCCGATCCGGAAGCACCGAACAAACAGATAGAGCGGCGGGATAATCGCCCACAGCGTGCTCGGCACCCTGTCGTGCCCCTGTTCTCGCAATTTTCGCCCGTCGAGCGCGGCAAAGATCAATGAGAACACCGCGGGCGCGAGCAGCACACCCCACTGCACGCCGGGGAGGAGAGGCTGGGCAAGAAGTCCGAAGGCATAGTAGATCGCTGCGAATTGAAGCAGCGGAAGAATGGCGATGAGCCATACCCCCAGCGTGCTCGATCCCGTTGGCTCCGGCACACCCATCGGCCGTGCGACACGCGCCGCCGGATCGACCTGCGGCTGAGTGGGCGGCAGAGGCGCGGCCGATGGCGAAAGCGGCGTCGCGGGGAACGGTGATGGTGCCGTCGGCGCGGCCCCGACCGGCGGAACATCTGGGGAATCGACCGCCTTCGAATCCGTCCACGATGGCGTGATCCTGTTTCCGAAAGATGACGCGGGGTACGCGTTTGGAGCGGGTTCGACGCTGGCGACTCCCGGGGGAAGCGGAGCGATGTATTGAACACCCGCCGGCGGGGGAGCGTACGGCGCGCTCGGAGCGCGGCCTGGATGTGTCGGCACTTCATCTGTGTCGCGAAGGTCGTCCGCCGGAGCGCGACTGTCTCGCATCTGCCTGCGCGTGCGGCGCGTCTCAGCACCGCCCGAGTCTGTCGAAGTGGGTGGGACGCTGTCAGCTGCCTCTGAATCAGTCGGTTCAGCCAAGGGATCTGTGAATGTGGCTTCGATCACGACCGGTTCGATCACCACCGGTTCGGTGAAGACCGGCTCGGTAAACACGGGATCGGTCGGGCCGGGTGGCATCTCACGAGCGGGCTGGTCGAATTCCGGCATCGGAAGCGCCGGCTTGGGCGACATTCCGGGAATTGAACTGAGGTCGGGCGGAAGCGTCAGCCCCGGGAGAGTCGCCCAGATCGACAGGTCGG
>JAUZFR010000044.1 GCA_030840335.1 Actinomycetota bacterium | reverse complement strand
CAGCACTCCCTCGGCCTCATTGCTGACACCGATGAGGAGGCGCGCGAGACGTGGTGGCGCTACTGGGAACCGGTCGTGCGGCAGATCGCCGCCGAGCGCGGGTTCTACGCCCCGACACGCGACCGTTTCGAAATGGAGCTCGACGACGGCGCCCTGTTCGTCGGATCGCCGGAGACCGTGGCCCGCAAGATCGCCCTCGTCGCCCGCGACCTGGGTCTCGGCCGCTTCGACCTCAAATACGACATCATGCACCTGCCCCGCGAGTCGAGGGCGCGCACTATCGAGCTCCTCGGCCGCGAAGTCGCCCCACGCGTGCAACAGCTTCTCGCGAAAGAGTCCGTGGATGCCTGACGAGACCATCGGCATCCTCGGCGCGGGGAAGGTCGGAACCGTGCTCGCGCGCCTCGCGGTAGCGGCCGGGTACCGAGTCCTCGTGGCGGGCTCAGGCGACCCGTCGAGGATCGCCCTCATCGTCGATGTACTAGCCCCCGGGGCGCTAGCCACGACCGCCACGGATGCTGCGAAGCAGGCCGACGTCGTCATCCTCGCGCTTCCCCTGGGCAAATATCGCAGCATCCCGGTGAATGAACTGCGCGGCAAGCTCGTCATCGACGCGATGAACTACTGGTGGGAGATCGACGGCATCCGCGACGATCTCAACGATCCGCGCATTTCGTCGAGCGAACTCGTCCAGGAATTCCTCCCCGAGTCCAGGGTCGTGAAGGCTTTCAACCACATGGGCTATCACGATCTCGAGGACGGCGCTCGCCCCGCGGGCTCCGCCGACCGCAAGGCGCTTGCGATCGCGAGCGATGACCCCGCCGACGTGTCCGCGGTGGCCGCGCTCGTGGATGCCCTCGGGTTCGACCCCGTCGTGGCCGGCCGCCTCGCCGACGGGGTGCGCCTGCAGCCGGGTGCCGAGCTCTTCGGCGCGAACGTGAGCGCCTCCGACGTGCAAGCAATGCTTGATCGCTTCCCCGTATCGGATCGCGGACGCATGATCGCCCAGGCGCGCGCCGCTGGTTCGGTGCGAACCGACGACCTTGTCGTCGCCGAGGCCGGATAGAGCTACCGCAGACCCAGAACGTTCGCTCGCCTGGCGATCAGGCGGCGCGCAATCCGGCGAAAAAGCTCCGGATGTCAGCGGCTACGACCAGCGGGACCTCGAGAGCCGCGTAGTGCCCACCCTCCGGGAACTCGTTCCAGTGCAGGATGCCGCTGTTGTCCCGTTCGGCGAACGTGCGGATCGACTTGAAGTCGTCGGCGAACACCGCGACCCCCGTCGGTGCCGCATTCACTGCCGGCTCGGCTCCCGAGTGGACTTCCTCGTAGTGGTAGCGACCCGCCGTCGCCTGAGTATTCGTGAACCAGTAGAGGCTCACCTGAGTGAGGATCTGGTCGCGGGTCACGAGCGAGGTGCCGTTGCCGAAGGAGTTGAACAACTCGCTCCAGGCGAGCTGGCCGGCTGGCGAGTCCGCGACCCCGACCGCAACCGTCTGCGGGCGGGAGGCGTTGATGGCGTTGTAGCCGCCGACCGACTGGAACCACTTCATGTGTTCCAGCGCCGCGTAATCCTTCGGCTCCAGCCTCTCGAACTCGGCCGGGTCGCCGGAAGGGAACGAGAACAGCTGCAGCACGTGCATTCCGAGGTATCCCTTCGGGGCGAGGAGGCCGAGTTCGCGTGAGATCATCGCGCCCGCGTCGCTTCCGTGGGAGCCGTAGCTGTCGTAGCCGAGCTGCCGCATGAGCGTGTCGAACGTGCGCGCGACTTTGGCCATGGTCCATCGACCGCCGGCCAACGGGGTGCTGAATCCGAAGCCGGGGATGGATGGCACTACCACCGAAAAGGCATCCTCGGCCTTTCCGCCATGCGCGACCGGGTCAGTGAGTGGGCCGATCATGTCGAGGAAGTCGATGAACGATCCCGGGTAGCTGTGGATCAGTAGCAGGGGGGTCGCGTTCGGCTCTGCCGACGGCACGTGGATGAAGTGCACGGTCTGCCCGTCAATGTCTGTCAGCGAGTGCGGGAACTCGTTGATCCGTGCCTCCTGTGCACGCCAGTCGAACCCGTCCCTCCAGTAGTCCACGGTTTCTTGCAGGTAGGAGTTTGGGGTGCCGAGATCCCAGTCGTCTTCGGCGGTGGGGCGCGGGAGGCGGGTGTTCGCGAGACGCTGGTCGAGATCGTCGAGTTCGGCTTGACCGATCGCGACGGTGAAGGGGCGGATGTCTGCTGAGCCGGAGCTCTTCGTCGTTGTCATGTCTTCACCGTAGAAGCCATATAGGAACATTTGCTTCCTAATAAGTGAGACGATGATCGTCATGTTGGAAACGTCCGCACGACTGTTATCCCTCCTCTCCCTGATGCAGTCACGACCGGCCTGGCCGGGCTCGGAACTGGCCGATCGGCTCGGCGTGAGTGCCCGTACGATCCGCAACGACATCGACCGTCTGCGTCGCCTCGGCTACCCGGTGGACGCCGCCCGCGGTACCGCAGGGTACTACCGGCTCGGAGCGGGTGCGACCCTTCCGCCCCTGCTCCTGGACGACGAGGAGGCCGTTGCGGTTGCAATCGGGTTGCGCGCTGGAGCGGGGGTCGCCGGCATCCGAGAATCGAGCGCGAGGGCACGCGCCAAGCTGGAACAGGTGCTCCCCCACCGGTTGCGCAGGCAAGTGGCCGCCATCCACGACTCGATGTCCCGAGCGCCCGAGAACACCGGCAGCAATGTAGACGACCCCGAGGTGGATGCCGCCACCCTCGCCGCCATCGCGACCACCATCCGCGACCACGAGTGGATCCGCTTCGACTACCGCGTCCGCGAGGACACCGGATATGCCGTGCCAACGGCGCCGTCGTCGGTGTCTGGGTCTCGGCTCATCGAGCCGTACCGGCTGGTGAGCTGGCTTCGTCGCTGGTACCTCGTCGGGAGGGACCCGCAATCCGGTGCCTGGGCGACCTTCCGGGTCGACTGGATGGACCCGCGGATGCCGACGCACCGCCCGTTCACGCCCCAACCGCTCCCCGGTGAGGACTACACCAGCTTCGTGCTGCGCGACGTTGCATCAACCGGCTGGAAGGTGCACGCCCGCATCGCCGTCCTCGCCCCGGCAGAGGAGGTGCTTTCGCGCATCAACGCTACGGTCGGCGTGGTCGAAGCCGTCGACGACCGTAGCTGCGTGCTGGTGACCGGCGCAGACAGCGTGGAGACCATCGCCGTGTACATCGGAATGCTTGGGATCGACTTCCATGTGGCAGAGCCCGCGGACCTCGTTGAGCACCTCGTGACGCTCAGCGGTCGGTATTCCCGGGCGACGCTCCCGGTGCCGCCCACAACCAGCGCGGGCTCGGACCGCTCCGCGTCCTGGTCTCGGACCGCCACCGTCAGGAAAGCATCCAAATCAGGCAGCTGACGACTCGAACTGAAATCGCTCTTTCCTAGCAAGGAATTTGCGCCAAGGTGCCCGGGAAATCAACGATTTACGGGCGAATGCAGTGATGCCGATCCGTCCCCACCCAGGACGCGTAGCGAACGCGGTTGTGGTTCACGACAGTGGTACGGGTTTGAGCTCGGCCTGGTCGGCGGGTGATGACAGCGCCGATATCGCCCGCTACTCCCTGCCGTCCTCGAGCGGGATGAGCATGGTGCGGAACGGACCCGCGACGGCGTGGAGGTCCCAAATGCGATCGGCAACGTCGTCGATGCCATTGACAAGCTGAAGCTTGGGGATGCCTCCCGGGATCACAAGTTGCGCGACACGGATGCCCTCACCCTCGAGCGCGTCGTGGAGCATTTCACCGTAGGCGC
>JAUZFR010000002.1 GCA_030840335.1 Actinomycetota bacterium | reverse complement strand
CGGGCGGCATCGGTGTCTACCTGGGCGGCCGAGCGCTCGGCATCACGGTCGACGTGTCGGCGAACAACCTCGGGACGTACTGGTGGACGGTGCCGGTTCTGCTGCTGTCGGCACTGCGAGCCGGCCTGCAGGAAGAAGTCATCGTCATCGGGTACCTCTTCGCCCGTCTGCGCGAACTGGGCTGGGGCAAGTGGCAGATCATCGTCTCGACCTCGGTCTTGCGCGGCAGCTACCACCTGTATCAGGGTTTCGGCGCGTTCTTCGGCAACTTCGCCATGGGAATGCTGTTCGGCTGGCTGTATGACCGCTACGGGCGCATCCTGCCGCTCGTGATCGCACACTTTCTCATCGACGCGACCATATTCGTCGGATACTCGTGGGCCGCATCCACGTTTAAGGGGCTCTTCTGATGACGGCGATAGTACTGACCGGTGGCATCGTGTTCGATGACGATTCGGGCGAGATGGTGCCGGATCGGGCTATCGCAATCGACGAGGACGGCCTCATCGAGGCGATCGGGGATGACGCCCCGATGCTGCGCGAGATCCGCGCGAGCAGTCCCGGCGTGCGAATCATCGATCTGGATGGTCGCTATGTCACCCCCGGACTGATCAACATGCACGTGCACCTGGGGCTCGCGCTGCCCGGAACGGCCGGCGACCTGGTCAATCAGTCTGGTGACGCGGACCTGTTGATGATCATGGCGAACTCCGCGCGGCAGAGCCTTCACGCCGGTGTGACGACGGCTCGCCTGGTCGGCGAGAGCCGCTACCTCGATTTCGCGCTGCGTCGAGGCATCGAAGCAGGAGCGATCGTCGGACCGAGGCTCTTCACCGCCGGGCACGCGCTGTGCTGCACGGGCGGTCATGGCTGGGACGCTGATGCTCTCGAAGGCGACGGAGCGGACGACTTCCGGCGACTGACACGACTCCAACTTCGAGCGGGAGCCGACCTGATCAAGATGTGCGTCTCTGGCGGTATCGCGGGCGAGCACGAGACCATCACCACGCCGCAACTGTTCGACGACGAGATGGCCGCGATCATCCAGGTCGCTCACGACTGGGGGCGAAAAGTGACCGCGCATGCGGGGCCGTCGGAGACACTCGAGCGCGCCATCCGTCTCGGCCTCGACTGCGTCGAGCACGGGTACGAACTCACCGACGCCGTGACGAAGCTGATGGCGGAGCGAGGAGTCTGGTACGTGCCGACGATCACGGTCAGCCGCTGCAGGGAGTTCTTCGAGGCACAGGGCGTGCCGGACTGGATGATGCAGCGAGCGCTCTCCGCCGGGCCGCGTCACTGGGAAAGCCTGCAGCACGCGATTCGCAACGGCGTGCCGATTGCGATGGGGACCGACATGCCGCCGGCCGCAGCGTACGACGGCACTACGGCGACCGTGCGCGAGATGGAGTTCATGGTCGAAGCAGGGATGACGGACGCCGCGGTGCTCAGGTCGGCGACGTCGTCGGCGGCGGAACTGCTCGGAAGCGACACCGTCGGTCGGATCGCAGTCGGAATGCACGCAGACTTCGTTGCAATGCACGGCGACCCCACCGGCGATATCTCTGCGCTGCGCGGCATCGACTGGGTGATGAAGAGCGGACGCGTGCACCGCGACGATCGCGCGGGAATCGCGGCGTGAGCGCGGTTCGCGAGATCGCCGACGGCTATCTGGAGCAGCTTGCCCCACACGAGCCTGCCGCGGCGCAATCGATCGGGTTGGGCGATGAATCCGCTCTGCCCGACTACAGCCCCGGGTGGTACTCCGATCGACACGAACTCGATCGATCCACGTCAGCGGCGCTCGCGCTGGGCGAGGGCAACGCCGATGCGGTGCTGAAGGAGGCGTTCGCCGAACGCCTTGCGAGCTACCAGTCGCTGTTCGACACCGGATTCACGACGCGCCTGCTTGCGCCGCTCGCGACCCCCGTGCACTTCCTCCGTGAGGAATTCGAGGCCGTGACAGTGACCCCGGACGAGGCGGGCGACGCCATCCTCGAACGCCTTCGGCGAGCACCTGCCGCCCTCGCGGACTACACGGAGACACTGCGATGGTCGCGCGCGGAGGGCGATCGCGGGCGGTTCTCCGGCACGGGAGTGGCTGGCGCCACGCAAGTGCGAACCGTCGCCGACCAGGTATCGACCTGGATCGACCTGGATTTCTATCGGTCGATCCCAATCGATGATCGCGTGACAGCCGACAAGCGTGCCGAGTTCGACAAGGCCGCGGACGAGATGACCGCCGCATCGCTCGAATTCGTGCGCTTCCTTCGCGACGATCTGCTGCCCACGGCGCCGACCCGGGACGCGGTTGGCGATGAGGTCTACGGCGCCACCGCCCGCAGCTTCCTCGGCGCCCCGCTCGACCTCGACGAGATCTACGACTTCGGCTGGAGCGAGCTGCACCGGCTGGTCGACGAAGCGCGCGTGCTCGCGACCTCTCTCGGTGGAAGCGCGCGACCTGAGGATGCGCTGCGCTCGGTCGCCGCCATCCTCGACGCGCAGCCGGGGCAGACCCTGGACGGGGTGACCGGCATCCAACGCTGGCTGGCCGGTCGCGTCGAAGACACCGTCCGCGCGCTGGATGGCGACGCGTTCGATCTGCCGGCGAACATCCGGGATGTTGACTGCATCGTTTCGAAGGCGGCCGCAGGCGTCGTGTACTACACGCCGGCCCCGCCCGACGCGTCAGCGAAGGCTCGGATCGTGTGGACGGTCCCCAACGAAGAAGCGGCGCCCACCACCTGGCGCGAGGTCTCGAGCCTCCATCACGAGGGCGTACCCGGCCACCATCTCGAGCACTCGATCAACAGGGCAAATCTCGACCTGCATCCGTGGCAGCGCAATCTGTGTCATGTCCACGGGTATGCGGAGGGCTGGGCGCACTACTCGGAGGGCCTCGCCGATGAACTCGGCTTGTTTCGCGACGAGCCCGAGCGACTCGGGATGCTCCTGGGCCAGATCTGGCGATCGGTGCGAATCGTCGCCGACATCGGCTTGCATACCGGCCGCCGCATTCCGCGCACTTCGCTCACAGCTGAGACCGAGTGGTCGCCGGAGGTCGCTCGCACGTTTCTGCGGGAACTCTCGCTGACGGATGCGCGCACCGCCCGCTTCGAGGT
>JAUZFR010000176.1 GCA_030840335.1 Actinomycetota bacterium | reverse complement strand
CTTGATGGTCTTGCCCCGCTTGACCCGGCCGCTCGTAGGCTTGATCGTGCCTGACACAAGGCCAAGAAGGGTGCTCTTTCCCGCTCCGTTGACACCGAGGATGCCCGTGCGTTCGCCCGGCGCGATGAGCCAGGTGACGTCCTTGAGCACGTCTTTTACGGTCTCGTCAGTTACTGTGCCCGTCGACGTGTCGATGTCTGCGGGAACCGTGTAACTGACGCTCACATCCTCGATGTCGACGACGTCCTTGCCGAGTCTCTGCATCGCCATCGAGGCGAGCGAGACAGTGTCACGGGGCGGAGGTTCATTCTCGATCAGCTCGTAGGCCGCATCCATCCGGAATTTCGGCTTGGTGCTGCGAGCCGGTGCTCCCCTGCGCAACCAGGCGAGCTCCTTGCGCATGAGATTCTGGCGCTTCGATTCGGATGCCGCGGCCATGCGATCGCGCTCGACCCGCTGCAGGATGTACGCCGCGTATCCGCCCTCGAACGGTTCGATGATGCGGTCATGCACCTCCCAGGTGTCGGTGCAGATCTCGTCGAGGAACCAGCGATCGTGGGTCACGACGATGAGGCCGCCGGCGTTCGTCGACCACCGCCGCTTGAGGTGTTGTGCCAGCCAGGCGATGCCTTCGACGTCGAGGTGGTTGGTCGGTTCGTCGAGGAAGAGAACGTCCCAGTCGCCGACGAGGAGCGCCGCAAGAGCGACACGACGGCGCTGGCCCCCAGAGAGGTCGCCCATGCGCGCGCTCCACGGGATGCCGCCGACCAGCCCCTCGATCACGTCGCGGACGCGGGAGTCACCGGCCCACTCGTGTTCGGGGCGATCGCCCACGATGGAGTGCGAAACGATCAGATCGTCGTCGAGCTCATCGGCCTGGTCAAGCATGCCGAGATGCACACCACGACGGCGCGTCACCCGGCCCGCATCGGGTTCGAGCCGTCCAGCGAGCAGGCGCAGCAACGACGACTTGCCATCCCCGTTGCGACCGACGATGCCGATGCGCTGGCCTTCGTCCACCCCGATTGTGACGCTGTCGAAGACGACGCGCGTTGGATATTCGAGATGGAGAGCTTCCGCTCCGAGGAGATGTGCCACGGGGTTCGAGACTACCGTGTGTCAGTCGGGAGCGACCCGCGCGGTGCGATCAGCCGACCGAGACCTGGATGGTGTGGTGCCCCGTTGAGCCGTTCGGATCGGGGTTGGCGAACTTGGCCGTCTGCACCGCGCCGGTGTCGTCGATGGCACGAACCGAGATTGTGTGCTGGCCGGGTTTCGCTTCCCAGGCGAACGACCATTGCAGCCAGGAGTCCACGGTGACCACCTTGGCGAGTTTGGCATCCTGCCAGGCGCCCTTGTCGATTTGGACCTGGACACCGGAGACGCCAACGTGCTGGCGCCACGCCACGCCCGCGACGGCGACTGTGCCGGCTTTCACCGTCGCACCCTGCTGCGGCGTATCGATTCGTGACGAGAGCTTCACCGGACCCAGCGCGGACCAGCCCCGCGGAGTCCAGTAACCCTCGTCTTTCGCGAACGTGGTCACCTTCAGCTGGACGACCCACTTGGTCGCCGACACGTACCCGTAGAGGCCAGGCACGACCATCCGAACCGGGAAGCCGTGCTCGATCGGCAGGGGCTCACCGTTCATGCCGACCGCGAGGATGGCATCGGTTCCGGCATCCTGGAGCACGGCCAGCGGGGTCCCTGCGGTGAAACCGTCAATACTCCTCGACAGCACCATGTCGGCACCCGCCTTCGGCTTCGCCTCAGCGAGCAGGTTTCGGATCGGATAGCCGAGCCACAGCGCATTGCCGATCAGGTTTCCGCCGATCTCCTGCGAAACACAGGCGAGGGTCACGTACTTCTCTTCGAGCGGGAGCTTCAACAGCTCGGCGAACGTGATCTCGATCTCTTTCTCGACCATCCCGGTGATCTGGAGCTTCCACGTCTTCGGATCAATGGAGGGCACCTGGAGCGCGGTGTCGATGCGGTAGAAATCCTTGTTCGGAATGACCCACGGCGACAGCCCGGGAATCTTCAGATCGGCGCCGGCGGGAATCGGCGCGACCGTTGTGGCAGGCGTTGGCAGCGAGATCCTGGTGCGAACGGCGGTGACCGCGGCGGATGCGCTCGTCAGGAGTTGTGCGCCGGTACCCGCGACCGCGGCGGCGATGCTCGACCAGAGCGCGAGGCGGATGAACTGGCGCCGCTCGACGACACCCTGCGCCTTCCCGCTGCGGGGAATCCGGCGCGAACTCGCGACCTGCCAGGCGGAGAGCCGCCTGACAAGTGCACGCAGAACCAGCATTCCGACGAAGACGCCCGCGACCGTGGGCAGCACCGACACGATGGTCGCGTTCGCACGGGTGGCCGCGGCGACGAAGGAAAGGGCTCCGATGACGCCCAGCAGCGCGACTCCCCAGTTCGGACGACGCCACTGCAGGATTCCGACGAAAGCCGCGGCAATCGTCACGACGACCGCGAGCACGACCAGGAGAAACGCCTTGTCCCCGGTGCCGAACACGGCGATGACGACGGTCTTGACTCCAGCAGGGACGAGGTCGATCACGAGCTGGCCGACCGACACCAGCGGGCTCACGATGCCGAAGAAGAAGGCCACAACGCTGGCGACGCCGAGCGTGACAATCGCGCTGGCGATACCCGTCGCGGTGGACAACCAGAACTGTGCCCGGGGCGAGATACCGAGTGGGGCGGGAGTCTCCTCAACCGTCTCGGCATTCACTCATTCAGGCTAAGGCTCGCTTGCGGGGAACACGGCGGTCGGGCGCGAATTCACAGCATTGGCAGGAGGTGCTGACCGCACTTGCGGCGCTGTCAGCCAATTGGTTCCGCAAGTGCGGATGGAGGAATAAGGTCGACACATGACTTCAACCCCATTGCGAGTGAGCGATGCCGCATCCCTCGCCGGCGTCAGCGACGACACGATTCGTCGCTGGGCGGACGCGGGAAAACTCGAGCTGCTCAAAGGCGAAAACGGCCGGCAGGTCGTCGATGGTGTGCAACTGGCCAGGCTGCTGCAACAGCTGGCCACTGAATCCTCACTCTCGCCCACTTCGAAGACGTCAACCCGCAATCGCATCACCGGCATCGTCACGCGGGTCACGAAAGACACGGTGATGGCGCAGGTCGAGCTGCAGGCCGGTCCCTTTCGCATCGTCTCGCTGATCAGCCGCGAAGCCGTCGACGAACTCGGAATCGAGGTCGGCACCGTCGCCGCCGCAACCGTGAAAGCCACGTCAGTCTCCATCTCGCTTCCCTGAAGTGCACAGTGAAGAGATCTCTCCTCGTGACCGCGATCGCCACAAGTGTCCTCGCCCTCGCTGGCTGCGCGTCCACCCCTGCAGCCACGACCGCGCCGAAAACCTCAGTCTCCGGATCGATCGTCGTGGATGCCGCGGCCTCGCTCACCGGAATCTTCGACGAGATCGCCACCGACTTCAAGAAGTCTCACCCGGGAGTGACGATCACATTCAACTACGGCGGAAGCTCGGCGCTGGCGACCTCGATCGTGTCTGGTGCACCCGTCGACCTGTTCGCATCCGCCAGTCCGGCAACCATGAAGACCGTCACCGATGCGAACCTGGCCAAGGGCACGCCCACCACCTTCGTGAGCAACACGCTCGAGATCGCCGTGCCAGCGGGCAACCCCGGCAAGATCACCGGGCTGGCCGACTTCGCCGATGCGTCGAAAAAGATCGCGATCTGTGCTCCCGAGGTCCCCTGCGGTGCAGCCGCGGTCGCTGTCTTCGCCGCGACCGGGATCAAGGACAAGCCCGACACCCTCGTTCCGGATGTGAAGACCGCGCTCACCCAGGTGTCGCTTGACGAGGTGGATGCGGCCCTCGTGTACCACACGGACGTTCTGGCCGCCGGCTCAAAGGTGCAGGGCATCGCGTTCCCCGAGGCGCAGAAAGCCATCAACAATTACCTGATCGCGCCGATTTCCTCGTCGAAGAACCTCGCGCTCGCCGCGGCGTTCGAGACGTTCATCCTCGGCAAGGACGGCACCGCAGTCCTGAAGCGGGCGGGATTCACGATCATTGGCTGACTTGCGGGAGCGTCGGGGATCGGGGATCCCGGGCATCCTTTGGATACCGGCGGGGATCGCTCTCGCGTTCCTCGTGCTTCCGCTGGTCGCGCTCATCGGCCAGGTACCGTGGGCACAGCTCGGTCAGATCATCGCGACCTCGGATATCGGCCAGTCGCTGGGGCTGTCGCTCGGGTGCGGCATCGCGGCGACCGCAGTGAGCCTCGTGCTCGGCGTCCCCCTGGCCTGGGTGCTCGCGCGCTCGTCGGACTGGCATCCGGCGATTCGGCGCACACTGCGTGCCCTGGTCATCGTGCCGCTCGTGCTTCCTCCTGTCGTCGGGGGCGTCGCGCTGCTGTTGCTGCTGGGGCGGCACGGGCTCATCGGCCAGTTCCTCAACTCGTGGTTCAACATCCAGCTGCCGTTCACAACGCCCGCGGTGATCATCTCCGAGGCGTTCGTCGCCATGCCGTTTCTGGTGCTCGCGGTCGAGGGCGCCCTTCGAGCCGCCGATCGCCGGCTGGAGGATGCCGCGGAGACGCTCGGTGCGTCGAGATGGATGATCTTCCGTCGCGTGACACTGCCGCTCGTTGCGCCTGGGGTGGTCGCAGGCGCGGTGCTCTGTTTCGCTCGTGCACTGGGCGAATTCGGCGCGACGATCACGTTCGCCGGCAACTTCCCCGGCGTCACCCGAACGATGCCGATCGCCGCCTACCTCGCGCTCGAAACCAGCCCACCGGCCGCCTATGTGATCTCACTCGTTCTGCTCGTGGTGTCGGTTGGGGTGCTGTTCGCGCTGCGCGACCGCTGGGTGAGCGGGCTCAGTTCATGACCGGCCTCAACGCGACGATCGTCGTCGAGAGACGGGCCTTCCGGCTCGATCTCGCGCTCGCCGTGCCCTCGGGCTCGATCACGGCGGTCGTCGGGCCAAATGGTTCAGGTAAATCGACGACGCTCCGAGTGCTCGCCGGGCTGCTTCGCCCGACGTCGGGACGAATCGAACTCGAACGCCGGCTGCTTGACGATGTCGCATCGGGAATCCACGTTTCCGCCTCCGATCGCGGGGCCGGCGTGGTGTTCCAGGACTACCTGCTGTTCCCGCACCTCACAGCAGTCGAGAACGTGGCCTTCGGTCCGATTGCGCACGGCATCCGCCGCAAAGTCGCGCGCGCATCCGCCCACGGCTGGCTCGAGCGACTCGCAATTGCCGAGTTCGGATCGACGCGGCCGGCCCACCTCTCCGGCGGGCAGGCACAGCGAGTCGCTCTCGCTCGCGCACTGATTCTCGAGCCGCCGCTGCTGCTCCTCGATGAACCGCTCGCCGCGCTCGACGCAAGCACGAGAGTCGACGTGAGGGCCGAACTTCGAAGCCAGCTGAAGACCTATTCGGGCGCGACGGTGCTCGTCACCCATGACCCGGCGGATGCGCTGGCGCTCGCCGACGAGCTCATCGTTCTCGATCGCGGAGGCGTGGTGCAGCGAGGCGCGCCTCGGGCGGTGGCAGCGTCGCCGGTCAACGATTACGTCGCCGGACTGTTTCTGAATTCGGGAACGTAATCGCTTAGCCTTACGGCATGAGCATCTCACTTGGCATGCCTGCGCTCGCCGGAAGGCCAGCGGATGTCGGGCCCCGCCCGAACGGCGATCCGAGCCTCGTGGATCGATGGGGTCGCATCGCGACCGACCTGCGGATTTCGCTCACCGACCGTTGCAACCTTCGCTGCACGTACTGCATGCCCGCGGCCGGACTGCCGTTTCAGCCACCGAGCCAGCTGCTCCAGGCCGACGAGATTGCTCGGCTCGCCACAATCGCTGTCCGGCAGCTCGGCGTTCGCCAGGTGCGATTCACCGGCGGCGAGCCGCTGCTGCGAAAGGACCTCGTCGAGATCATCGCCGCCGTCAGCGCACTGGAACCGCGACCGGAAATCTCGCTGACGACCAACGCGATCGGGCTCGCGTCGCGCGCATCCGCTCTTCGTGCCGCCGGGCTTGACCGCATCAACGTCTCGCTGGACACCGTTCACGCCGCGACGTTCCTCGAGATCTCCAGGCGCCCCTTCCTCGAGCGCGTTCTCGCGGGCATCGACGCTGCGGCGGACGCGGGCCTGACGCCGGTGAAGATCAACGCGGTGCTGCTCCGCGGAGTCAATGACCGGCAGGCCGCCGAGCTGCTCGACTGGTCGCTGACCCGCGGACATCAGTTGCGGTTCATCGAACAGATGCCGCTGGACGCCGACCACTCCTGGGATCGCGCAACGATGGTCACTGCGGCCGAGGTGCGCGAGCAGCTGCAGGAGCACTATGAACTTGTACCGGATGACGAGCCCCGGGATGGCGCACCGGCCGAACTCTTCCGGGTGTTTTCCCGCGACGGTTCAGAATTTCTCGGTCTCGTCGGCATCATCGCGTCGGTCACCGAATCGTTTTGTGCCGATTGCCGTCGCACCCGACTCACCTCGGAGGGCGCGGTTCGCAGTTGCCTGTTCTCTCACGCGGAGGTCGACCTGCTTGGACCGCTTCGCGCTGGCGCATCCGATGACGAACTCGCGGCCCTCTGGCGAGACGCAATGTGGGCAAAGCCGGTGGGTCACGGACTCGACGCAGGCGGTTTTGTGCAGCCGGAGCGCACGATGAGTGCGATCGGCGGATAGGCGTGGCGAACATCCGACTGCGGTTTTTTGCCGCTGCCCGAGCGGCGGCGGGGATCGATGAGACGTCGGTCACGGTGTCGTCGGGGGCCACCATAGGCGACGCGCTTGCACTCTTCGCCGTCGACCGGCCGGACGTTTCGGATGTCGTTTCCCGGTGCTCGTTCCTCGTGAATGGAATCGCGGAGACAAATCCCCTGCGGCCCCTCGCCGACGGTGACCTGGTGGATGTCATGCCGCCGTTCGCGGGCGGCTAGCCGTACCTGTCTCGACCGACTTCACGCAAATGGCTGTTACTGCGGCCAGGTGACAGCCATTTGCGTCAACTCGGGTCGGCGGGCACGGCGGCCGCATGCCAGGCGGCGATACCGCCGCGCAGTGACCGCGCATCCACTCCCCGGGCACGAAGCACGGCTACGGCCCGCGCCGACCGAGCGCCGGATGCGCAGTAGACGACCATCGGCGCGGTGCCCAGCGCGCCCGGATTGTCGAGCAGCCGCGCCAGCGGAACGAGCTCGTCCCCGTCGATGTGGGCCAGGTCGTGTTCGTAGGGTTCCCGTACATCGATGAGGCGCACACCACCGAGTGCGGCGAGTTGTTCAGCCGAGATCTCGGTTTCGGAGCCGCCCGCGGATGGCACGCCACAGAACTCGTCGTAGTCGATCAACTGCGTCACGGGCATCCGGTCCGGGGAGCGGCGAAGCTCGAACTCGCGCCAGCTGCCGCTGAGGGCATCCAGATTCTGGACCCGCCCGAGCAGTGGCGCGCCGACACCCGTAATGAGCTTGAGAACCTCGGTGGCCATCATCGTCCCGATCACGCCGCAGACGCTGCCCAGCACCCCTGCCTCCGAGCACGAGAGCACCTGGTCGGGCTGAGGCGGCACCGGATGCAGGTCGCGGTAATCGAGGGACCGCCCGTTCGGAGCACCCTCCCAGAACACGCTGACCTGTCCGTCGAAGCGCAGCACCGAGCCCCAGACGTAGGGCTTCGAGAGTAAGGCTGCGGCGTCATTTGCGAGGTACCTGGTCGCGAAGTTGTCAGTACCGTCGACGACGATGTCGTAGTCCGCGAAGATCTCAAGAGCGTTGGATGCGTCGAGCCTGAGTCGGTGCTGAATGACCGTCACGGAGTCCGTGAGCGCGGCGATCGATCGCGCCGCGCTTGCCGTTTTCGGCTCGCCGATGTCGGCAGATCGATGGATGACCTGTCGCTGCAGGTTGGACAGGTCGACGGTATCGAAGTCGACGATCCCGATGGTGCCGACCCCAGCGGCGGCGAGGTACGACAGCACGGGCGAACCGAGTCCGCCAGCACCGATGACGAGTACTCGGGCCGCAGTGATGCGGGCCTGACCGGGGATTCCGATGCCTGGCAAGGCGATGGTGCGCGCGGCCCGCTCAAGCACGCCAGCGGGCAGGTTGGCGGGCGGCTCTGTGGCATCTACGACCGAATCCATGGCCGCCTCCTTCACCGAAACCAGTGTAATCGGCGGCCGCTTTACGCCAGAGCTACTGGTTGACGAGGCGGGCGCCGTGCACCGGACCGGTCGCGCGCACGACCGTCAGGCGGGCGGCGCTCAGCGCAATTTGCAGCTCGAGAGCGCTGTCGAGATCGGCAGCGAGAAACGCAACCGTCGGCCCGGAACCGGAGATAATGCCGGCGAGCGCGCCGTTCTCCTCGCCGAGCTCGAGCACGGCGGCGAGCGACGGCTCAAGATGAAGCGCGGGGGCCTGCAGGTCGTTGTAGAGGGTCTCCGCGAGCATGTGCGGATCGCCGGCACGGAGTGCCTGCAACACATTCGCGTCGACGGATGGCTGCGGATCGGCCGGGTAAATATCCTGGGCGTGCCGGTCGCGGTGCTGATCGAGTTCCCGGTAGACGGCAGGGGTCGAGAGCCCGAAGTCGGCGACCGCGAGCACCCACTGGAACTGTCCCTGAGCCAGGGCGGGGCTGAGCTGGTCGCCACGTCCGGTTCCGATCGCCGTTCCGCCGGTGAACGCAAATGGCACGTCAGCGCCGAGTTGCGCTGCCAGCGCCAGCATCTCCTCGCGCGGAAGCTCCGTGCCCCAGAGCGCGTCACACGCCAGCAGGCTCGCCGCAGCATCCGCCGACCCGCCTCCCATACCGCCGGTGACCGGAACGTGTTTGCCGATCTCGAGCCGCACTCCCCCGCGATATCCCGTGCGACGGGCGAGAAGTCGGGCGGCCTTTATCGCAATATTGGAGCCATCCGTAGGCACTCGGGAGAGCTCCACCGTGCCCGCGATCTCGACCGAGAAATCGTCGGCCGGATACGCTCGCACCTCTTCGTACAGCGACACGGCCTGGTACGCGATCGCGACGTCGTGGTATCCGTCATCGAGAAGCGCGCCGACCTTGAGAAAGACGTTGATCTTTCCGGGCGCCTTCGCGTGCACCATTTTTGGAGCGGCCACGGAGGTCATAGTTCCAACCTAGTCGAGCCCGTCGGCCCGCGTCGCCACCCTCGGTACCCGCCGCACTGTGAGATACCCTCGCGATTACTCGCCCTGCGCCAGTAACAGGATCTTGCCCAAATGTGCGGATGATTCCATCAGCCGATGGGCGTCGGCGGCACGCTCGAGCGGGAACACCGAGTCGATGATCGGGCGCACGCTTCCGGCCTCGAAGAGCGGCATCACGTTGGTCTGGACGCCGGCGACGATGGCTGCGCGTTCATCGATCGGTCGAGCGCGGAGCGTCGTCGCCCAGATCTTCCCGCGCTTGCGCATCAGCGCCCCGATGTCGAATTCACCCGGTGCGCCGCTCTGGTTCGCAATGATGGCGACGGTGCCGCCTGTCGCGAGCGACCTGACGTTGCGCTCAAGGTAGTCTCCGCCAACGATGTCGAGGATGACGTCGACACCTCGCCCGTCGGTCTCGGTTGCGATGACGTCGGCGAAGTCGGCGTCTCGGTAGTTGATTCCGCGGGCGCCGAGCTGTTCGCAGAATGCGACCTTCGCATCCGATCCGGCTGTGGCAAAGACCGCGCATCCTTTGGCTGTGCCCAACTGGATGGCCATGGCACCGATGCCGCTGGAGCCACCGTGCACGAGAAGGGTCTGGCCCGCCTTCAGCCCCGCGTTCTGGAACACATTCGACCAGACGGTGCACGCTGCTTCGGGGATGCCCGCGGCTTCGACGAGGTCGACGTTGTCGGGGACCCGCAGGATCAGTCGGGCGTCGACGACAGCGCGATCCGCGTATCCGCCGCCAGGGACAAGCGCGCAGACGCGGTCGCCGGGGTGGAACCCCTCGACGTCGGCGCCAACGGCCGCGATCACACCGGACAGCTCCATTCCCGGCCAGTCGGGGGCGCCAGGCGGCGGCGGATAGTGACCCTCGCGCTGGGCGAGGTCGGCGTGGTTCACGCCCGCGGCGACGACATCGATGAGCACGTCGCCCGCACCCATCTCGGGCTCGGGGAGGTCGGCGATCGTGAGGACATCCGGTCCGCCGAAAGTGGGGAGAGTTACTGCGCGCATGGCTTCACGCTACCCGGGCCCACGGCTGCGGGTCTGCTCCTCACCCCCGCGTGTGTGCCAGCGAGTTATCCACAGATTGCCGATTTTGGCTTGTCGAACATATCTTCGAATGGAAGACTATACGTATGGTTTTGATGCAGCCCGACACGGAACAGAGAGTGAGCTTGATCGCCGCTCTTGATGCGGTCGACACTGCTCTTGCCGCTCTGCCGTCAAACATTGACGCCTATGCGGTTCTCACGGATACCGACCTGGTATTCGAGAACGGTCGGCATTCTCGCCACCGCAACGCACTCGGCGCCGTGGGTGCCTATCTCGCCGGGCAGGTCGCGCACCGGTCGGCACCCGAGCTCGGTTCACAGGGTCTCGCGCGGCGCAGCGGGTATCGCACGCCCGAGGAGTTCGTGAAAGTCACCACCCGCACGACCAGTCGCGAAGCCGTGCAGGCCGTGAAGGCGGGCACGTTGCTCGTTGAGGTCGCCACCGAGGGCGACGTCAATCCCGTGACCGGAGAGATCGCGGTCGCGTCGCAGCCGTGGCTGAAGCCGGTCGCTGTTGCGCTGGCCGATGGGCACCTCTCGCTCGCGGCGGCCGACTCGATCCGCGCGGGGCTCGGCGTTCCCAACTCATCGATTGGCGTCGACGACCTCACCATCGCTGCCGCCGCGCTCTGCGTTGAGGCGCGCGCCCTCGATCCAGATCGACTGTTGCGTCGAGCCAAAGACGCACGCGCCGAGCTGGATGCGGCCGGAGTCGCGCTGCGCGAAGAGGAGCGGCGCGAGCAGCGGTCCCTGAAAGTGTTCGCGTTGCCCGACGGCATGGGCAAACTCGTCTGGACGATGGACCCCGAGACCTTTGCCACTGTCAAAGACCTGTACGACCGGTCGACGTCGCCGAAGCTCGGAGGGGTCAGGTTTTCCAGCGGAGATGCTCAAGCCAAGATGGAAGAGATCCTCGCCGATACGCGAACTCCCGAGCAGTTGGGTTCCGACTCGTTCGCGCATCTCCTTGCAGCGGGATCCGATGCGGACTCGTCGACGCTGATTGGCTCCGGTGCACCGATCATCAAACTCACGACCAGTGTCGCAACTCTTGAAGAGACAATGCGTGCGCAGGCGGAGGTGCACGCGGCCAACGCGGCGGGGCTCGAACCCGAACAGGGCGACCTCGACACGATCGCCGCCGCGCGCGGCTACTTCGAGACGTCACTCGACGCGGTATCGGTGGCGACAATCCAGCGGTATCTCTGCGATGGCGCCGCCGACGAAGTCATTTTTGATCACGAAGGCCAGCCGATGGATGCCGGACGCGAGCATCGTCTCTTCACGAGGCGGCAGAAGGCGGCTCTTGCAGTGCGGGATGGCGGATGTCGATGGTTTGGCTGCGAGCGTCCGCCCTCCTGGTGTGAAGCCCACCACATCCTGCAGTGGGCCCGAGACAAGGGCCGCACCGATACGCGAAACGGCATCCTGTTGTGCAAGCACCACCACCTGTTGCTGCACAACAACGGCTGGGAGATTGCGCGCGATTCCGATGCCGACGGGTTCGACCGCTACTGGCTAATCCCGCCGCAGAATGTCGATCCCGAGCAACAGTGGATTCCTCTGCCGACAAAGAGTCGAGCATTTGAGCAGCTTCGCGCGGAGGGCGCGGGCGTGTCACGTCAGTGTTGATCTCACGTCGGTGTTGATCTCAAGCCGGTGTTGATCTCAAGCAGACCGCGCGATGGCCAGAAAGTCGGCCACCGTCAGCTCTTCACCACGCGAGGTTGGCGCGAGACCCGCGTTCGAGATGCGCTCCGATGCTTCGGCCGAAGACCCAAGAGCTACCGAGAGTGCCTGCCGCAACATCTTGCGTCGCTGCTGGAAGGCAGCATCAACGAGGGCAAAGGTTGCGAGGCGCTCGTCCTCGGTGCCGGGCGGATCGTGGCGGGTGAATGCCACAAGCACCGAGTCCACGTTGGGAACGGGCCAAAAAACCTGCCGCGAGACGTTGCCAGCCAAGCGGAAGTCGCCGTACCAGGCCGCCTTCACGCTCGGGCTCCCATAGACCTTCGAACCGGGGGGCGCCGCGAGACGCTGACCCACCTCGGCCTGCACCATCACAAGCCCGCTCGTCAGCCCGGGGAAAGTCTCGAGAAAGTGCAGCAGCACGGGCACGGAGACGTTGTACGGCAGATTCGCCACCAAAACAGTGGGTTCCGGGTCGAGAGAGGTGATCGTGAGGGCGTCCGCTGTGACGACGGTGAGCGCTGCGTCCGGTAGATCTGGCGCAGCTGCGGCAACGGTGACAGGCAACTGCGCTGCGAGACGCTTGTCGATCTCCACCGCGACGACTCTCGCACCCGTCTCGAGAAGGCCAAGGGTAAGCGAACCAAGTCCGGGGCCCACCTCAACGACAGTCGTACTCGGGCTCCCACCAACTTCCAAACCGGCGATGCGCACGATGCGACGAACCGTGTTCGCGTCGATGACAAAATTCTGGCCGAGCTTCTTGGTGGGTTGGATACCCAACAACTCGGCCAGGTCACGAATCTCAGCGGGACCGAGCAGCCGAATCTCAGTTGTCATGCTTGATTGTCATGCTTGATTCGGGCTCGGCGGTTCAGTAACCGGCTCCGAGTTCCACAGTCCGTACACCTCTTCAGTGTTCGACGAAACAAGGGCACCCAGCATCGAAACATCGGTACCAAGATGAGCGGCCATCGCCCGCAGGGTGTGCGGAATGAGATACGACGAATTCGGACGACCACGGAACGGAACGGGAGTCAGGTAGGGCGCATCCGTCTCGACCAGAACAAGTCGACGCGGCACCGACTCCAGCGCGTCACGAAGAATCGGTGCGTTCTTGAACGTCACAGTCCCGGCGAACGAGAGGTACCAGCCATGCTCAGCGCAAATTCGGGCGAGCTCTGCATCACCACTGAAGCAGTGGAAAACAGTTCGCTCCGGCGCACCGACACGCAGCAGGGTCGCAACGACCTCGGCATGCGCATCACGATCGTGAATCTGCAACGCGAGACCACGTTCCTTCGCGATCTGGATGTGCGCCTCGAAGGCCCGGAGCTGGGCAGCGCGACCATCTTCACCAGTACGAAAGAAATCCAGACCGGTCTCACCAACCGCACGAACACGCGGTCGACCAGCCAGCTCGTAGATCTCGGCGAGAGCATCGTCCAGAGTGCCCGCCGCCTCGTACCGCGGAGTCTCGTTCGGATGCACTGCCACAGCCGCCAGAACACGGGGTTCGATGGCTGCAATATCCGCCGACCACCGTGAACTTGCAAGGTCGGTTCCGACCTGCACCACACCGCGAACGCCCACGCTGGATGCGCGATCGAGCTGATCCTTGTAGTCGAGAGTGACGACCGGCACTTCTTCCGAACCCGACCACGTTGTCAGCTCGAGGTGGGTGTGGTTGTCGTAGACCGGCACCACGAGCGCCTCGGGCAGGGGTGGGTATTCGAACTCTTCGGTCATCGCTTCAACGTTACCGGGTGTCGACCGCCGCGCGGAGCGAGCTTAGGGCGAGGTTTCCGGTACGCCGAGCGCGAGCCCAGGGGGATACTACGGCGCGACCAACAGCTCAATACGCGGGAACAGTGGCTCCAGAGCAGTAACCCTCGAACCCGCCGGCAACTGGCCCCACTGCGCAGCCTCGGTAATCAGCTGCTCCTGCACGAGACCAAGCGAATCGGCACCGAGCGCAGCCCACAGCTTCTCCGTCGAATCGGGAATCACCGGCGACAGCAACACTGCGAGAGCCCGAAGACCCTCCGCGGCCGTGTACAGGACAGTGCCGAGACGTTCGCGATCCGCCGGATCCTTCGCGAGAACCCAGGGCTCCTGAAGGGTGATGTAGCCGTTCAGTTCCTCGACGATGGTCCAGATCGCGGCAATCGCCTCGTGAATAGCGAAGGTCTCGATCGCGGCATCCGCAGTCGCGAGAGCATCCGTCACCGTCTTCTGGATGCCGAGATCGGCTTCGAGGTACTCCCCCGGTTCCGGAATCCGTCCGTCGTAATAGCGCGAGACCATCGCGACAACACGAGAAGCGAGATTGCCGAAACCATTCGCGAGCTCGGCCTGATAGCGCGCACTGAGGTCTTCCCAGCTGAACGAACCATCCTGACCGAAGCTGATCGCACGCATGAAGTAGTAACGGAAAGCATCCGCACCGAAAGTGTCCGTGATTTCTTCGGGTGCGATACCCGTCAGCTTCGACTTCGACATCTTTTCGCCACCGACGAGCAGCCAGCCGTGACCAAAAACGTGCTTCGGAACGTCGAGCCCCGCCGCCATCAACATGGCCGGCCAAATCACCGCATGGAAGCGCGCAATGTCCTTACCGACCAACTGCACCGCGGGCCAGCGGCGAGCGAAGTTCTCGTCGTCGGTGCCGTAACCGATAGCGGTGATGTAGTTCAGGAGAGCATCGAACCAGACATAGAGAACGTGGCTGTGATCCCACGGAATCTTGATGCCCCAGTCAAAACTCGACCGAGAAATCGACAGGTCGGAAAGCCCCTGCTTTACGAACGAGATGATCTCGTTCCGCACACCCGCGGGCTGAATGAAATCGGGCCGATTTTGATACAGGTCCAGCAGCGGCTGCTCGAAATCGCTCATCCGGAAGAAATAGTTGGTCTCCTTGAGCACCTCAACCGGACGCCCGTGGATCTTGCACACCAGCTGCCCCGCATAGTCGCCATCCGGCGTTTCCATCAGGTCATCGAGCTGCTTGTACTCCTCGCAACCGACGCAGTAGTAGCCCTCGTAGTCGCCCGAGTAGATGAACCCATCGTCATAGAGCTTCTGCAGAAAGATGAGCACGGCCTTTTCGTGACGCTCGTCCGTCGTACGAATGAAGTCGTCATTCGCAATATTGATGGTCTCGAGCAGCGGGAGCCAGGCCTCCTGAACGAGCTTGTCGGCCCACGCCTTCGGCGAAGTGTCATTGGCAACAGCGGTACGCAGGATCTTCTGACCGTGCTCGTCGGTTCCCGTGAGCAGCCACGTGTCGTCACCGCGCTGACGATGCCAGCGAGTGATCAGGTCGGAAGCCACCTCGGTGTAGGCATGACCAATGTGCGGCACGTCATTCACGTAGAAGATGGGCGTACACAGGTAGAAAGACTCGCCGGGCATTGCGCAATTCTACCGGGCGCCCAGCGAGTGTTACGGGGCGGGCACCGGCTGAGCCTTCCCGGGAGACCCTACCCGGCGCTGACCGAGCAATCGTCGTAGATCAGGGTGCCCGTCGCAGTCGTCTCATTGGTCGAATAGATCTGCGGAATCATCCGCTCGTTCGAAGCAACGGCCACACTCGAGACCTTGACCAGCGTCCACACGCCCATCGTCAGTCTCGGAATCGAGGTCGTCCCCAGCAATACGTAGCTTCCGAAGTTCTGCGTGTATTCGACGAAGTGAATCTGCACCGTCAGATTGGCGGATGTCGGCTGAACCCAGCATTGCGCGGTGTAGTTGGTGCCCGCCACCGACTTCGAAACGACGGAGTTCTGTGTCAGTCCCACCTTGGATGCCGTCGGCCCGACCGCAGCGACGCTGAGCGCATCGAGGCCCGAACGCACGGGCGAAGTGACGCGGGTGAGAGTTCCGACCGAGAACGGAATCCAACCCCCAACGCCAGACTCGAATCCGGGATCCGGAAGCAGCTCGAGGTACGGCGTAACCGCCGCCGACGGAGCCGACGGCGCACCCGTGCCGATCGTGTTCGTCGCAGTAACGGTAAACGTGTACGCCGTGCCATTCGTGAGCCCCGAGACCACCAGCGGACTCGACGGCCCGAAGACCGACAAACCACCGGGAGAACTCGTCACGGTGTACTTCGTGATCGGCGACCCGCCGTTCGAAGCCGGAGCAACGAATGACACCGCGGCCGTACGATTTCCGACGGTCGCGACAACACCGCTCGGAGCACCGGGCACCTGAGCGGATGCGCCCGGAGTCACCGCGTTGCTGGCCGCAGAGGGCACGCTCGATCCGGCATCCGTTCGCGCCGTGACGGTGAAGCTGTAACTCGTACCGTTGGTAAGCCCGGGCACGGTTACCGGGCTCGAAGCCCCGGTCGCAGTCAGTCCGTCGGGCGCTGAGGTCACCGTGTAGTCGAGAATCGGATCGCCGCCGGTGTTCGCAGGCGGAGTAAATGTGACCGACGCGGAACCGTCACCCGCGGTTGCAACACCAATTGTCGGCGCATCCGGAGGCAGGATGACGGGAGCCGCCGGAGTGGCTGCCGAAATGTCCGAGAAGTCGCTTGCCCCGAGCGCATTCATGGCTGCCACCTGGAAGTCGTAGCTCGTCCCGTTCGTGAGGCTCGTGACTGTCACTGCCGTGCCGACCCCGGGCGCGACCGGCTGCCAATCCGCCGCGCCAGACACGCTGTAGTGCACGATGTAACCGGTAATCGCGGAACCATTGCTGGCGGGCGCGACCCAACTGAGGGCTACCTGGCCGTCCCCGGGTACCGTCGCCGGCGCCCCCGGCGCATCCGGGATCGATGCGGGCGTCACGGAGTTACTGGCCGACGAAGCCGGTCCGGTGCCCGCACTATTGGTCGCGGTCACGGCGAACGTGTATGAAGTGCCGTTCGTCAGGCCACCGATAGCGATCGGACTGGAACCACCCGTTGCTGTCGCGCCACCCGGTGTCGCCGTGACGCGATAACTGGTGATCGGAGCACCACCATTGGATGCCGGTGGCGAGAACGAGACAGACGCGGACGCATTCGCCGCGGTCGCGTTCACACCGGTCGGCGCGGTGGGCGCCGTGATGACCGGAGCACCAGCACCCGTCGTGACCGAACAGTCGTCGTAGATCAGACTTCCGGTCGACGTCGTCTGGTTGGTCGAATAGATCTGCGGAATCATCCGCTCATTTGAGGCGACAGCCGTGCTCGAGACCTTCACGAGAGTCCACACACCGGTCGTCAGCCTGGGAATCGACGTCGTACCGAGCAGCACGTAGCTGCCGAAGTTCTGCGTGTATTCGACGAAATGAATCTGCACCGTGATGTTCGCACCGGTCGGCTGAACCCAGCACTGGGCCGTGTACACCGTGCCCGCGGTGGTCCTCGAGACGACGGAATTCTGCGTCATTCCGACCTTGGATGCCGCCGCGCCGACCGCCGCGATGTTGAGCGCATTCGTGCCGGACCGCACCGGATTGGTGATGCGGGTCAGGTTTCCGACGGAGAAGGGCACCCATCCGCTGAGACCCGCTTCGAATCCGGGATCGGCAAGCAGTTCGGGGCCACTCGCACCCGGCGACGCACTAACGGTCGCACTCGGCGGACCCGTGCCCACCGAGTTGACGGCGCTCACCCGGAAGTCGTATGCGGTGCCGTTCGTCAGGCCACTCACATTCGCGTTGGTCGCTGTGGACGCCGGATGCGGGAACGCGGACCACGTCGTCGTACCGCCGATCCGATACTCGACCAGGTAGTCGCTGATCGCGACACCACCCGTGATCGTCGGCGGCACCCAACTCAACGAAACGGCCGACGATGCGCTCGTCGGCGTCAGCCCGGATGGCGTCCCCGGCACTGTGGGCGCTGGCGGAGCCCCATTCGGAACCAGATTGAACGGGTCGGGAACAGCGGCCGTGCCGTTCACGATGTCCGGAGTCGACGCATCTGCGGCATGACCAAGCAACGGCGACAGCCCGAGGATGCGCTGCGTCGCCGCAAGCAGGCCGAACTGGTTCATGTAGGTCGGGTAGAGGTAGCTCGGAACGTAACGACCGACGATCCAGGTCTGCACCTGGCAGGAGGTTGCCAGCGCGCTGATCGCGGGGTCCGCGCAGTTCTGGCCAACGGCACCCTCACCGGCGATCGGACCAGCCTTGGTTCCCTCGTCAAACGTGACCATGACGACGAGGTTGCCACTCTGATAGTCCGGGCTGCCCTGGATCAGCGCCATCAGGCGCGACAAGTACGCGTCGATATTGGCAATCTGGTTCTTGCCACCGGCAACCGTCACACCATTCACGGTCGACGGGTCGTGGCCATTGTCGATGTTGTTTGGGACGATGAAGGAGAACGCCGGAAGCGTCCCGCCGACCAGGTCGTTGTAGAGCGCGCCCTGGCCGTTGCGCCAGTCGCCGGACGGCACATCCTGGGTCGCACAGGCGATGCCCTGGAAGAACACCGCCGGGTTGTGCTTGCTCACATACTTTCGGTAGGTGGCACTCGGTGTTGTCGCGTACACGGTGTCGTCGTTCCGCTCGCACGGAGTGACCATGTCATCGGCGTAGGTTTTCCAGCCGCTGACTCCGTACTGCTGCTCGATCTGCGAAAACAGTGAGGGCACGGTGCTCGCAAAGTGACCACCGCCGAAGGTACAGAACGAATTCGTTGCATCGGGTGGGCAGTCGGACAGTCCGAACCTCGCGAGCGCATCCGTGCCTGAATTTATTGCGGCGTTCAGGCCGGACACTTCGGCGAAGTAGTTGCTCTCGGAGGGATGCGTGGTGGAATGCATCGCGCTCGTCGCGAAGTTACCGCACTGCGCGGAGAGGGTGCCGTTCTGGAACGGAGCGTCCGGCGATCCGCTGATGCTCGACGAGGACTCGTTTTCGAGGTCAAGCATGATCACTTTGGTCGGTCCGGATGCGGGCTGCTGCGCCTGCGGACCCTGGCAGTAGGTGCCGACGGGAAGCGGCGCGGCACTCGCGCTCTCGGCTGCGGGCCCGAGCCCAAAGGGCGTGAAACTGAGAGCCGTCAGGGCGAGGGTGGCCGCGACTGCTGTGATTGTTCGTGCGATGGGAAATGCTCGGGTGTGCATCAATATCACCATTGCCCACACTAGCGACCAGACCGAACGGTCGCCTAGGCAATTCCAGCGGGAGCTCACCGCCGCGGAGCTGCGGTTTCGCTAGGGCGCGGGCGTCACCTCGAGCACGATCTTGCCGAGTCCGTGGCCCTTCGACAGTTGCTCATACGCCGCGCGCACACGCTCGAGCGGATACGTCGCGTAGACGGGCAGCTGGAGTTCGCCGTTCGCGAGCAGGTGCGCGAGCGTAATGAGCGCTTCGCGTGGCTCCACCGTGGACATCCCGTCTGCCTTGACTCCGTACTTCTTCCTCGCGGCGAAATCGATGATCGTGTTGATGCGGTCACGGTCGACGCCGAGAGCCACGCCGAGCTCGACATTGCCTGCGCCGTGGGCATCAATGAACGCATCCACACCGTCGGGCACGATCTTGCGGATGCGATCGACCAGTCCCTTGCCGTATTCGACCGGGATTGCGCCGATACTCGTCAGAAAGGCGTGGTTGGGGGCGCTGGCGGTCGCGACGACCGCTGCACCGGCAAGCACGGCCAGTTGAGTCGCGAGCACGCCGACTCCGCCGGCACCTCCCGCGACGACGACGGTGTCGCCGCGACGAACCCTGACTGCGTCGATGGTGGCCCGAGCGGTCGTCCCTGCGACGAATAATGCGCCGGCCGCGTTCCAGTCGACGCCGTGCGGTTTGGGAATCACGTGATCGGCCGAGATCGTGACCGATTCGGCCTGGGCGTTGCGCCAGTCCGAGAATCCGATGACCTCGTCGCCAACCTTCAGCGAGTCGACACGGTCACCTACCTCGGCAATCACGCCGGCGAAGTCACTTCCCTGCCCCGACGGGAATGTCGCGGGATGCGCCGAGTTTGCTCCCTCGCGAATGGGTGCCTCTCCCGGATTGATTCCGGCCGTCACCACGCGAACCCGAACTTCGCCGGCCGCGGGCGGACGATCATCCACATCGACGACCTCCAGCACCTCGGTTCCCCCATAGCGACTGAATCGAACGGCTTTCGACATGCGACCTCCATTGGCTCGACCCTCAGTCTTCGGGTTTGCGGCCCGGCTCGTCAACCGAGCGCCCCCGATGGCGGGAGATCGGAGGAAGTACCGCTAGCGCGCGGCCAGCGCCCCCTCGTAGAGATCGCGGCGGCTGAGGCCGGTCGCGTCCGCCACTTCGGTCGACGCCTCCTTGAGCCGCACACCGGCGGCGATCAGCGCGAGCACCTGCGCGATCCCGTCGGGCAGATCAACCGTGGATGGCGCGGCGCCGTCGATGACGAGACAGATCTCGCCGCGAGCACCATCCGAAAAGTACGCCGCGACTTCGGCCGCGGTACCCCGCCTCACTTCTTCGTGCAGCTTCGTCAGCTCGCGACAGACGGCGACACGACGATCCGGCCCGAGAGCAGTGACGACATCGGCGAGCGCGGCGGCGAGTCGGTTGGGCGACTCGAAGAACACCATCGTGCGCTCCTCGCGCGCCAGGGTGGTGAAATACGCGACACGACCTTTGCGCGGCAGGAATCCCTCGAACGAGAAGCGATCAGTGGGCAGACCCGAGAGCGCGAGAGCCGTCAACACGGCACTGGGGCCGGGGATCGCCGTCACGGTCACACCCGCGGCAGCGGCCGCCGCAACCAACGGGAAGCCGGGGTCGCTGATGGCGGGCATTCCCGCGTCCGACAGCACGAGAACATCCAGGTCACGCGCGAGCTCGACGATTTCCGCGGCCTTCGCGTCTTCGTTGTGTTCGTGCAGCGGAATCAGGCGCGGACGATTCTGGATGCCGAGGGCCGCAAGCAGGTGAATCGTCGTGCGCGTGTCCTCCGCCGCAATCACCTCCGCCGTGGTGAGCGCTTCGATAAGTCGGCGAGAAGCGTCGCCGAGATTTCCGATCGGAGTCGCGGCGAGGATGATCACCCGATCATTCTGACATCCGGCTCTGGTTACGATTGCGGGATGGATAGCGGCAGCACCGACTTCGATGAGCTCGTGACCGCCGCCGACCAACCCGATACCCCGCAGCCCGGCACCAGCCAGCACGGCACCGCGCCTGACTACGCACTCGAAGACCGCACGGGACTTGATCGTTTCGAGGATGACTTCGCCTCGACCCCCGGCAGGGAGCGACTTCTGCGCTGGATCGGTCCGATCCTCGTCACTCTCATCGCGGCCGGAACACGCCTCTGGAACCTCGCAAACCCGCATTCGCTGGTGTTCGACGAGACCTTCTATGTGAAAGACGCGTACACGTTGTCCCACCTCGGGTACGAGGCGGCCTGGCCAGCAAACGCCGACACGGCGTTCAACCAGGGCGACGTCAACACCTACCTGACTTCGCCGTCGTTCGTCGTTCATCCGCCACTGGGCAAATGGATCATCTCGCTCGGGTTCGATGTGTTCGGCGCGCAGAATCCGCTCAGCTGGCGAATTTCGACGGCCGTCGTCGGCATCCTCGCAGTAATCCTGCTCATGGTGATCGCGCAGTTCATGTTCAGGTCACGACTGGTCACGACGATTGCCGGGCTGCTGTTCGCCATCGACGGCAATGCGATCGTCATGAGCCGAGTGTCGCTTCTCGACAACTTCGTCATGTTCTTCGCGCTGCTCGGGTTCGGGGCGATCCTGCTCGACCGTCAGTGGTCGGCGACCCGTCTCGCCGTCTGGATCGCGCGACGTGAGAGCGGCGGAAAATCCACGGACTGGGGGCCAGCACTGTGGTGGCGGCCGTGGCTGATCCTTGCCGGTCTGGCGTTCGGCCTCGACGCCGCCGTCAAGTGGAATGGCCTGTATTTTCTCGCCGGCCTCGCCATCTACACACTGATCGTGGATGCGGTCGCCCGCCGCCACGCCGGCATCCCGTTCTGGCTCAGCGGCACAATCTTCAAACAGGCGCCGACCAGTTTCATCCTGACGGTGCCCATCGCGCTCGCCGCATACCTCACGAGCTGGACCGGGTGGTTCGTGACCAAAGGCGGCTACGACCGCACGTATGCCGACGTGCCCGGCAACGCCTGGAAGGGCGCTTTCGCCTGGGTGCCACACGCTTTTCAGAGCTTCGTTCGGTACCAGACCGAGGTCTACAACTACAACATCAACGAGCACAGCCCGCACCCGTACTCCGCGAATCCGCTGACCTGGCTCCTGATGATCCGGCCGACGAGCATGTACTACCTCGGCGAAAACTCCGGCGCGAACGGCTGCACGTCCACCTACTGCGGCACCTCGATCACGGGCATCGCCAACCCGCTGATCTGGTGGGGCGGCTCGCTTGTCGCGCTCTACCTCGTGTATCGATTGATTCGGTTCAGGGAGTGGCGCGTGGGAATCATCCTCGCGGGGCTCGCGGCGGGCTACCTGCCGTGGCTCCTGTACACGAACCGCACGGTGTTCCAGTTCTACACAATCGCGTTCGAGCCCTACCTGATCCTCGGGCTCGCGTTCGTGGCATCCATGCTGATCGGCGCCCGCGGAGACCCTCCGGCAGCACGCGAGTGGGGCATCCGCTGGGTCGCGGTCTTCGTTGTGCTGGCAGTAGCGATCAGCGTGTTCTTCTGGCCGCTGTGGGCGGGCATCCAGATCGACTACAACTTCCTTCGCGCGCACTGGTGGCTGACGACCTGGCGATAGTGGTGCGCGCCCTTCGTTAGCCAGTGTTCGTTAGCCAGCCTTCGTTAGCCAGTGTTACGTCACCACGGTCTGCTCGCAGCGTCGCTCGGGTAGCGTTGCCGCATGGCAGACGACACCACGACACCCGATACCGCTGATCGCGAATGGGGTTTCCGCACCCGCGCCATTCACGCGGGCAACATCCCCGATCCGGTCACCGGAGCACGTGCGCTACCCATCTACCAGACCAGCGCGTTCGTCTTCGACGACACCGCGGATGCCGCGGCCCGCTTCGCACTTCAGAAGTACGGCAACATCTACTCCCGCCTCGCCAACCCGACAGTGGCCTCCTTCGAGGAGCGCATCGCCAGCCTCGAAGGCGGCATCGGCGCCGTCGCGACGGCCAGCGGACTCAGCGCGCAGTTCATCACGTTTGCATCGCTCGCGGGCGCCGGTGACCACATCGTGGCATCTGCCAGCCTGTACGGCGGATCGGTCACCCAACTGGATGTGACGCTGCGCCGATTCGGGGTCGACACCACATTCGTCCACAGCTCTGATCCCGCCGACTACGCGGCCGCGATCACCGACAAGACCAAATTCATCTTCGCCGAGATCATTGCTAACCCCTCCGGCGAGATCGCCGATCTTGAAGGTCTCGCCGAGGTCGCGCATGCCCACCACCTGCCGCTGATCATCGACTCGACGATCGCCACCCCGTACCTCAACCGCCCGATCGAGTGGGGCGCCGACGTCGTCATCCACTCGGCGACCAAGTTCCTGGGCGGCCACGGAACGACTCTCGGCGGCGTCGTCGTCGAGAGCGGCCGATTCCACTGGGCGAACGAGCACTTCCCACTCTTTGATGCGCCCGTCGCCACCTACGGCGGACTCAACTGGCACGGCAATTTCGGCGAGTACGCGTTCCTCACTCGGCTCCGCGCCGAGCAGTTGCGCGACATCGGCCCGACGCTCGCGCCTCATTCCGCCTGGCTCCTGGCCCAGGGCGTCGAGACGCTGCCGTTCCGCCTGCAGGCGCACGTCGACAACGCCCGCATTGTGGCCGAATGGCTCGAGGCCGACCCGCGAATCGACTACGTGAATTGGGCAGGTCTCCCCGGACATCCGCACCACGAGCGCGCGAAGAAGTACCTGCCAAAGGGTCCGGGCGCGGTGTTCAGCTTTGGCGTCAAGGGCGGTCGCGAAGCCGGCCAGACATTCATCGAGAGCGTCGACCTCGCCAGCCACCTCGCCAATATCGGCGACGCGAAGACGCTGGTCATTCATCCGGCCTCCACTACCCATGCTCAACTCACCGAGCAGCAGCTGGTCGAAGCGGGCGTGCTCCCCGGCCTCGTTCGGCTCAGTGTCGGAATAGAAGACCCCGATGACATTGTTTATGACCTTGACCAGGCACTGACGGCGGCAACGAAGGGCGCGAAATGACAGTCATCGATGGAGTTTCGCCGGGCGAGAGCCTCGAAACCGTGCAGCTGACCAACGGGCTCACGTGTGAGATTCCGGCCGACTCACCGCTCGCGAAACTGCTCAAGTCGCAGCGCACCTGGGTTGGACCGACCGCGAAAGAGCGCCTCGCCATCCTGCGTAAGGCCAAGACGGTCGCGATCGTTGGTGCGTCGCCGAATGCGGCACGGTCAAGCTACTTCGTCGGCACCTACCTGCAGCAGTCGAGCGACTACAAGGTGTACTTCGTCAATCCGAACGCGGAGACGATTCTCGGTGAGAAGGCCTACCCGGACCTCGCCTCACTGCCCGAGGTTCCTGACATCGTGGATGTCTTCCGCAAGGGCAGCGACATTCCCGCGGTCATCGACGACGTCGTTGCGATCGGCGCAAAGACGATCTGGGTGCAACTCGGAATCTGGAACCAGGATGCCGCGATCTACGGCGAAAGCAAGGGCCTGACCGTCGTCATGGATCGGTGCATCAAGATCGAGCACGCCCGCTTCCACGGCGGACTCCACCTGCTTGGCTTCGACACCGGCCAGATCACGGCCCGCAAGACGATCCGCTAGGCGATCGGCCAGGCGATCCGCGCTTCCGCGCGCAGCCAGGTTCCGGGCGCAACCAGCATTACGGCAGGTTGCACGGTCACAGGCGGTTCTTGCGATCCTTCGGTAGCGTGGAAACATGCCCGGTCCAGTGCTCACGTCCCCCGTCGTTTCGACCCAGTGGCTCGCCGATTACCTCGGCAGCGAGAAGCTGGTCGTGCTCGACGCGACCATCCTGAATTACACGCAACCCAACGGGCGTAGCGGCTACCTCAGCGGCCACGAGCAATATCTCGTCAACGGTCACATTCCCGGCGCATACTTCGCCGACCTCATGGATGTCTTCTCCGACGCCGATGCGGCCCTGCCGTTCACGCGGCCCAGCGCTGAGGCGTTCGCGATCGCCGCTGGCTCCGTCGGAATCGACAACGAATCCACCGTAGTGGTCTACGACGCCGCGGTCGGCCAGTGGGCATCCCGAATCTGGTGGCTGTTCCGGGCGTACGGCTACGACAACGTGGCTGTGCTCGATGGCGGGTTCACCAAGTGGGTCGCGGAAGCGCGGGAGACGGGCATCGGCCACGTCGAGCCCGCCGTCGCCATCTTCGACGTCGCCGAGCGCCCCGAGCTCTGGGTGACCAAGGCTGATGTGGAGGCCATAGTCGACGGGTCCGCCAGCGGTGCGCTGGTGTGCGCCGTTCCCCCGCGCGAATTCAGCGGCGAAATCGGCCACCGCACGCGACTCGGCCGCATCCCCGGCAGCATCAGCGCGCCCGCCGGCCGCCTCGTCGACCGGGAGACCAACGCCCTCCTTCCCGATGACAGTCTGCGCACGACATTTGGTGCCGCCCTCAGTTCGGATCGCATCGTTGCATATTGCGGCGCAGGGATCGCTGCGACCTCCGACGCACTCGCCCTCACCCTGCTCGGTCACACGAACGTCGCCGTCTATGACGGCTCGCTTAACGAGTGGGCGGCCGACGAGTCGCTGCCGATCGAGGTCGGGGTCTAACCAGCGATCACAGCAGAGCGGTCAACTCTTCGACCGAGGTGACGGGGAGTTTGCAGACGAAGTCCTCGCAGAGGTACGCCGTCGCAAGGCCGTTCTTCAGTCCGCGCGACTCGTAGAGCTCGAAACCCGCGGCGGCGAATGCCTGCGCCTGCCCGGGCGTCACCACGGTCGCGAGGCCGACACCTTCTGGCCAGGCACGCGCTTGCGACGCGAGTGCGTCATCCGGCTCTTCGGTCACGACCACGAGTTGGCGCGCGGGCGCGGCGAGCCGCGACATGACGCCGAGGGCGGCACCGAACGAAATCGGACGCGGCAGCGCGAGGGGCGCGGCGAATTCCATCGCCGAGATAGCCGCCAAGTCCAACACCCGGTTGCCGGTCAGCAGGGCCAGCTTCGCTGCCGCGCCCGCCATCGCGCTCAGACCGCTCGGATACGCGCCCTCGCTCGCATCGACATCCAGAGCGAGGCCACGCTGCGCGAGCACCGGGTCCGCGCCTCCGGGGACACCGAACGACACGGTGTTCGCCGCCGCCATGCTCTGTTGCACGAGTTCGCGTGCACGCACCGCGAAACGTGCTTCGCCGGTGGCGAGGGCCACGTCAACGAGCGCGGCAGCGAGCATGCCATAGTCCTCGAGGGTCGGTTTCGCCGACGAGGTGGTCTCGCCGATTCGCGCGCGCACCAGCGGCTCGGTCGACACGAGATCGGCAGCGCCGACGGCGGCCGCGATCCAGTCCGGATGCCCAAGCCGCGACCCGGCGGATGCCAGCGCCCCGATCGCGAGTCCGTTCCAGCCAGTGAGGATCTTGTCATCGAGCGCGGGCGGCGACTGCTTCGCTCGCCCCACGACATCCAGTGAGTAGTAGCCGCCCTCGACTCGAACGCCATCCACCGTGCTTTCGCTGTCCTGGGCCGACGCGAATCCGCCGCTGGGCAGCCGCATTGTCGTCAGGAGGAACGAGGCGATGCCCTCGGCCACCTCACGGTTACCGACGCGCGCGTACGCGTCGAGCAGCAGCGCGTTGTCGTAGAGCATGCGTTCGTAGTGCGGTTCCGTCCAGTCACGGTTGACCGCGTACCGGAAGAAGCCGCCCTCGAGCTTGTCGCGAAGGCCGGAAACCGCCATCGCGTCGAGGGCACGGCGGGCGAGCGCACCCGCCTGCCCATCGCCGGCGTCCTCGCGGTCGAGGAGGAAGCCGATTGTCGTCGCAACCGGGAACTTCGGCGCACCGCCGAAACCACCGAACTCCTGGTCTTCGAATTGCTGCAGTTCGCTGACGATGGCGGCAAACTCATCGGCACCGGGAAGCGAGCCGCTCTGCGCTATCTCGCGCGCGGCCAGGGCTTCGACGAGCCGACCAGCCGTGCCGAGCACCTCGTCCCTGTGGTTCGTCCAGGCATCCGAGATCGCGTCGAGAACCTGTCGAAATGATGGAAGGCCCTGCACCGGGCTGGGCGGAAAATAGGTTCCGGCATAAAAGGCGCGGCCGGTCGGCGTCGCAAAGATGGTCAGCGGCCAGCCGAGCTGTTCGGTAAATGCGCTCGCCGCAGCGAGGTAGGTGGAGTCGACATCCGGATATTCTTCGCGGTCGACTTTGATCGCGACGAAGTTGGCATTGAGGTGTTCGGCGAGTACCGGATCGCTGAAACTCTCGCGAGCCATCACGTGGCACCAGTGACAGGTCGAGTACCCGATAGAGATCAATACCGGCACCTGGCGCCGCTCGGCTTCGGCAAACGGTTCGTCGCCCCAGGGGAACCAGTCGACCGGGTTTGACGCGTGCGACCGCAGGTACGGGCTCACAGCTTCTGCAAGACGATTGGCCATAGTCTCGAGCCTATGTCGACGATGACGGTCACCTACATCGGCGGCCCGACCGCCATCCTCGAGTACGCGGGTTTGCGCATCCTCCTCGATCCGACGTTCGATGCGCCGCAGACCTACACGAGCGACGGCGAGGGCCTCGTGAAGACCACGGGTCCCGGAGTGGCAGTCGATGAAATCGGGCCGATCGACCTGGTTCTTCTCTCCCACCACGAGCACGAAGACAATCTGGATGCCGCGGGTCTCGAACTGGTGCGTCGGCTGCCTCTCACGCTGAGCACGGCCAAGGCCGCCAACGACCTCGGACGCCCGGTCATCGGAATGGATTGCTGGGAGACGCAATCGGTGGGAGGCGTCACCGTCACCGCCGCTCCCGCTCTGCATGGCCCACCCGGTATCGAGCCGATCGTCGGACCGGTGATCGGGTTCGTGCTCGAAGCTGTCGGCGAACCGACCGTCTATGTCAGCGGAGACAACGCGTCACTCGAGCTGGTACGGCACATCGCCGAGCGCTTCCCGCAGATCGAAATTGCCGTGTTGTTCGCGGGGGCCGCGCGTGTGCCATCCATCGATGCCGCGCTCACGCTGACCTCGCGGGATGCGGCGGAGGCCGCGCGAATCCTCGGTGTCTCCCGGGTGATCGGCCTTCATACAGAAGACTGGGCGCACTTCTCGGAGTCCCGCGACCACTTGGAGGCCGCCTTCGCGGAAACCGACCTTCTGGTCGACACTCCGCGAGGAGTCGCCACGCCGATCGCGTAGGCAGGTCTCGCGGTAGTCAGGTCTCTCGTAGGCAGGTCACCACTCCCCCACATGTGAGACCTGCTATCGGTTCACTCCGTTCTCTCAAACGGCTCTCAGATTCCTCATTGAAAGCGACAAGACTCTTCGTCGACTCTGGATGCATTCAGACGGCGGCAACGCACGTTGCAATGAGAAACGTTGCGAAGAGAGAGGTGGATGAAGTGGACGCGGGAAAGAGAGTGGACGCGAGAAAGAACGGACGACGCAAGGCAACGGTGGCAACCACCATCGTGGCGGCAGGCAGCCTCCTCGGCGTGGGAATCGTCATGGCGGCGACCAGCGCGACGATGACGACATCCTCGTCGACAAGCGACACCACCTCCACAAGCTCGGACTCCACCGCCTCTGATTCATCGACCTCGACCTCCAGCTCGGACGATTCGACCGTGCAGTCCAGCACGAGCGATGACACTTCCGCCCAGTCGACGGGTTCGTAGAGATGAGCACCGCGGCGAGCGACTGGTCGCTCTGGAGTACCTCCGCACGCGTAGTTGTGACCGACGCGAACGCCCTGCCCGAGGCACGCACGATCACCGATCGGCTGCTCGCGAAGGTCGAACTGGCATCCAGCCGGTTTCGCGCCGACTCCGAGCTCGCCCGAGTCGCGCCGCTGTTGAACGACGGCACCGAAGTGAGCCCCATGCTCGCCGCGCTGGTGCGTGCTTCCCTTCGCGCCGCCCGCCTGACCGATGGTGACGTCGACCCCACTCTCGGAAACGCGTTGGATGCGGTCGGCTACGACCGCGACATCCGCCTGATCGAAGACACGGACGGGCTGGTGCGCGCAATCGTGTCAGATCGCCCCGGCTGGAAGAGCGTCTCACTGGTCGGTCGACGACTGCGAGTTCCCTCGCACCTGTCGCTCGATCTCGGAGCAATCGCCAAGGCCTATGCCGCCGACCTGGTTGCGGCCAGCCTCGCCGAGCGGTTGAACTGTGGAGCACTGGTGAGCCTTGGCGGCGACATCTCGACCGCCGGAGTCGAACCACGCGACGGTTGGAACATCTTCGTCGAAGATCTCCCCGGGGATCCATGGACCCGGGTGAGGATGTCATCGGGTTCGGGCCTCGCGACCTCGAGTACCCAGAAGCGCACGTGGCAACGGGCGGGTCGCCGCTTGCATCACATCCTCGATCCCCGCACCGGCCTTCCGGCAACGCCCACCTGGCGCACCGTGACCGTGAGCGCCGAGAGTTGCGCAACCGCGAACGCGCTGAGCACCGCGAGCATCATTCGCGGTGAACGCGCGGTCGCATGGCTTCAGTCCAAGTCGGTATCTGCCCGTCTTGTGCGAGCGGATGGCCGCGTTGTGACAACGGGCGACTGGCCGCAGGAATTCGAGGCGCCGAAGGTGATGAGATCGAATGTCTGAAGCACTGTGGGCGCTCGGCCGCGGCACCGGCGTCATCTCGCTCATCCTCATCACGGTGTCGGTGGTGCTCGGCATTCTGACCCGGTCGGGGCGACCCGCGTTCGGCATGCCCCGATTCGCCGTGACACTCGTGCATCGCAACGCGTCGCTGCTCGGCAGCGTATTCGTGCTGGTGCACGTCGTCTCGCTGTTCTTCGACCCATACGCCGAACTGCGACTCGTCGACTTCTTCGTTCCATTCCTCGGAACAGCGAAGCCGATTTGGCTCGGACTCGGGACCGTCTCCCTCGACCTCCTCGTCGCACTCATCGTGACCGCCCTGCTGCGCCGGTTTATCGGTCACCGCGTGTTCCGAGCGGTCCACTGGTTTAGTTACGCGATGTGGCCTATCGCTCTCGCTCATTCCCTTGGCGACGGCACGGATGCGGGAACGGTCTGGTTTCTCACGCTCGCAGGTCTGTGTACTGCGGCGGTGCTCGGCTCGGTCGGCTGGCGCGCATCACGGGTGTTCGTCGAATTTCGGGGAACGCGCGGGGCCGAGGAGCCCGCATGAACGCCCAGACGATCAACCCGCAATCGCTGAATTCGCAATCGCTGCCGGTTACGACGACGCGGCAGACAACGTCATCCGATCGGCTCTTTCTCGCGGGTGGTCCGGGGTTCGCGCAACACCGCCAGGTGTTCGGGCCGCTTCCTTCGCTCTCGTCTGCGCAACTGATCGACGAGCTCCGCGCATCCGGGCTCGCCGGTCGTGGCGGCTCGGGTTTTCCAGCCTGGCGCAAACTGGCCGCGCTTGACCCCGCGGCCCGTGGTCGAAGCGTGATCATCGCTAACGGCGCCGAGGGGGAACCGATGAGTGCCAAGGATGCGACGCTGCTGGCGCGCGCCCCGCATCTCGTTATCGACGGGCTGCTTCTGGCCGCGGCATCCCTCGGTTCGGGCGACCTGTACCTGTACTGCTCCGGCACAGCACTCGATGCCGCTCGGCGCGCCCTCGACGAACGCGAAGATGCGCGACGCATCCAGCTCAGGGAAGCCCCTGAGACGTTCATCTCCGGAGAAGCATCCGCCGTGGTGCGCTCGATCGAGAAGGGAGTCGCTCTCCCCCGCGATCACCGCAAACGACTGACCGAAGCAGGACTGGGCGGCCGTCCAACGCTGGTCCACAATGTCGAGACCCTCGCCCAGGTTGCCCTGGTCGCGAGGTATGGCGCGCACTGGTTCCGCTCGCAGGGAGTCGATGACGAGAGCGGTACGAGGCTGCTCACGGTTCGTGCTCCGGGCAACGAATTGCGGGTGATCGAGGTGCCGGGTGGCATCACGATCGATGACGCGCTTCGCCGAGCCCGCGTCGATCCCGCGTCGCTCAGCGCAGTCCTGGTCGGTGGCTACCACGGTGGATGGGTTCCGGCGCAGGCGTTCGGCACTCCGCTGACCCGAGATCGACTTGCGCCATTTGGGGCGAGCCCGGGCGCTGGCATCGTGATGGGTCTCGCGAAGGGATCCTGCCCGATTCAGGTCTCGGCGCAGATCGCCAGCTACCTCGCCGGCCAGTCGGCTCGCCAGTGCGGACCGTGCGTGAATGGCCTCCCGAAGATGGCGGAAACGCTCTCCCGGCTTGCCGGATCACACTCTGCGGGTGGTCCTCTGCCTGCGACCCTCGCGCAGGAGGTGCGCCGATTGGCGCACATCGTGACCGGACGCGGCTCATGCCACCATCCAGATGGCACCGCCCAGCTCGTGCTCAGCACCCTCAGTACTTTCGCGTCAGATGTCGACGCTCACCTGGCCGGACACTGCGAGGAGGCGCGAGCATGACCGAAAAGTCGCTGCACATCGATTGGATCGCGTGCGACGGGCGCGGACTCTGCACGGAGCTGCTCTCCGAACTGCTCGAACGCGACGAGTGGGGTTATCCCCGCGCGCTCGGGTACGGCTCGGATGTTCCGGTCCCGCGCCAACTGCAGGACGCGGCTCGCGACGCGGTGGCGTTATGTCCGCGGCTGGCTTTGACTCTGTCCTAGCGCGTGAGGGACCAATACGTGACGCCCTCGTACAGTGGGTCGGTCGCTGAGCTTGTCGAAAGGCGACAAGCACAGCGACGTACCTCTAGTTGACCTCGGTTAGTTGACCTCGGTTAGTTGACCTCGGCGGGATTTCCGCCCACGCGACGGTTCTCATCAAGAGCGTCGATCGCCGCCATCTCATCCGCGCTGAGCTCGAAGCCGAACACGTCGAAGTTCTGCGCCATGCGGTCCCGCGAGTTCGACTTCGGAATGACGATGTTCCCGGTCTGCAGGTGCCAGCGAATGACAACCTGCGCGGGCGCGACGCCGTGAGCCTTCGCGGCATCCGCGATCGGGTTCATGCCGAACAGGTCATACTTGCCCTGGCCGAGCGGGCCCCACGCTTCGGTGTGGATGCCGTGCTTCGCCTGGAATTCCTTCAGCTCACGCTGCTGGAAGATCGGGTGAAGCTCGACCTGGTTGACGGCGGGCACGACATCCGTTTCGGCGAGCAGCTTCTCGAGATGCGGCACGAGGAAGTTGCTGACGCCGATGGCCTTGGCGCGACCATCCGCAGCAAAAGTCTCGAACGTGCGCCAGGTCTCTACGAAGAAATCGTTTACTGGCATGGGCCAATGAATAAGGTACAGGTCGAGGTAATCCAGGCCCAGCATGTCCAGGCTGCGGGCGAACGCGCCAGCGACATCCCGATCCTTGTGGTGGTCGTTGCGGAGCTTTGTCGTGAGGAAGATCTCGTCGCGCGGGATGCCGGAGGCGGCAATCGCTGCACCGACCTGGGTCTCGTTGTTGTAGCCGGTTGCCGTGTCGATGTGGCGGTAGCCCACCTCGAGCGCGTCTTCGACCACGCGTTGCGTGTCGTCCGGGTCGACGAGGAAGACGCCGAAGCCGAGTTGGGGAATGGTAGTGCCCGAGTTAAGGGCAATCGAGGGAACGGAATTAGTCATGACTACATGGTCGCACTACTAACGACTTCATTCGAAATCGGTCGCCCGTCGCGACCGGAAAATCAGGCTGCGCAGCCGTACGACCCGGCACCCTCGCCCGCGGTCGCCCACGCCGGCACCTCGCGCGGGTCGTCGACAACGGTCCAGTTCGCATCAACGAACTCGTAGCTCGCGACCGGACCGACCTCCCGAAAAGCAACCAGCGCACGCAGCAGCACATCAACATCCGCGTCGGTGGATCCGACGCCGAACGACGCGCGCAGGGCCGGGCCAGTGACACCGAGCCGGGCCAGAAGCGGATGCGCGCAGAACTTGCCGTGCCGCACTCCAATGCCCCACTCCGCGGAGAGATAGGTGGCGAGTAAACCCGAATCCACCCCCTCGACCGAAAAGCTCACGACACCGACCGAATCCGCCGAGTCATCGAAGATGCGATGCACCAGAACTCCCGGGATCGACTGAAGGCCGTCGAGCAGGCGCGAGCGAAGCCCGCCCTCGTGCGTCGTCCACTCGGTCTCGCTCAGAGTCGACAACTCCTCGAGCGCGCGCGCAAGAGCCACGACACCAATAACGTTCGGTGAACCCGCTTCGTGTCGCGCCGGACCCGTGCGCCATTCCGTCTTCTCGACCGTGACAGTAGTGACCGCACCTCCGCCGAGCAGGTAGGGCGCGCCAGCGTCGAGCCAGTCCGAACGACCGACCAGAACACCGGCGCCGAACGGCGCATAGATCTTGTGTCCGGAGAAGGCGAGATAGTCGATGCCCTCCAGCAGCAGGTTGACGCGGCGGTGTGGCACGAGCTGTGCGCCGTCAACCGCAAGGCGGGTGCCGAAGCGGTGCGCGATCGTGGCCAGCTCCCGAAGCGGCAGGATCTCGCCGGTGACATTACTCGCACCCGTAACCGAGAGCAGCGCGGCCGGTCGACGGGTGAGTTCGGCGCGCACAAGCTCGAGCGTCTCGGCGATCGTGTCTGCCGCAGTCACCACGCGTGCGTTGCCTGACCCGTCGTTCGCTGACCCGTCGTTGCCTGACCCGTCGTTGCCTGACCCCTCGTTGCGCGACACCCACGGAAGCAGGTTGGCGTGATGCTCGATGTCGAGAACGACGGTCTCGCCGGGAACGATGGAGGCGAGAAGGTTGAGCGCATCCGTCGTGTTGCGGGTGAAGATCACTTCGTCGTTGGGCCGCGCGCCGACGAAGTCGCCGACCACAACGCGCGCCGACTCGTAGGCTCCGGTGCTGACGCGGGAGGCGTATCCGGCTCCGCGATGAACACTCGCGTAGAGCGAAAGTGCCTCGGTCACTCTCGCCGCAACGACCTCGAGCGACGGGGCGCTGGCCGCGTAATCCAGGTTGGTGTAGCGCGCATCGCCTCCCATGACGAGCGGCACACGAAGGTCGCCACCGATCACGGGAAGCAAGGCACAATCACTCATTTCTTCAGCCTAGGCAGCGGATGTCGAGAGTGAAACGGTGGCCCGTAACAGGACGCAATGCGGCGTAACGAATCTCAGGGTGCCTGGCCGAGCAGGTCACGGAGCGCATCCGTGTAGTCCTCGAACGCGCGACGCCCACGCTTGGTGAGAGCGAGATAGGTGACCGGCATCCTGCCCTGATGCGATTTCGACACGGCGACGTAGTCCGCTTCCTCGAGTTTGCGCAGGTGCGTCGAGAGGTTGCCTGCGGTCATATCCAGCAATTCCTGAAGGCGGGGAAACGCGATTGTGTCGTCCACCTCAAGCGTCGCGAGCGTCGCCGTGATCCGCAAGCGGGCCTGCGCATGGATGACCGGATCGAGATCAGGCACCGGAAGCTGCCGTTGCTGACGTGGCCCGACGGATCCGACGATTGCGCGCCGCGTCCCAGACTGCCAGAACGAGGAATCCGCCACCGCCAGTGATCGCGTAGAACAGCAGGTTGTCGGGATGCCCGAAATACGACCCGATGATCGCAATCGCGACCATCCACACGCCGGTCACCATCGCGGGAATGGCTCGCCAGATCGTTCCGGCCGCGAAAAACATCACGCCCACGAAGAAGAGGTACGCCGCCGGATAGTAGATGTTGGCCAGGTCGGCCGACATGCCGTTCGACTGGAGGCCGCCGCCCAGCACGGGGATGCCGATGATCCCGAGCCACCAGCTGAGCCCGTAGGCCGTGCCGGTAAAGGCCGCGTTCGGGCCGCTCTTGATGCCGCGGCTACCCCGAACGCCGACCACGGCGGAGACGCCGATGCCGATCACCATGAGCGCGGCAAACACGCCAATCGCGATGGGGAGCGGTATGGAGAATTCCGGACGCATCGCATCGACGAGCCAGAGCACGAGAAATCCGATCAACCAGACGACGCCCCACACGGCAGTGATGACGGAGACGAAGCTGCCCCGCTGCGTGGTGATGCTGAGTTGTTGTTTGGTCAGGAGCGCGAGGGCGGCGGCGGGATCAAGTCGCTCGTCGCCATCGGAATGCTCGCCGTCGGAATGCTCGCTGCCGGAATGAGCGCTGGTTGCTGCGGCTGCCATGATTCCTCCTGGTCGGTGGATGGTGGGCTGGATAGTGGTGTGCTGGATAGTGAACCTGTGTACTTTGTAGCACAAAGTAGTTTGCTTGCACAACTAATTTGTGCCGGGTCGCGGATGCCGTCGGCCCGAGCCGTACGATGGAAGGCTGATGTCGACCATCCCCCTCACCATTACCTACCCGCCAGAGCTGCCCGTCAGCCAGCGGCGGGAGGATATTGCGCGCGCCATCGCGGAAAACCAGGTGGTCATCATCGCGGGCGCGACCGGTTCGGGAAAGACCACCCAGCTGCCGAAGATCTGCCTCGAGCTCGGTCGCACGAGCATCGGTCACACGCAACCCAGACGTCTCGCCGCACGGACGATTGCCGAGCGCATCGCCGATGAACTCGGCCAGGAGCTCGGCGGAATCGTTGGCTACCAGGTTCGCTTCACCGACCGCGTCGGCCCCGATACCCGCATCAAACTGATGACCGACGGCATCCTGTTGAACGAGATCCATCGCGATCGGATGCTCCGCAAGTACGACACCATCATCATCGACGAGGCGCACGAGCGAAGCCTCACTGTCGACTTCCTGCTCGGGTATCTCAAGCAACTGCTTCCTCGGCGTCCTGACCTGAAGGTGATCATCACCAGCGCGACAATCGACCCGGAGAGCTTCTCGAAGCATTTCGATGGCGCCCCGATCATCGAGGTCAGCGGACGCACTTACCCCGTGGAGATCCGCTATCGGCCGTTGACCTCCGACCTGTCAGACCCGCTCGAGGGCACGGATGTCGACGACGAGGTCTCGACAGGCTCGACCCGCGCGACCGGCTCGACCCCCGGAGCCTCCGAGGATCGCGATGTCTTCGAGGGGATCAACGCCGCGCTCGATGAGCTCGCACTCGAGTCGAACGGCGACGTGCTCGTGTTCCTGAGCGGCGAGAACGAGATTCGTGACGCCGAAGACTCGATCAGGGGTCGTTTCCCTCCGACGTCCTCTGGGCTGGTCACGGAGGTGTTGCCGCTGTATGGCCGGTTGAGTTCGGACGACCAGCATCGCGTGTTTCAGCCCTCCAGGCAGGCGGGCGTTCGGCGGCGAATCATCCTCGCCACCAATGTCGCCGAAACCAGCCTGACCGTCCCGGGGATCAAGTACGTGATCGATGCCGGAACTGCGCGCATCAGCCGCTATTCCACGCGGGCCAAGATCCAACGGCTGCCGATCGAGGCGATCAGCCAGGCATCCGCAAACCAGCGCTCCGGACGCAGCGGGCGTACGAGCGATGGCATCGCGATCCGCCTGTATTCCGAGCAGGACTTCGAGCGGCGACCGGAGTTCACCGAGCCCGAGATCCTTCGCACGAATCTCGCGGCGGTCATCCTGCAGATGATTTCGCTCGGGCTGGGCGACATCCAGGCGTTTCCGTTTCTCCAGCCGCCGGATTCGCGCGGAGTCAAGGATGGCCTCGATCTGCTGAGCGAGCTGGGCGCCATCGAAAAGCCTGGCGCCCCGGGCGCGATTCCCCGCATCACGAAGGTCGGCAAACAACTCACGCAGCTTCCGATCGACCCACGGCTCGCACGAATGATTGTCGAGTCGAAACAGCACGGTACGTCTCGCGAAGTAATCGCCATCGTCGCGGGCCTGACGATCCAGGATCCGCGCGAACGACCGCTCGAGCGGCGACCGCAGGCTGACCAGATGCACGCCCGCTTCGTCGACCCCACGAGTGATTTCGTCACACTCCTGAACCTCTGGAACTATCTCAAAACGAAGGAGAAAGAACTCAGCGGCAACCAGTTCCGGCGGTTATGCAAGGCGGAGTACCTCAATTTCCTTCGAATTCGGGAGTGGGGCGACCTGAACCGACAGCTCATCCGGCAGGCGAAGCAGGTCGGGCTCGCGGTCGGTGAGCCGGGCGCAGCCGGCCCCTCGGGAAGCGGGGGCGACGGCATCCATCGTTCGCTCCTCGCCGGGCTGCTCAGCCAGATCGGAATCAAGGATGCGGCGCTCGGCGCCTCGAAGACCGGTTCACCACGGAGCAAGGGCGACTACATCGGCGCACGCCAGGTGCGCTTCGTGCTGTTCCCCGGATCCGCTCTCGCAAAGAAGCCTCCCGCCGCGGTCATGAGCGCCGAATTGGTCGAGACAAGTCGCCTATTCGCGAGAATGAACGCGGCGATCGATCCGGCGTGGGCCGAGGCGATCGCCGGTGACCTGGTCAAACGCACCTACAGCGAGCCCCACTGGGAGAAGAAGCAGGGCGCCGCGGTCGCCTATGAGCGGGCGACGCTCTACGGAGTGCCGATCGTCGTGAAGAGACGCGTGCAGTTCGCGCGAATCGATCCGGCGTATGCACGCGAGCTGTTCATCCGGTCGGCACTCGTCGACGGCGAGTGGGATCTCGATCGTGTCGACAAGCGACTGTCGGCATTCGACCGGCAGAACCGTGAGCTACGCAAGGAACTCGGCGAGTTGGAGGAGCGCACGCGGCGGCGCGACATCCTCTACGACGACGAAGCGATCTTCGAGTTCTATGACTCGCGCATCCCCGGCGATGTCGCCTCAACGCGCACCTTCGAATCGTGGTGGCGCAAAGCCATGCGGGAAACGCCCGACCTGTTGACGATGACCCAGGAAACTCTCGCGGGCGAGGCGTCAATCGACGAGGATGCATTCCCCGCGACCTGGCGACAGGGCGACCAGACGCTGCCGCTGAGCTACCGATTCGAGCCGGGTGCCGAGGATGATGGCGTCACTGTGCGCATACCCCTCGCGCTGCTCGCCACCCTGTCGCCCGCAGGATTCGACTGGCTCGTGCCGGGGCTTCGCGAAGACCTCGTCACCGCGCTGATCAAGAGCCTGCCGAAGGCGATCCGTCGCAACGTCGTGCCCGCGGCGGACTGGGCGCGGCGACTGCTCGAGCCGGTGCGCGACCTTGCAGCCGACGAAAAGCTCGATGAACGGGGCGAACTCGAGCAGACCAGCCTCACGGAATACCTGGCCGAAACCATCCAGCGAAAGACGCACACCCCGGTCGACGCAGAAGATTTCGAGACCGATCGGATACCGCCGCACCTGCGCATGACCTTCGCGGTCGTCAACGACCAGGGTCGCGAGGTGGCGAGATCGAAAGACCTCGTCGGGTTGCAGCAAAAGCTCAAGACGCGCGCTCGCGAGTCTGTCGCGCGGGTGAGCGAATCGACACCCCACGCGATCGAGCGCGACGGGCTGAGCGCGTGGGACCTCGACGAACTTCCCAAGCTGATCGACACGCGCCGAGGCGGAACGGTGATCCGCGCGTATCCTGCCCTCATCGATCGCGGAAGCTCCGTCTCGCTGCGACTCATGAGCACGCCGGCGGACCAGGAGCGCGCAACGCCGGCCGGCATCCGTCGACTCCTGCTAATGAGCATCCCCTCGCCGCTGAGTTATGTTCGCGAACACCTCACGCAAACCGAGAAGCTGCTGCTCGCGACCAGCCCGTACCAAAACATCCAGGCACTTTTCGACGATTGCCTCGTCGCGTGCGTGGATGCGGGACTTCGCCGCCACTACCCCGACGGCCTGCTGTGGACCCGCGCGGAATTCGAAGCGACACGTCTCGAGATCTCGGCCGAACTGGTTGACTCGCTGTACGCGACGGTGACGACCGTGACCGCAATCCTCGCGGCGGCCCGGGATGCCGATCGCGCCATCCGAAACGCGACCAGCATGGCCGTTCTGCCCGCGCTCACAGATGCGAAGGCACAACTCGCTGGTCTCGTCTTCCCCGGCTTCATCTCGAGTACCGGAGTCGCCCAGCTACGCCACGTTCCGCGGTATCTGCGGGCTATCGCCAGCCGGCTCGAGAAGTTGCCGACGGAAATCGCGCGCGACCGCGTCTGGGCGAACGAGGTCACGGCGGCGACCGATCGCTACCTCGCCGCCGGTGGCGCCATACCGCTCGCGCCGGGCACCCCCGACAAACTCGTGAAGGTGCGGTGGATGCTCGAGGAACTTCGGGTGAGCCTGTTCGCCCAGCACCTCGGCACTGCCGAAACGGTCTCGACACAGAGAATCACGAAGGCCCTGGCCTGAATCCGCTGACGTAGGCTGGCGCTATGTCTACCGCAGTCATTGTTGACGCTATTCGTACGGCATCCGGCAAGGGGAAACCCGGCGGAGCGCTCTCGTCCTTTCATCCAGTCGACCTGCTTGCGACGGTGCTGTCGGCACTCGTCGAACGCAACGGTATCGACCCCGCTCTCATCGACGACGTGATCGCCGGATGCCTCGCGCAAGTCGGCGAGCAGTCGGTCAACATCGCGCGCAACGCTGCCCTGGCGGCGGGGTTCCCGGAGTCCGTCCCCGGCACGACCGTCGACCGACAATGCGGTTCAAGCCAGCAGGCGGCGACCTTCGCCGCCCAGGGCGTGATCGCCGGAAGCTACGACATCGTCATTGCCTGTGGCATCGAGCAGATGAGCAAGTACCCGATCAACTACGCCACTCTTGGCCAGGACCCGTGGGGCACGAAGGTGCACGCGCGCTACCCCGAGGGGCTGGTCGGACAGGGGATCTCCGCCGAACTGATCTCAGCTCGATGGAATCTGTCGCGCGAGCAACTCGACGAATTCGCGGCGCGATCGCACCGACTCGCCGCAGCCGCCGATTTCTCGAACGAGATCATCCCGGTCGGTGATTTCTCTACCGACGAGACCCTTCGGCCCTCGACGACCGTGGAGGCGCTGGCCGGCCTGAAGCCCGCCTTCTACGACGAGGAACTCGGCCGTCGCTTCCCCGAGATCGACTGGCGGATCACGCCGGGTAACTCCTCTCCGTTGACGGATGGCGCATCCGCTGTTCTGATCATGAGCGAGGAGAAGGCGGCGCTGCTCGGTCTCACGCCGAAAGCGCGTTTCACGAGCTTCGCGATCGTCGGGTCGAATCCGATCGAAATGCTGACCGGCGTGATCCCCGCGACAAAGCGCATCCTGAGCCGTTCGGGGCTCGGCATCGACGACATCGACACGTTCGAAGTCAATGAAGCCTTTGCGCCCGTCGTCCTGGCCTGGCAGCACGAGGTGCACGCCGATCCTGCGCGGGTGAATCCTCGAGGCGGCGCGATTGCACTTGGTCACGCGCTCGGATCCAGCGGTACGCGACTACTCGGCACGATGGTCAACACGCTTGAGCAAACCGGCGGCCGCATCGGACTTCAGGTGATGTGCGAGGGCGGCGGCATGGCCAACGCGACGATTATCGAGCGGTACTGACGTTCGAGCGGTACCGACGCTGGAGCGTGCTGCGGTCGTGGGATCGAGGGGTTCCGGGACTACTGCGCGCTGACGACTTCGCCTTCGAGCGAGCGCTCGATCTCATCCTTCTCTTCGACGTTCGACCGGATCACCGGAACCGCCTTGGCGACGGCCTTGTCGATTCTGGCGCGCAGTGATTCATTCGTGAGCCTGTAGTCGACGAAATCGGAGTCGTGCGCATAAATACCGACCGGAAGAGTCAGCGCCTGGAAGAAGGCAAACAACGGACGGAACTGGTGCTCGATGATCAGCGCGTGCCTCTCGCTGCCGCCCGATGCGGCGAGCAGCACAGGAGTGTCGACCAACGCGTACTGGTCGACGAAGTCGAACAGGTGCTTGAAGAGGCCGGTGAACGATGCGCGGTACACCGGGCTCGCAACGACGAGGATGTCCGCCGCCTCGATCCGCTGAAGCTCATCCTCCGCCGCCCGCGGCAGCTCGGCGCGAGTCAGCGCGCCGGCGAGCGACGGGCCGAGCTGGGTCAGCGTGATCAGGTGAGTTTCGATGGGAAGCGCGCGACCGAGCGCTGCCACGATTTCCTCGACGAGCACGGTCGTCTTGGACGGATGGTTCAGGCTGCCTGAAACGGCGACCACCTGGAGCGTTCTGGTCATCTCTTCATCGTCGTCGCTGTTCGGCGCTGTGACCAGTTGGCGGCGAAACACTGCGTCACGTTACGAACTGTGAACCGGATCGGTTGCCGGCCGCGCGCGCGGAATCTAGCGTCGGAACATGGATGAGCTCGTCTACACGCTGCCGACGGATCCCCGCGCGCGGCCGCTCATCGACGATCTGGCTCGCGACTACGACGAGCGCTACGGACTCAACGACGGCGTCCCCTCATCCTTCGAACTGCACCGGTATCCGGCAGAACAGTTTGCCAGCACGAACGGCGGCGCGTTTCTGCTGGTGATGCGGGATGGCGTGGTGGTCGCTGGGGGCGCATACAAGCGGGTTTCGTCATCGGTCGCCGAGATCAAGCGGGTGTGGACGAATCCGCTGTACCGACGCCAGGGCCTTGCCCGCGTCGTCATGGCTTCGCTCGAGAGCGTGGCGCGTTCGGCCGGATATTCGGTCGCGGAACTCACGACCGGCGCCCGGCAGCCAGAAGCAGTCGCCCTCTACCTGTCTCTCGGCTACGAGCCGCTGTTCGATCTCGAGGGTGACTACGAGGAAATCAGCTATCTGTCGTTCCGCAAGCCTCTCCCCCCTGAAGACGGTGCTGAAGACCGGGCTTCCGACGGTGCTGAAGACCGAGCCACCGATGGGCTGGCCGCCTAAGTCGCGACGTTGGGATCGCTCGGCGGACTGGATTCGCTAGGCGGACTGGATTTTCTCATGACCTGGATTGCTTCCGTCACGTCGGTGGCGAGCCGGATCGTCAGGCGTACAGCTCACGCTCAAGCGCGGCGACGAGTTCATCAGCGGGAGCATCCGCATCGAGAGCTGCCGTGACCACGTCAACGATCTCCTGCAGCGGACCGCTCAGCACCCGGCGGACCTCGTCACGCGACCCGTCGTGTTGAGCTTCGATTGCCGCGAGCTCCGCCGCCGTCACCGCCTCGATCGCCAGGATCGTGCGGGTGAGGGCGGCCGAACGCTCGAGGAGTTGCAGAGCGAGCGCAGCGTTCGAGGACACGTCCTCCACATCATCAGACAGCGACGTCGTGTACAGAGAAACCGGATTGGCCAGCTGACGCAACTCTGCGAGCAGCGAGGATGCTGAGTATGACAACAGCCCGGGAACACGCGCCCGACCGGCCCGGCGCAGGGGTGCCTGAAGCGAAGACAACTTCGCGAGCCGCCGCTCCGAGGCTGCGGCGACGTGCGCGAGCGCCAGTCGCAGCGACTCGAACGACAGCGCGAGCCCGAGCACCTGGAAATTGCCGCCGGAGATCATGCGACGGGAGTCGATGTCGACCAGAGGGTTCTCGGTGCGCGAGTTGAGTTCGAGCCGAATCGCGGCGGCGGATGCCGCAACGGCCGACGCAAGCGCCGCGTGCACCTGGGGGGCGGTTCTGAACGACAGGGGGTCCTGAGTGGATGCCGCCGATCCAGACGGCAGCAGTGCCCGAACGCGAGCGGCCGCCGCGGCCTGCTCGGCTGAGCGATGAGCGGACTGGATCTCGACACTGAACGGAGAGAGGTTGCCGCCAGTCGAGTGTTCTGCGAGCGCGGCCAGCGAGAGCGCGACGACGCGATCGGCCGCGTTGACGATGCCTGCGAGATCGGAGACTACAAGGGCGCCGACCCCCACGCTGTACGAGTTGCCACTCAGCGCGGCGAGAGCCTCGTGCGCCTGAAGCGTGACCGGCTGAAGGGACACGGCGGCAAGCGCGTCCGCGCCCGACACGGCCGCGTTGTCGATGAAGGCGCGTCCGGTACCCGTCGCGACCGCAGCGACGGCGGCGAGATGAGTGAGGTCTGCGGCGCCAACAGAGCCCGTGCGGGGAATGACGGGATAGACATCCCGATTCAGCAGTTCGCGGTACTGCACCGCGAGTTCCGAGGTCACGCCCGCTCCCCCGCGGCTGAAGCCGACCAGCCGCGCAAAGACGACGGCGCGAGCCTGCTCGACGGAGAGCGAGGAACCTATGCCGCCGCTACTGTTGCGGACGGTGCGCCGCTGGAACTCCTCAATGCGCTCGGTCGACACGACGATGTCACGACCGGCACCCAGCTCGGTGTTTAGCCCGTAGACCGGCTCACCCTCGGCCAGAACCGCCTCGACCACCGCTCGCGAAGCCGCAAGATCGCGCTCGACGACGCTCGCGAATGACACGCGCTCCCCCTCGCGCGCGACCGCGACGACATCAGACAGGTCGACGTCAGCGCGCGAGAGCACTCCCACTAGAAGTCCGTCAGGTTGGAGCGAAGGCCGCCGTCACCGAGCGAATCGCGAAGCAAGCCACGTCGCCGGAGCGCCGGAACGAGCGGATCAAGGGTGCGATGCACGTTGGCGGGATGCACCTGCCCGGTAAAGAGGAAACCGTCGCCGCCGACCCCATCAGACAACTCGCCGAGGTGATCCGCGATCTCATCTGCGGTGCCGACAATCGCGAGCCCATCCTTGTTTGCGCGGGCCTGCAGGATCTCACGAAGCGTCGAACCCTCTGGCGCACTCTTGACGAAATTGTCGAGCGTGCCCTGGTTGCTGTTCGTGGTGAGAACCGGCAGCGTCGCGTCGAGGTCGAACTTCTTGAAGTCCACACCGGAGAGATACGACACTCCCTGTAACGCCTCGTCAATCGCGGACTGCGTCAGCTCGCTGCGTCGCGCGCGAACGGACGCCGTCTCGTCTGCGTTAGCCGTCACGATCGGATTTACGACAAACAGAACCTTGATATCGTCCGGGTTGCGGCCGCTCGCCGCTGCAACCTCGCGAATGGAGTCGCGGTAGGCGCGCATCCGCTCAGGGGTCGAGGCGAGGGCGAGGATCACGTCGGAGTTGCGTCCCGCAAAGTCCTGCCCCTTGCCGGATGCGCCCGCCTGAACCATGACTGGCTCCTCCGAGAGCGGTGCGGTATTGAGCGGACCACGGACCTTGAAGAACGCGCCCTCGTGATCGATCGTGCGCACCTTGGTGAAATCGGCGAATATGCCTCCAGCGGCATCTTCGATGATCGCATCGGCATCCCAGCTGCGCCAGAGCGCGCGGACGACCTGCACCCACTCCTCGGCGCGGTCGTATCGGAGGTCGTGATCGATCTGTTTGTCGAGACCGTAGTTCTGGGCGGCCAGGTCGCTGCCGCTGGTGACGACGTTGAATCCCAGGCGTCCGTCCGCGAAGTGCTGGAGAGTCGCCAGCAGGCGCGCGGCGGTGAATGGCTCGTAGAACGAAGCACTCAGTGTCGGGACGATACCAATTCTCTCGGTCGCGGCAAGGAGGTACGGCACCAGCGGCAGCGGGTCGTGCTTGGGCACGAAACGGGCGTTCGACAGGTTGACTTCCGCGGTGCCGCCATAGGTATCTGGCACGGCGACGCCATCCTCAATGATGAAGAGGTCGAGACCGGCCGCTTCGAATGCGGCCGCGGCGTCCTGGTAAACCCGAGGCTTCTTCCAGTCATAGCCGATGCCGTAGGTCGGGTCTCCCCAGCCCTGCACACCGAATCCCGCGCCGAGAAACCAGCCGAAGTGCTGCAGCGCCATCAGTCGGATGACCCGTCCGCGAACCCGTCGGCGTTCATCCCGGCCGAGGCGAGCCACTCATCGTTGAAGGCTTTGGTGAGGTAGTTGTTGCCGCCGTCGGGGGCAATCACGACGACGATCGAGCCCGGATCGGCCTCTGCCGCAACGTCCAGTGCGGTTGCGATCGCAAGACCCGACGACGGTCCGAGGAGCAGGGCTTCATCCATGGCAAGGCGACGCACCGTGTCGTAGACGCGCTCGTCCGGGATCACACGGATGTCATCCGTCACGCCGGGGTCGAAGATGCCTGGCCAGTTGGACTGCGGCCAACGAGTGCCGACACCGTCGACGACGATCGTGGATGCCGGGCTGCCGCTGTAGGTCGACCCGACGGGGTCTGCGCCGATGACGCGTACCCGGCCGTCGCTGACATCCTTCAGGTAGCGGCCGGCGCCGCTGATCGTGCCGCCCGTGCCGATGCCAGCGACAAAGTGAGTGACGGCGCCACCGGTCTGTTGCCAGATCTCGGGCCCGGTGGTCGTGTAGTGAGCGGAAGGGTTGGCCGCGTTCTCGTATTGCGAAGAACGCCAGGCCCCCGGAATTTCGGCGGCAATGCGATCCGCCAGCGCGCGCGCGTTGTTGGGGTCCTCGGGGCCGGCTTCCCAGTCGGCCTCCACGAGCTGGGCGCCATAGGCAAGCAGCACGGTCTTCTTCTCCACCGAGATGAACCCGCTGTGGATGATGATCACCGGATGCCCGGTCAGCCGTCCCACAAGCGCCAGACCGATTCCCGTGTTGCCCGAGCTCGACTCAACGATCGTCGCGCCGGGCGCGAGCTCTCCGTTCGCCTCCGCAGTGCGAATCATGTTGAGTGCGATGCGATCCTTGGCAGAGCCGCCCGGATTGCGACTCTCGAGCTTGGCGAACACCCGGCCGGGCAACCCGGCAGCGAGGTGGGTGAGTTCGACAAGCGGCGTGTTGCCGATGAGATCGATTGCCGAAGCGAGCACCGGTGCGGTGAGGGCAGGTGTGGCGGGCGCGACGGAAGCTTGTGGCAGAGCAGCGCTGGCGTGAAGGGAGGTCATCGTATTGCGAGACTAATCCGCAAGCGATTGCGGACGAATTCAGGTTGCATCGTGTTACGAGCCCGAGGGGCGAGCAGCGCATTCGTCATTGGCGCTTGTCAGGGGTCAGGCCGGCTAGAGCACCACCGAAGCTAGAGCACCTTTGACAGGAATGCTTTCGTTCGCTCGTGCTGGGGATTGGCCAGAACCTCTCGCGGGTCACCGGATTCGACGACGACACCGCCATCCATGAAGACGAGCGAATCGGCGACCTCGCGAGCGAACCCGATCTCGTGAGTGACGACGATCATGGTCATGCCGCTCTCGGCGAGCTTCTTCATGACATCCAGTACTTCGCCAACGAGCTCCGGGTCGAGTGCGGATGTCGGCTCGTCGAACAGCATGAGCTTCGGATCCATCGCGAGGGCGCGGGCGATCGCTACCCTTTGCTGCTGGCCACCGCTGAGGTGAGCGGGATACGCGTCGCCCTTGTCACCGAGGCCAACTCTCGTCAGGAGTTCCTTCGCCCTCGCGATTGCCGTCGCTTTCCCGACTTTGTTGACCCGCATCGGCGCCTCGATGATGTTTTCGATCGCCGTCATGTGGGGAAACAGGTTGAACCGCTGGAAGACCATTCCGATCTCGCGACGCTGAGCCGCCGCCTCCTTCGGATGGAGCTCGTGCAGCTTGTCGCCCTTTTCCTTGTAGCCAACGAGCGTGCCTTCGACCCGTAGCCGACCGGCATCCACGGATTCGAGGTGGTTGATGCAGCGCAGAAAGGTCGACTTGCCGGAGCCGCTGGGCCCGAGAAGGACCATGACCTCACCGCGCCTCACGGTGAGAGAAATGCTCTTCAGCACCTGGTTCGACCCGAAGCTCTTCGAAACCTGGTCGGCCTGCACCATCGGCACTTCGGTGTCGGTCATTGGTGTTCCTTCTCGTCGGTGTTGTACGCCTCGGATACGACTTCGAATTGCGCGGTGGTCGTTGGCGCTGCCGTGGTGCCGCCGGCGCCCTTTGTCGGTCGCGCCGCTCCGATGCCGCGCGCGAAACGCTTCTCGAGGTAGTACTGGCCGACCATCAGCACCGAAGTGATGGCGAGATACCAGGCCGATGCAACCAGCAGCAGCGGCACCGGAGCGAACAGGCTCGTTGCAATGTCTCGCGATCGTGCGAACAGGTCAAGGCTGTAGGGCACGGCTGTCACGAGAGACGTCGTCTTCAGCATCGAGATGACCTCGTTGCCCGTCGGCGGGATGATCACTCGCATGGACTGCGGAATGACGATACGCAGCATCGACTGGGTCCACGTCATACCGAGTGCCGTCGCCGCCTCTTCCTGACCACGATCAACCGAGAGGATTCCCGCGCGCACGATCTCGGCCAGGTAGGCCGATTCGTTCAGGGCGAGACCGATAATCGCGAGTTCGAAGAAGGTCAGCGTCGACCCCGTGGGGAACTCGAGCCACGGATGCATGAACGGGAGACCGATGGACAGCGTCGGATAGATCACCGAGAGCAGCCCCCAGAAGGTCAGCTGCACATAGACCGGGGTTCCGCGGAAGATCCAGAGATAGAACCACGAGATGCTCTTGAAGACGGGATTCGATGAGAGTCGCATGACCGCGAGAACCAGCGCGAGTATCGCCGCGATAACCATCGAGTACACGGTGAGCTGCAGCGTGTTGAACGCGGCTTCGGAGATTCGCTTGTCGAAGACGTACTTGCCGAAGATGTCCCAGTGGTACGCCGTGCGTCCGGCGGCATCCCAGATGAATGCGACCGCGATGATGAGGATGATCACCGCGATCAGGTTGCGCCACGGATGACGCAAACGTACGGCCTTGACCACCGGTGCCGCATCGGCGCCGTGCGGCGACGGGGTTGACCCCGGCGCCGAACGGTCAGGACCCGAGGAGGTCATGGCTAGCCGTTGGCCGCTGCGTTGATCGTGATCGACGAGAGCGCACCGTCGCCGACGCCCCACTTGTCGAGGATCTTCTTGTAGGTACCGTCATCGACGAGATCCTGGAACGCCTTCTGTACAGCCTGGGCGAGCGTCGATCCCTTATTGACTGCGACACCGTACGGCGCAACCTCGAACGTCTTGCCGGAGAGCTCGAGCTTTCCGCCTGACTGCTCGACGGCGTAACCGGTGATCGGAGAGTCGGCGCTCATCGCGTCGGCCTGGCCGAGAACAACAGCGTTGGTCGCCTGGTCCTGTCCGTCGAACTTCAGGATCTGGATCGCCTTCTTGCCGGCGGAAACACACGCCTTCGACTTGGCGGGAATGTCTTCCTGCTCTTCAACGGTGCCGGTTTCGACCGCGACCTTGAGTCCACACGCATTGTCGGGATCAACCGTCTTGCCGACGGGTGCAGCCCACTGGATGCCCGCCGAGTAGTAGTTGACGAAATCGACCTGCTTTTCTCGGTCGACGTTGTCGGTAAACGACGAAACTCCTGCGTCATACTTTCCGCCGGTGATGCTGGGGATAATCGTGTCGAAGCCGGCGATGTTGTAGACGGCCTTCACTCCGAGCTTTGCCGCGACCGCGTTGAAGAGGTCGATGTCCCAGCCGATCGCCGCGCCATTCGCATCCTTGTACTCGTTCGGCGGGTAGGTGGCGTCGACGCCGACCTGGATCTGACCCGACGACTTGATGCTGGCCGGAAGGAGCTTGATCGCGGCAGCGTCTTTACCCGACGTCGATTTGACCGTGCCGCCCGACTTCGTGGGTGTTGAGTTGTCGACGCAACCGGTGAGAGCGAGCGCTGCGGCGACTGCGATTACGGGAATTGCGTATCTAATGCGCATGAATGGTTCCTTTTCTCTTGGTGAGGGCTGTGAGTCCCGATGCAAAGAACCCGTGGTCGCCCGTTGAGCAGAGGATAGTCGTGTCGCGTTTCATGCTCGTGACGAGGCGACGCCCGCTGAGGGTGGCGGAGAATCGCTGGAGCTGCGGCGGCATCGCGGTGTCGTGCGCTGCGGGGGCCATGTGCGGGGGTTCCTTGGATCGTTCGAACGCGGCCGCAACCTCGTCGTCGAGACCGTTATCGGAGCCTACACCTAGCGTGGCGTGGTTCGATTGCGCACTTTTCCTGCGTTGGCAAGCAGAAATATCGTGTTTTGCGCCGCTCTCAGCTCGCCAGGCGCACAGTTCTGCGCGGATCGGGCCCGGTCTCTACAGTCGCTTCGCCCGCAAGCGTCTTCGCGATTTCTTCGCGCTCGGCGAGATGCGACTGAATGAGCGGGATCGCCTTGTGAACTGCCTTCTGCAACCTGTCCTCGAGTCGCACACTGGAGATCCGGTAGTCGGTGAAATCCGAATCGTGTGCATAAACGCCGACCGGGAGCGTGAGGGCCTGGAAGAACGCAAAGAGCGGACGAAACTGGTGCTCGATGATGAGCGCATGACGCTCGCTTCCACCGGTCGCGGCGAGCAGGATCGGCGTGTCGACGAGGGAGAACTGGTCGACAAAATCGAAGAGGTGCTTGAACAGCCCGGTGAAGGATGCACGGTACACGGGACTCGCGACCACGAGAACATCCGCCGTTTCAATTGCGAGCAGCGCGTCCTCGACCTCGCGCGGGAGTTCGGCACGGGTTAGCGCGCCGGCAAACGAGGGACCGAGTTCATTCACTCGAATGATCCGTGCGTCGACCGGCAGCTGCCGCCCAAGTTCGGCGACGATCGCCTCGACGAGAGCGATCGTCTTGGACGGCGCATGCAGGCTGCCGGATACCGCGACGACTTTTACTGGTTCGGTCAAGCTCGTTACCTCAGGCGTCTTCGAGCACGAGCTCGGAGCGTGCCGCGGTATGGCGGTTCTCCGGAATCGGCAGGCCGAGGTTTCCGCGAAGTGTCGTCGACTCGTACTCGCTGCGCACGATTCCCCGCTCGCGAAGGATCGGAAGCACCTCGTCGGTGAAGCGGGCGAAGTCGCTCGGCACGCTCACGTGCACATTGAGCCCGTCGAGGGCGCGTCCCTCGAACCACTCTTCGATCGCGTTCGCCACGGTCAGGGCGGTTCCGGCGAAAGGCGACCGGTGCACCGGGTTGAAGTGTTCGACCGTCTCGCGAAGCGTGAAGCCGCGGGCTGCCGCCGTCTGCTTGATTCGGTCGGCCTGGGTACGGAAGCTCGTGTCGCCGAGGTTGCCGAGATCAGGGAACGGGGCATCGAGGTCATGCTGCGAGAAGTCGTACCAGCCGAAGGGTCGCCCGAACTGCGCGACCGTCTTCGAGAAGTCCTTGGCGCGGTGCTCGGCGTCTTCCAGTTCGCGAGCCTCGCCATCCGTGTCCGTGATGATCGGCGTCACACCTGGCGTGATCAGAACGTGGTCAGGGTTGCGCCCCTTGGCCGCCGCGCGCTCCTTGATATCGCGATAGAAGGCCTGGCCGGCTTCGAGCGTTGGAGCATGCGTGAAGATCCCCTCGCCGATCGCCGCGCCCAGGTCGCGCCCCTCCTCGGAGTCGCCAGCCTGGAAGATGACCGGCTGACCCTGCGGCGAACGCTCGATGTTGAGTGGCCCGACGACCGAGAAGAACTGGCCACGGTGATTCAGCTGGTGCTGGCGGCTCGGGTCGAAGAAGACGCCAGCCTCCCTGTCGCGCGGGAACGCATCATCCTCGTAGGAGTCCCACAGCCCCTGCGCGACGCGCACGTGCTCGAGCGCCCGCCCGTAGCGGGTGTCGTAGTCGTAGTGCTCTTCCCTGCTGTAGTTGCCGGCCGTGCCGCCGTCGCCGGTTGCGACGACGTTCCATCCCGCGCGACCGCCGCTGATCAGGTCGAGCGATGCGAGGCGACGGGCGACATTGAACGGCTCGTTGTACGAGGTCGTGATCGTTCCGACGAGGCCGATGTGGCTGGTCGAGACGGCGACCGCGGAGAGCAGCGTGAGCGGTTCGAGGCGGTTGAGGTAGTGGTTGGGGGAATCCGGAGTGATGAACTGGCTGTCGACGATGAAGATGAGGTCGAACTTCGCGGCCTCGGCCTGGCGGGCGCGCTCGATGTACCAGCGGATGTCCACGCTCGCGTCACCGGGGATCTCCTGGCTCAGCCAGGTGTTGTGCTCTCCCGGTCCGCCAACCCCCATGAGGACCGCGCCGAGCTTCAACTGGCGCCGTGTTGCACTGTTGTTAGCCACTTATGTTCACCTTTGTATCGAAGGATGTGGGATGTTCATTCGACGTGTTCGCGACTCGTCGTGCCGCCAAGTTTGGTCAGGTTTTTGGGGAATCCGCAACGTACTTTGCGTTATGTTTCGCAAATCGCACGATTGTGACGCTCAGCGACGATTCTGACTGAACTTATTTTTGCTTTGTGTTCACTCGCCGCTACGGTGAATCCCACTAGACGCGAAAGGGTGCGAAAAGTGAGCGAAACCGAGAACTGGGCCCCATCGACTCAGCAGGTTCATGCCGGTTATGTGTCGGGAGTCCCGCAAAACACTGCCGTGGTGCCGATCTACCAGTCGACTGCCTATGAGTTCGAGAGCTTCGAAGCCGCAGCCGACATCTTCGCGCTCCGTACGCCCGGCAACCTCTACTCGAGAACCGGCAACCCGACGAACGCGGCCCTGGAGCGTCGAGTTGCGACCCTTGACGGCGGCGTGGCTGCGCTGGCGACCGCGTCCGGGCAGTCGGCGGTCGCCATCGCGCTGCTTGCCCTGGTGAAGACCGGCCAGCACATCGTCGCGTCCGATCAGCTTTACGGCGGCACAGTCGATCTGCTCGACGATACGTTCCGTGACTTCGGAATCGACGTCACGTTCGTGGATGCGCGAGATGCGACGGCGTGGAGCGACGCGGTTCGCCCCGAAACGCGTGCCTTCTTCGTCGAGTCGATCGGCAACCCCGTCGCCCTTGTGCCCGATCTCGACGGCATCGCCGCGGTCGCTCAAGCCAATGACGTCCCGCTGATCGTCGACAACACCATTGCGACGCCGTACCTCCTGAAGCCGCTCGACTTCGGCGCCGACATCGTCGTATATTCGGCGACGAAATTCCTCGGCGGCCACGGTACCTCCCTTGCCGGTGTGATCGTCGATGGCGGGTCATTCGACTTCGGCGCCCGCCCCGAACGCTGGGTTCAGTTCACCGCTCCGAGCGAGCGATTCGGCGGCGTCGTGTTTTGGCGCGAGTTCGGCGCCGCGAAGAGTGCGTACCTCGCCTACGCAAAAGCGAAGCTCAGCCACGACCTTGGGCCGGCGCTGTCACCCTTTAACGCATTTCAGATCCTGCAGGGCATCGAGACCCTGGACATCCGAGTGCGAAAAGAAACCGACAGCGCCCTCGAGGTCGCCCGGTACCTTGCCGGGCATCCGGGCGTCTCCGACGTTCACCATCCCGGGCTCGACGGGCATCCGGACGCTGCTCGCGCCCGGCGATACCTCCCACGCGGCGTCGGATCGGTCTTTTCGTTCGATCTCGCCGCCGATCCCGCCCAGGTTGGCGCCTTCATCGACAGCCTCCGACTCTTCAAACTCGTCGCCAACATCGGGGATGTGCGAAGTCTGGTCGTTCATCCGGCCACAACCACGCACAGTCGCTTCACACCAGCCCAGCGCGACAAGGCCGGGATCTCGCTGACCACGATCCGGTTGTCGATTGGGCTCGAAGATCCCGCCGACCTTACGGCCGACCTCGCCCAGGCACTCAGTCTCGTCACCATCGAAGCAGGAATACTCGCGTGAAATTCGGATACTGGACGCCCGTCTACGGCGGCTTTCTTCGCAATGTCGGCGAAGAGGGGATGGAGACCAGCTGGGACTACGTGCGCCGCGCATCCGTTCTCGCCGACCAGCTCGGCTACTACCTCACGCTCGTTCCGGAGCTCTATCTGAACGACCGCAAGGGAATCGAGGCACCGAGCCTCGAGGCGTGGTCCCTGTCGTCGGCGATCGCGGCAGTAACCGAGAACCTCAGGATCATGACGGCGGTGCGGCCCGGATTCCACCTGCCGACCGTTATTGCCAAGACGTCGGCAACACTCGCCGACATTTCGTCCGACCGATTCTCGCTGAACGTCGTCTCGGCCTGGTGGGCCGAGGAGGCGCGACAGTACGGCGGCGTATTCGCTTCGCACGACGAACGGTACCTGCAGTCATCCGAGTTCGTGAACATCCTCAAGGGGATGTGGTCGGAGCAACCATTCAGCCAGACCGGGCAGTTCTACGACGTCGACGGCGCCATCCTCTCCCCGAAACCGCGAATCGCGCCACCCATCTACGCCGGGGGCGAGAGCGAATCCGGTCGTGAGGCTATCGCGGGCTTTGCCGATTCGTACGTCACGCACGGTGGCACGCCTGACGAGTTGCGCGAGAAGGTCACCGACCTGAACTCGCGGCGGCAGCGGCTGCAGGGTGCCGACTTCGCCGAGTTCGGCATGGCCGCATACGTGATCATCCGCGACACCGAAGCCGAAGCGCAGCGCGAACTCGAGCGCATCACGACGGTCGATCCCTCCTCACCGGGCTACGCGTCCTTCGAGGAGTTCCGCGCCAATTCGAACCTGGATGTCGAACTCTCGAAGCGCGAGTACTCGGTCGGCACCCGGGG
>JAUZFR010000114.1 GCA_030840335.1 Actinomycetota bacterium | reverse complement strand
GGACGTGGTGACCGGGCATCACCACACGTGGTGATTGTTCGGCGGCTCTAGATAAGTCCGAGAGCCTTGCCACGGTCGACAGCCGCGGGACGACTGCCGACGTCCAGCTTGAGGAAAATGTGCTTCGTGTGCGTGCGCATGGTGTTGAGCGATACGAACAGCTCGCGAGCAATTTCGGGCCCGGTGAGTGTGGTTGCCAGGAGTCGGAGTACGTGAAGCTCGCGGTCGCTGAGCGCGTCGTGGATGGGCTGGATCGGTGCACCCTGTTCCGTGTCGCGGGATGCGTGGATGATGTGCCGGACAAAGTCGGGGTGGCTCCCGGCAGCGGCAGCTGCGCGGAGAAGCACCATGACCGGTGCGCCCTCGTCGAGGAACAGCCGTAAGTACCCTTCCGGTTCTGCCCGGGACAGGACCTGATCCAGTAATTCGAGCGAGAGCGTGCGGTCACCAGCCGAATCGTTGGCGATGGCCTGAAGGAGCAGGATCTCGATAGCGTTGCCAGTTCGGCCTCCCGCCTCCGCCGCGTCCAGCAGCCGCTGGAGAAACGTGATCGTTTCGCGATGCAATTCTGGTGTCGTTTCGGAATCGCTTTGCGCGATGAGAAGGCGGGCGAGAGTGATGTGCTCAAACTCCCGCATGTAGTCGAGTTCGTCGGAAAGGGTCACGTCCTGCTCGGCTGCCCATGATCGAGAGTCAGCGAATCGCTTTTGCTTGATCCAGATTCGTGCGCGCATGGCGGCAATCGGTCGTGCCTCCGGGAAGAACCCTCGCAGGTATAGTCGCTCGGCCGAGGCCAGGGCCTCGAGGGCGTCGTCGAGCTGACCGTCTGCCTCGCAGATGCGAGCCATCGAGACAAACCAGCGATAGCGATGCTCATGCGAGTAGGCGATTTCGCCAAGCGCCTCGCTCTCTGCGAGATGTTCCCGGGCGATCCGCAATTGGTTGCGCTCGCGATACAGTTCGCTAACGCCGGCATGAAGATCCGCCGTCGGCTGTCCGATGATTCGCTCATCAGCCGCTCGTTGCAGGGCAACGTCGTACATGGTCTTTGCCTGTCGAAGCCGCCCGAGCGGCACGAGCATGTCAACCACGACCATCGTCGTACTCAGGGCGTCGGTGAGATTGCCGGCAAGAAGGAGGCTGGTTCGTGATGTCTCGAACGCGCGCACACCAGAGCGGAGATCTCCGCTCGCCCACGATGCCAACCCAAGCATGCCGGCAGCGGCACCGCGACCGAGGTGGTCGTCCGCCGCGGTCAGCTCGAGCGCGCGCTGGGCATTCCGCTTGACGCCATCGAGATCACCCCTGGCCTGCGCGACCGCAGCACGGTAAAGCGCAATAGTGACAGGCAGCGATCGCAGTTCGACTCCGTCAGCCGAATCGTGAGCCGCGCTACCATCGGCGTTCGTCTCTGCCAGGAGCGTCTCGCCTTTCGCCAGCCACGGTTCGACGCCGTCGATGTCTCCGGAGGCGAGCTTCGACCATCCCGTGAATACGCTCAAGACCGGGCGCCGAAGAACGATCTCCACGGGGAGCAGAGTGAGCCAGTGCAGCACGGATGCGTCCTGCCTGGTCTTGCGTACATCCGGAATGGCTGCCTCGACGATACGTGCGGCATGGTCAAAGTCGCCGGCCGCCAGTGCATGCCGTACCGCATCCTCTGGAAGGTCATTGCTCTCGTACCAGGTGCTGGCGCGGCGGTGGAGCCGGGCTTCAAAGTCTGAGCCGCGGCTCAGCAGGCGAGACCGCAGAACGTCGGCAAACAGGTGGTGATATCGGTACCACTGGCGGTCCTCGTCGAGCGGCACCACGAAAAGGTTGTCGCGCTCAAGAGCATCCAACACGTCGCTGCTCCCGTGTCGCTCGATGACCGCGTCGCACAGCGGGCCGCTCAGCCGGTCGAGCATCGCCGTTCGGATCAGAAACTCGCGAACATCATCGGTTTGCCTGCTGAGAACCTCTTCAGCCAGGTAGTCGATGACGAATCGATGGCTGCCGGTGAAGTTCTTGATGAAGTCGGTCGCATCCGGCCGGTCTCGCATCGACAGTGCTACGAGTTGTAGCCCGGCAATCCATCCCTCCGTGCGGTCCTCGAGCGCTCCGACGTCTTCGGGAGAGAGGCCGAGCCGCATTGTTTCGTTGAGAAACGAGGTCGCTTCGTCCAGGGAGAATCTGAGGTCCGCGGCGCGGAGTTCCGTCAGCTCCCCGCCTGCCCGGAGTCGCGCCAACGGCAGCAGGGGATCGGACCGACTGGCAATGACGAGATGAAGGCCGCTGGGCGAATGATCCAGAAGGAAGACAACAGCTTCGCGGATCGAGGGCTCTTCGATGTACTGGAAGTCGTCAAGCACGAGCACAATCTCGTGGCTACCTTCCGCCACTCCGTTGATGATGCCGATGAGCGTCTCTTCGATCGGCATCTGTGGGTCGTATTCCGTCGATCCCAAGGCATGATCAGCCTGCTGCAACGCCGCGAGAAGGTAGGTGAGGAATCGGGGGAGATCATTGTCGCTCGGCTCAAGTGACAGCCACGCCACCCGACTTTGGGGCCATTTAGCTTCAGCACCTGCAATCCATTCGCTCAACAGCGAACTCTTGCCAAATCCGGCCGGAGCAGCGATCAAGGTGAGTTTTCTGTCAGCCCTCAGACCTTCATCGAGCCGTTCGACGAGTCGGGGGCGAGCGATCGACTGCGGGCGCGGCGGCGGGCGGAAGAGCTTTGTTGCCAGCACCGGCATCGCCATGTGCTCATCCTAGGGATGCGTGGGTCCACCACAGCCCCCTCGTCGGTGGGTCTAGCGGTTTCGGGTTCACGCGCGGGATACGCGCTGCGGCCGGGCAGCGCGAGGAGGATGGTGACGAGCACAGTCGCGCTTCTGCACGGTGTGCATCGTCGACCGCGCTAAGCCCGCACCGAGTGCGCGAACCTCTGGGCGCGCTTCGCATGCCGGCTCACCGCTTTCAGGCGACCGGGCGTCGGCGACGGCGTGCGTTCATCCGGTTTCCGCGCGCCGGTGAATGACCAGAGCTGCCAGCTCGCGAGCACTCCGAAAACGATCGACAGCAACCCGAGCGGGTTGCGGAGGAACACCAGCCAGTAACCGAGGTGTGCGGGAGCAGCGACAACGCCGCCGATGATGGCGCTCTTCGAGACGTGCCAGGGGTCGATCGTCGCGTTCGCGTCGCCCTGCGTATCGATGGTGCCATCCGAATGGATGCGGACGAGCCGGTGCGTAATGACCTCGCCCTGCTCGACGAACGAGACGGGCTGGCCGATCCGGTATTCGCCCGTCCGCACGATGACCGCACTCGTGGAGGGAATAGTCGGGTCCATGGAGCCGGTGTGAACGACGTAGATCCGGTAAGGAAGAACGCCCAGGACGGCAAGCAGCACACAGGATGCGGCGAAGAGCGCAACGGTCAGCATGATGACCAGCTTCCACAGCTTCACAGCGTGCCTTTCGTTCGGGAGGACATGTAAATCCAGTTGAAGGTGCCGCGCCCGGAAATCCGAGCGCGACACCTTCGGTGGCGAGGACTACGAACCCGGAGTCACGCCAACCTGGGTGGCGACGAGCTGGTACGGGAGGCCGCTTCCGCTGCCGTCAGCAACGTTGGTGGTCACCTGGCCGGCGATCGGGTAGCTGTTCCACGGCGCAGCCGGCGAGCCGACAGGAGCCTGCGTCTTCAGCTTGCCCGCGTACTGGAACGTGAACGAGACCGAACCGGACTGGCCGGGAGCGACATGGCTGACCGCAAGATACTGCGACTTCAACGGCCAGCAGCCACTCGGGTCGAATGCCCCACACGTGGACGACCGGTCGTTGAGGTTGGCCGAGTCGAACAGCGCGGTACCGTTCGCGGAGAGGTGAGCCTCACCGTAGGTCCCGAGGGTATTCAACGCGCTCAGCGCGGTCGCGTTGTTGAAGACGACGTAGATGTCTTCAGTGTTCGCACCCGTGTTCGTGTAGTTGAGCGTCACCGTTTGTGGGTCGCCCGGCAGCAGGTTGGCGAACGCGAGGTTCGTCTGGTCGGTGCCGGAGCCGCCATAGGGTGTGACCCGGATGGATCCGACCGTGCCGCTGATCGTGCCCTGGTGCGTATCGCTGAAGAATGCGCCGGTGGTGCCGGCCGCCAGCCATGCTGCGCCGCCGAGCAGGGCTACGGAGGCGACGAGAGCGACACCCCTGGTCTTCATAATCTTGAACATTTGCTTCTTTCATGTGACTTGGCGTCGCCGGAGCACTAGGGGGTCGGCGACTTTCGGGTTGCGACCGCCGCCCGCGAAAGGCCGACGTACGCGCATCCACCGTCCGAACTGGGTGGTGGATGGTCATGCCACAGGGAGGGCGCGCGGGCGCGACCACACTGTCGTTGCGCGACGGAAGCGCCGTCGATACCGACGGCCGTCGTGGTCGCATCGAGCACGCGAACCGGGAGGGCGTGAACTCGATGAGAACTTCGGTCAGCCCGCGAAGGCCGTCCGACACTGGTGAGCAGAACCGGGGAAAAAGGGGTAAACGACCGGTCTGTCTGAGACCGCGGAGATGTGGTCCCTAGCTGATTAGATCAGTCGCGAGCGTCGAGCACAATACTTGAGTTACCGTCATTGCGAGGTCTACTCTGAACGCCGTGTTTCGAGCCCTGCCGCATCGCTCGCAGACTCGAAGTCGCGTCATACTTGCGAAAGAGGATCAGCGAAGTCGCTGCCTGGATCGAAGGCCAAATGAACAACCAGGACAACACCCGCTCGCTCGAGGAGGGGATCGTCACTGACCTCTCCGGGCGGATGAGCTACGGCTCGTACCTGGCGCTCGACGAGCTCCTGAGTCTGCAACGACCGGTCAGCGTGCCCGAGCATCACGACGAACTGTTGTTCATCATCCAGCACCAAACCAGCGAGTTGTGGATGAAGCTCATGCTGCACGAACTGCGTTCTGCGCGGGAGGCACTGCGCGCCGACGACCTCGGAACCATGCTCAAGCGGGTCGCTCGCATCAAGCACATCCTGGACACCATGACCCAGCAGTGGTCGGTGCTGGCGACGCTGACTCCGACTGAGTACGCCGAATTCCGTGGCTTCCTGGCGAATTCATCCGGATTTCAGTCGCACCAGTATCGGGCGATCGAATTCATTCTCGGCAACAAGAACGCGGGCGTCCTCCCTGTTTTCGACACCGATCCCGATGGGCAGCGCGTGTTGAGCGACCTGCTGCAGGAGCCCACGCTGTACGACGAATTCCTGCGCTATCTCGATCGGCAGGGCTACGACATCCCCACAAGCGTGCTCCAGCGGGACGTCACGAAGGCGTACACCCTCTCGCCCGACCTGATTCCTGTCTTTAAGGCGATTTACGAGTCGGCGACCGAGAACTGGCGCGTCTACGAAGCCTGCGAAGAGTTCGTCGA
>JAUZFR010000110.1 GCA_030840335.1 Actinomycetota bacterium | reverse complement strand
GCGTCCCGCGTTTTGGGGGGCGTGAGCCTCTGTCGCTTTTCCACGCAATTCCCTAGAGTGCTTGAGGGCCGTGCCATGCAAATTACCGGGGGTAACAACAGGTGAACGACGATAACGGGTTCGGCGTGCCAGCGGGTTGGTATCCCGATCCGCTTGGCTTGCCGCAGATGCGGTGGTGGGACAACCACGGTTGGACCGAACACACCACCGAGGCGCGCGCGCCCATCGTTATCCAGGAAGCCAAGCTCGCGTGGGCCGATGACGACCTCGCGGCCGATGAACTCCCCACACGCCGTGAGCGCCGCGAACGCGAGCGCGAAGACAGCGTCGACGACGGCAAGTCCGGCAAGTCCGCTCCCACCGCCGAAGCTCTCCTCGAACTCGAACCACCGTCGTGGGACGTTTTGCCTGCCGACGAGCCCGCACCTGCCGTTCTTCCCACACCAGACTTCGCCGCTTCACAGCCCGTCACTCCCGTTGCAGAGCCCGTAGCCGCATCCGTTGCCGCCCCTGCGCAGCCGGCGGCGGCCGCGCAGCCAGCTGCCGCCACAACACTGCTCGCCGAGCCGGCGATCGCTCAGCCCGCGCCGGCAACGGCAACACCCACCCACTTCGCGCCGGGCACGGCCCCGAGCACGAACACCGCTGGCGCCTGGGTCATCGCGCTCATGCCGCTCGCGCAGCTCGTACTCATTCTTCTCGTCGTCTCGTCGGCTGGATCTGGCGGCACCAACGTCGGTGTCATCCTCGGAATCCTGCTCGCGCCGTACGTGCTGTCCATCCCGTTCGCCATCAACGACGTTCGGGCCCTCCGTCGCCACGGTTACGACAACCCGGCCTCATGGGCGTGGGTGTTCCTGTCCGGTCCGGTCTACCTGATCGCGCGCGCCATCCGTATCGTGATGCGCGCAGGCAACGGCTTCGGTCCGATCCTGGTCTGGGGCGCACTCGTACTCCTTCAGCTCGGATCAGTCGTGGCCGTGCCGGGACTCGTCATCTCCGCCCTTCCGCAGACGTTCTCTGCGGAAGCCGCCCACTCGATCGAACACGACGCAACAGTCTTCGGCCCGATCACCAGTGTCAAGTGCCCGACTCCTCCCGCGACTGTCATGGGTCAGCAATTCATCTGCACCCTGAACCGCATCGGCTCGGGGCAGACCTACAAGGTGACCGCAAGCCTCCAGCGTGAAAACGGCTGGATTGCCTGGCGTGTCGACGACTGGGGCGTTTACAGCCTGAGCCGCTAGCCTGCGGGATTTACGGCCCCATCAGTAGTAGCGTTCGTTTCTGTCAGGAACCCCTAATTCCCGACGGAAAACCAGTACATCTCGTGCTGCATGACCAAGGTCTCCCGAAGGCGGTTACTACTCGTGTCAGATACATCCGCAACCGGTGGTACTGCCTCGGGCATCGCTGCTGGCTGGTACACGGATCCGTACGACCCGCGTCAGCTTCGCTGGTGGGACGGAAACGGATGGACCGAGCACGTCACAGCACCGACGGTGCCAGTGGAGGCCGAGGCCACGCAGCCAGCTGAGGCGGTCGAGCCCGTTGAGGCGGTGCAGCCAACCGAGGCTGCGCCGGTTGTCGAGGAATCTGCCGTCGAGCCATCCCCCGCCGAAGCGGCCGCGGCCGAGGCTCCCGCAGACGCCAGTGCCGATTCGGGAGCGTTTCCATCCCGACGAGCACTTCGCGAGGGAACGGCTGAGCCGGTGCAGGCGCAGCCGGTGCAGCCGGTGCAGCCGGTGCAGCCCGAGCCCGTGCCCGCCGTGGAAGAGGCTCCACTACCCCTTCAGAGCCCGCCTCCCCTGTCAGCGTGGGATCAGCCCGCTGCACCCACCTTCACTGATGAGTCTGAGGCCGTGTCGGCCGGTGATGTGTCCACGGTCCCCGATACAACAGTCCCTGACGCAACATTCCCTGACACAACGCTGCCCGACGCGGCATCGGCGGCCGCCAACGCTGAGCCCTCCGCGGCACCGTGGACGCTCGCTCCGAGCGCAAGCACGGGCACCAGCACGGGTGGAAGCACCGGGCGACGCGCAAGCGCGCATCCGCGCCCCGAAGGCTCGATGACCGCATGGGTGTGGTTTGTCGCCGGTTCGCCACTCATCGCCGCGGCAACCATCGGCTACGTGCTGGCCAGCCAGGGTTTCAGCAGTGCCGGATGGATGCTTCCGGTCTCTGCGCTCGCTCCCTATCTTCTCGGGATACTGTTCGCTGCCGGGGACAACAGCCGGCTCAGGGCCGTCGGGCACAATCGACCTGCATCGTTTGGCTGGGCCGCGCTTACGGCTCCCGTGTATCTGCTGATGCGCGCGAACGCACTCCGGCGCGAGGGCAGCAGCGGAAACCTGCCGATCATCCTCTGGTTTGTGTTCTTTGTTATCGCGATCGCCGGCCTCGTGGGGTATGGCCTGATCACGGGGCAGCCACTCGTTCCGGGTCTGCCTGGCGCCTAGCCAACATTTGACGCGAAGCGGTAGTCGTCCTGCGCGACCCAGCGCACGCCTGAGCGATGCGACAGGAGCATCGCGCGCAGTTCGATGCGCTGTTCGGCGCAGGTTTCGTGAAGTGAACGAGCCCATGCGGCGTCCTGTGCCGTGAGCCTCGCGGCCGCGTACCGTTCCCAGACCAGGATGATCGACGCGGCACCGATCTCATCCATCACGTCTCGGATGCGCTCCATCACGTCGAGCGTTTCGCCCGGCGATGGCTCCGAGGGCATCCCGTCGATCGGAATGAGCAGGGGGAGCTGAACCGCCTCGGCATCGAGGAACAGCACCCAGAGCTGGCGCAGGTTCGCTCGCCCGATCAGTTCAGTCACCCGCTTCTCGATGTCGGCGTCGGTAAGGAGGGGGACGGCCTGTGCGTCCAGAAAGTCCGGTGGTTTCATGCACAACAGACTGGCGCGGGCATCCGCGGGGCCGGTCGATCCTGGGTCATCCGTGGTTGGCCACAGACTGGGCGAGGCTGTGAAGGAGGAGAGACGTGCAGGAGAGAGGTGTGGACGAGGACAGAATGGACCCATGTCGCGAACAGTGCTCGTTCTCCTCAATCAGCCGTCCCTCGATGCCCCGCCGCACGAGGTGGGAGCGGATGCCATCCGGCTGGTCGACCCGTCGTTACCGCACCTGAGCGTGCTGGACCTGGCCGCGACCCGCGGCGATGGCATCTTCGAATCGGTCAGTGTCGCTCGGGGCAAGGCGCACGCCGTCGAGGCGCACCTTCGCCGACTCGCGCACTCGGCGGCCATCCTCGACCTGCCAGGGCCTGACCTCGACGTCTGGCGTGCGGCGATCGAGACAGTCATTGCGGAGCTCGATCCGGTGCCCGAAGCCCTCATCAAGGCTGTGATGACGCGCGGTATCGAAGGCGACAACCGCCCGACCGGCTGGGTGTACGTGTCGCCCTCTCCCGACTACGCCGACGCTCGGGCGAACGGAATCCGCGTCGTCATGCTCGATCGCGGCTATCGACACGACGTCGAGCGCACGTCGCCCTGGCTGCTCGCCGGCGCGAAGACGCTCTCGTACGCGGTCAACCGCGCCGTGTTGCGCGAAGCATCTCGTCGTGACGCTGACGACGTGATCTTCGTCAGTTCGGACGGATACGTGCTCGAGGGCCCGACGGCGAGCGTCCTGTTCCGCCGCGGCAACTCGCTGCTGACCCCGGGGACGGGTCTCGGCATCCTCGACGGCACAACGCAGGGCGATATCTTCGCGTGGGCGGCCGAGAACGGCTTCGAGACGGGTTTCGAACAGCTCACGCCTGCAGAGCTTGGCGAGGCGGATGCGGTGTGGCTGGTCTCAAGTGGACGCCAGGCCGCGCCGGTGCGTGAGATCGACGGAGAGCCGCACGCTGTGGATGCGTCACTGACGTCCGAGATCAATGCGTACCTGATGTCACGCGACAACTAGACGACGAATGCCCCGGTGAGGAGCTGAACATCCTCGAGAAGTGGGTGGAGCCGGGGCGGCGGCCCGATATGGCGAGTAGCAAAAAACCCGGAAGATTACCCCCGTATTTTTCCGGTTAGCTACTGGCTAGGCCGCCGCACCCGAGTGTCCCCCTGTGGTGCTGTTAGAACAATATGGCCCCCCGCAATGATTGCGCTCCCCCCAGTTATGGGGTTCCCTCAAATGGGGGGCATTATCGGTCACGGGTGGTAGGCCTGAAGTATGGAGATCGAGATCGTGCGCGGGGATATCACCGACCAGTCAGTCGACGCCATCGTCAACGCGGCCAACTCCTCGCTGCTCGGCGGAGGCGGCGTGGACGGCGCGATACACCGTGTCGGCGGGCCGGCAATCCTTGCCGAGTGCCGACGCATCCGGGCGGAGCGGTATCCGGATGGCTTGCCCGCCGGGCAGGCCGTCTCGACCACGGCCGGACGGCTCGACGCGCGGTGGGTCATCCACACCGTCGGCCCGGTGTTCGCGAAGACAAACGACAGGAGCGCAGAGCTGGTGAGTGCGTATCGCGAATCCCTGCGGCTCGCGGCCGGCCTCGGCGCGAAGTCAATCGCGTTTCCGGCGATTTCGGCGGGAGTCTATGGCTGGCCGATGCACGATGCGGCCAGAATCGCGGTCTCGACTGTGCACGATGTTGGAGGCGTCGAGCTGGCGCGATTCGTGCTGTTCAGCGATGCCGCACTCGCGGAATTCGCCGCTGAAGCGGCACGCATATCTGCAGAACGCGAAAGCCCGAAACACGAGCGGCGTAGGGTCGAAGGGTGAGCATTTACGCCGCAGACCAGCAAAACGCGCTGCCAGACACTCTTTCAGAGTGGGTTGGCGCGCAGCGTTGGTACGCAGGAAAGGGCTCAGCGCCGCACCTCGAACGGATTGGCGGATGGAACGTTCGCAACGAAACCGTGCGCATCTCGACGCACTTCCTGCTCGACCGCGGCCTCAGTTCGATCGTCCTTTACCAGGTGCCGCTGACCGAGCGCATGGTGCCCCTCGAGGGCAAGACTCCCATCGGGATTGTTGACGGGCGCTACATCTACGATGCGCCACACGACCCGGCCTACGCCGCGGCGATCCTCGGCCTGATGATCTCCGAGGGCTTCGTCGACGGGACCCGTGGCCATCGCCAGCCGGGTGCTCCCCCGATCACGGTCACTGACGCCGCCGTGCTGAGCGGAGAGCAGTCGAACACCTCGATCATCTGCTCCGTTGAGAACGGCGCGCCTGTCATCATCAAGGTATTCCGCACGCTGCACCACGGCGACAATCCGGATGTGACACTCCAGTCCGCTATCGCCGCCGCCGGATCCCGGCTCGTGCCGACGTCAATCGGCTACCTCTCGGGCGAATGGCGGGACAGCGGACGCGCGAACGGCACGGCCCGCGGACACCTGGCGTTTGCGCAGGAATTTCTTCCCGGTGTCCAGGACGCGTGGCGAGTCGCACTGCGCGCCGCGGAAATCGGCGAAGACTTCAGCGTCGCGGCTCGAGCGCTCGGCGAGGCGACGGCCGAGGTCCACGCGACGCTGGCATCCGTTCTCCCGACACGCCGCGCCTCGAATGACGACATCGACCTGTTTCTGCGCGGCATGCGCGCGCGACTCAATGGTGCGACGGCCGAGGTGCCGTCGCTCGAGAGCTGCCGTCTGCTGATCGAGGCCGTCTTCGAGGCGGCTCGGTCGGCACCGTGGCCGGACCTGCAGCGAATTCATGGCGACTATCACCTCGGGCAGGTCCTCGCGGTTCCCGATCGCGGCTGGGTACTCGTCGATTTCGAGGGCGAACCGCTGAGAGCGAT
>JAUZFR010000092.1 GCA_030840335.1 Actinomycetota bacterium | reverse complement strand
CGACTCAAGTCGGTCGACGACCGGCGGCTCGTCACCGAGGGATGCAAGATGACTGGTCATATACACTGAGGGGATGGCACGTGCAAGTCTGAAGGAGCAATTGGTCACCCGATCCGCGCCGGTATTTCTCGAACGCGGCTACAACGCCGCGAGCGTCAATGACATCGTTCAGGCCGCTGGTGTGCCGAAGGGGTCCTTTTACAACCACTTCGTGAGCAAGGAACAGCTGGCCATCGAGGTGCTCGCACGCTACGTCGACGACCTTGGGCTTCGTGAGCTCGCCAAACCGGAGGGTTCTCCGCTCGAGCAACTTCGCCAGCATCTCGAGGCAAACATCGCCGCGCGAGAGGCGGCAGGCATCCAATACGGATGCCTCTTGGGCAACTTCAGTACGGACGCGGTCGCGCTCAACGATCAACTCAGGGAAGCGGTGACGCAGGGCTTCGCCCGGTGGATCGGCGCTGTCGCGACCACGATCGCTCGCGCCCAGGCGGCTGGCGAAGTTGGAAACGACGCGGATGCTCATGCGCTCGCGGGGTATGTCGTCGCCAGCTTCGAGGGCGCCATTGCGCAGGCCAAGACGCTTCGGACCGACGCACCGATTACCGACTTCCTGTCCGTGACGTTCGACACCGTCTTGCGCTAGTCGCACGCTCGAGCTTGCCTCGACCGAATTCGTGCGCGTACAATTCAAGACGACCGGTCATATTGACGGCATGAAAACGACAAGGGAAGCAAACGAAATGACGAACACTCTCGAACTAGTCGAGGCAGAACTTCAGCACGTGCAGGGCGCGAATGGCGTCAGCTACGCCTATCGCCGGCTTGGACGTGTGAACCAAGGAGTACCGCTGGTCTTCTTGCAGCACTTCCGTGGGGACATCGACAACTGGGATCCGGCTCTCGTTGATCCGATCGCGGCCGAACGCGACGTCATCCTCTTTGACAACGCCGGCATCGGCGCATCCACGGGTGTCGTGCCGAGCACCGTAGCGGAGATGGCGGAGGGGGCCATCTCATTCATCGAAGCGCTCGGCTTCGCGCAGGTTGATCTCTTCGGTTTCTCCCTCGGTGGATTCGTGGCGCAGGCGATCGCGCTCAGTCGGCCAGCGATCGCGCGCAGACTGGTCCTGGCGGGCACCGGACCCCAGGGTGCGGCTGGCCTTGGCGCCTGGTCGCAGGATGTCGCCGATCGCCTCGTGCTGAAGGTGCAGCCCGGCGGCGAGGATCTGTTGTATGTCTTCTACGCCCACACCCCATCCAGCCAGGGCGCCGGCCAGGCATCCCTCGGTCGGATCTTCCAGCGCCAGTCCGGACGCGACACCGGCGTCAGCCTCGCGGCGAAGGACGCGCAGTACGAGGCGATCGTGGCCTGGGGTGAGCCCGACGGACAGGTCGCCCAGCGGCTGGCCACAATTGCGCAGCCGACGCTGATCCTTCAGGGCGACAACGACATCATGATCCCCACCGAGGCGAGCCGCACGCTGGCCGAGTACATTCCGAACGCCAGGATCACGGTGTTCGCGGACGCCTCACACGGCTCGATCTTCCAATACGCTCCGGAAGCCGCGGACCAGACAGTGGCCTTCCTGGCTGACTGATCTCGGCCCGCACGGCCGTGCTGGGATCGGCCCTCTGCGACACCTGATCGTGACGAATGTGCCAGACCTCATCGATGAACCGTGCCGCTGCCGGAGCCAGTTCGCCGACCGAGGGAATCGCCAGATGCAGACGGCGCTCGAGTTGAACATCGACCAGAGGTTTCAGGAGAACGGTCGGGGTGGGGTCGGTGAGTGCCGGGTGGCGGAGTCCGCCGGGAACAATTCCGACTCCCACCCCGGCACCCACGAGCTCAAGCACGAGCTCCCACGAGTTGGCTTCGCCCACGACGCGTCGCCCAATGCCTTGTCCGGCGAACGCCGCGTCATTGAGAAGTCGCGAAGTCCAGGTCGGCGGAACTTCCACGAATCTCTCGTGTTCGAGTTGCGACAAGCGCACGCTCTTCTCCCCGGCTAGTCGGTGGGTCAGATCGACCGCGAGCTTCATGGGTTCCCGCCCCAGCTTCACGAGGCGCAGTCGGCGTCCGTCGCTCGGCGGCGCCGGAACAATCGCGCAGTCCAACTCGCCTGCTTCGACCATCGTCAACATATCTAATGCAGCGAGTTGATGAAGCTCCACTGTGACCCCCGGATAGTCGCGCGCGAACTTGGCCACGTAATCCGCCAACGGTACGACGTGCTCGGCCGACTGCATCGCGCCAATTCGCAGGGTGCCGGTAATCGCCTCGCGCGCATCGCGCACCGCCTGTTGAGCGTAACCGGCACTGCTGATCGTGCGGCGAGCTGGCCCCTCAAGCGCGAATCCTGCCGCGGTCAGGCGGATAGGTCGACTACCGCGAACGTAAAGCGGGGTTTCCAGTTCCCGTTCGAGCGAGTGAATCGAGTTGGACAGCCCCGATTGCACGATGTGTTCGCGCTGGGCGGCGCGGATGAAATTCTGTTCTTCCGCCAGCGCAAGAAAGTGGCGGAGCTGTCTCAATTCCATGTCT
>JAUZFR010000089.1 GCA_030840335.1 Actinomycetota bacterium | reverse complement strand
AAATGTCCCCATCGGCGGATTGATGGCCATCGGGCGATCGGCCGCGCGCCCGGGTGCCTATGTGACGCGGGCGACCAGCGCGCTGTGGCCGGGCAGTCGCGCTTCGCCCCCAGTGAGCGTCGTGGCTGCATCCGTAATCAGAAGCGCACGGGCGTTGCCCCCAAGTTCGATGCTGAGCTCGTCGCCTCCGAGATTGGCGAGGATCACGACGGGCCCGCGATTGAGCCGGAACCAGCGGGCGTCATCGTCATATGTCGCGCTCAGTTCGGCGAAGCGCGGATCGGTGAGTTCGGGGACGGTTCGCCGAAGGACTGCGAGCGCGCGGTAGAGGTCGAGCATGCGCGCGTGGTCGTCGGTCGCCAGTTCAGCCCAGTCGAGCTTCGAGCGGGTAAACGTGCCCGGGTCCTGTGGATCGGGCACAACCGCGGGGTCCCAGCCCATCCGCTCGAACTCCGCTATGCGCCCCTCGGCCGTCGCGCGGCCCAAATCCTCTTCCGGATGGGACGTGAAGAACTGCCAGGGGGTCGACGCCGCCCACTCCTCGCCCATGAACAACATCGGTGTGAACGGTCCGGCGAGGGTGAGCACGGCCGCAATGGCGAGCTGTCCGAAGTTCGCAGATGCGGTGAGGCGATCCCCGATCGCGCGGTTGCCGACCTGATCGTGGTCCTGCGAGAAGGTCACGAGGCGCCAGGTCGGAACCGCCGGGTCGATCGGCGACCCGTGCACGCGACCGCGGAAGGATGAGTAGGTGCCGTCGTGAAAGAAGCCGCGCGTGGCGGTCTTCGCCAGTGCCTCGAGCGATTCGAAGTCGGCGTAGTAGCCTGCGGTCTCGCCGGTGATCGCGACATGCAGCGAGTGGTGGAAGTCATCGCTCCACTGCGCGGTGAGTCCGTAGCCTCCGGCCTCGCGGGGCATGATCAGCTTCGGATCGTTGAGGTCGGATTCGGCGACGAGAACGAGAGGCCGCCCCAGGAACGCGCTGAGCGCATCCGTCTCCTCGGCGAGCTGCTGCAGGATGTGCTTGTCGCCCGGGTCGACGAGAGCGTGCACCGCATCAAGGCGCAGCCCGTCGACGTGATAGTCGCGCATCCACATCGCCGCGTTGTCGAGGATGTAGCGGCGAACGGCGGGTTCGGCCAGGTTGAGCGATGAGCCCCAGGTGTTCGCGTTCTCGTCTGTCAGGTATGGGCCGAACTGGGGGAGGTAATTGCCGCTCGGGCCGAGGTGGTTATAGACGACGTCCTGAAGAACTGCGAGGCCGCGTGCGTGACAGGCGTCAACGAAGCGCTGGTAGGCGGCCGGCCCGCCGTAGCCTTCGTGCACGGTGTACCAGAGCACGCCGTCGTAGCCCCAGTTGTGCACACCATTGAACCCGTTGACCGGGAGCAGTTCGACGAAGTCAACACCGAGATTCACCAGGTGGTCGAGTTTGTCGATCGCAGAATCGAGGGTTCCCTCGGGGGTGAAGGTGCCGATGTGCAACTCGTAAATGACGCCGCCGGCCAGTTGGCGGCCTTTCCACGAGCCGTCTGCCCAGTGGTGCGCCTGCGCATCGAACTGCCGACTCTGTGCGTGGACGCCATCCGGTTGCCGCCTCGATCGCGGGTCGGGCACCACCGTCTCGCCGTTCAGCACGATCGAGTAGTCGGTCTCGGGAGCGAGAACGGACTCAGAGACCCAGTGACCGTCGCCCGTCGGTTCGAGCACGAATTCGTCGTCGCCGGTACGCACGGCGACAGATCGCGCGAGCGGTGCCCAAACCTCGAAACTCATGCGATGAGCCTCATCGCGGCACCGGAGCGAGCAGAGCGACCGGGTAGCTCTCGAGAACGTGCGCGAGCGGCTGCGGCCCACCGTCAAAGACCCGGTCAGCGATCACGTCGACCACCGGATGCCCCGGCAGTACGACGACCGATTCACCCCAGCCACCACCGGCCGCGAGACCGAGGGGCAGGCGCGTACCCACCGCAATTGCGCCACCGCGGTCGAACGCGACCGCATGACGCGCGGCCGAACCGAGGGTCGGCAGCGGCGCGTAGCGCGTGAACAACTCCGGGTGATCGCGACGCAGGTGCAGGGCGCGAGTCGTGACGAGAAGCTTTGCGGCGCCGGTCGCATCCACAGCGGGATGCGCGCCAGCCTCGATTGCGGCGAGATAGAGCCGGCGGAGGTCGAAGTCGATCGGCCGACGATTGTCCGGGTCGACGAGACTCGTCTCCCACAACTCGCTGCCCTGGTAGACGTCGGGAATCCCGGGCGCCGACAGTTGGATGAGCTTTGCCGTGAGCGAGTTCGACCAGCCCGCGGCCGAAATCGAGTCGACGAAGCCGTTGAGGATTTCGACTACCTCGGAGTTGTCGAAAGCGGAGTCGATGAGCGCGTGCAGTCGTTGCTCGAAGTCCTCGTTGGGGCGCGTCCATCCGGTGGATGATCCGGCTTCGCGTGCCGCCTTCTCCGCATAGCTGTGCAGCCGCTCACGGTTCGCCGGCCAGGCGCCAACGATGGATTCCCAGAGCAGGTTCTCGAGCACTCCGTCGCCGAGCGGCGCCCGTTCCCGCAGCTCGTTGAGAGTGGTTTCCCACCGCTCCGGGATCTCCGCGAGCACGGTGATGCGCGCACGAGTATCTTCGCCGCGCTTGGTGTCGTGCGTCGACAGCGTGGTCAGCGAGGCCGGGTAGCTCGCCTGCCGAACGATCTGCCTGCGATGAAACTCGGCAACGTCGATCGAGAATTCGGCGGGATCCGCGCCCACCTCGGTGAGCGACGAAAGTCGACTGTAGCGATAGAACGCGGTGTCTTCGACGCCTTTGGCCATGACCATGCCGGAGGTCTGCTGGAAACGAATCGCCGCGGACTGGCTCGGATCGTTCAGGATGGGCAGCAGCGCGTCGATGGCCGCGCCCAGCTCGGGTCGATGCTGTTTCGCGAGTCGCGCGGCGACCGCCAGGTGCTCCGCGCCAACCGGAAGGTAGGAGCGATAAACCGGGAAGCACGCGAGAAGTTCGGCGAGAGCATCCGCAGCTCCCTCGATCGGCCCTTCCTCGCGCTCCGGAAGGTCGCGCTCGAGCCGCAGCACTTCGGACTGCAGTATGCCGTCGGCAATGGCCCGTTTGGTTCCATGGATGAGCGTGGCCCAGTCGACCGGTTGCGCTCGCCCGCGGATGCGGGTGTCAAGCGCGTCGAGGGCGGTGCGGCCCGCGGGGTCGACCAGTACGCGGTCGAGATCACCGAGGGCGTCGTATCCGGTGGTGCCGGCCGTTGCCCAAAACGCGGGAAGGCGCTCGTCGCCCTCGAGAATCTTCTCGACCCACACCTCGGTGCCGTCGGTCGCTTTCGCGAGCGAGTCGAGGTACCCGCCGGGGTCGGCGAGGCCGTCCGGATGATCGACGCGCAGCCCATCCGCGATTCCGTCTTTGATCCAGCGCACAATCTCGGCGTGGCTCTCCTCGAAGACCCACGGGATCTCGACGCGGATGCCCGCCAGCGTGCTGACCGCGAAGAATCGCCGATAGTTGAGCTCGGCGTCCTCGCGGCGCCAGTGCATCAGCTCGTAGTGCTGGCGGCTGAGCACTGTCGCGAGATCGGCGCCGTCATCCGTACTCCCCGCGGCGAGAGGGTAGCCGTTGTTGAAATAGCGCAGCTCGCCGTCCACGATCGAGAGCTCGTCACTCGCGAGCACCTCGTCGAGCGGGCGGCCGAGCACCGGGATACGAATCTTTCCCTCGCCGAAGTCCCAGTCGACGTCGAATGCATCCGCGTAGCGAGAGCCCCTGCCCTTTTCGAGCAGATCCCACCACCAGGAGTTTTCACGCGGAATCGATACGCCCATGTGGTTCGGCACGATGTCGATCAACAGGCGCATGCCCCTGTCGTGTGCCGCGTCTGCGAGGCGATCGAGGCCCTCGCGACCACCACGGTCGGGGTCGACGAGCGAGTGGTCGACAACGTCGTAGCCGTGATCCGACCCGGTCGTCGCCTCGAGGAGGGGCGAAACGTAGACCCAGTCGACGCCGAGCGCCTGCAGGTAATCGGTGACCGAGGCCGCCGCATCCAGATCGAATTTCGCGCGAATCTGGAGGCGATACGTGGACGCGGGCAACGGCATCGTCAGTCCTTCGTCGTCTGCGATGGTGCCTCCACGACGCTCGCAACCGAAGGGGTGGGCGACAATGAGGCCGCTACCGAGTGATCGGCCTCCACCTCGGCGGGCACGTGCGCGCGCAGCACCATGAGGGACTTCGGCTCCACTGCGATCGTGGCACCCGCATCCCGTGGCTCCGAGTCGGCACTTGCGCCGGCGGTGTCGACCACGATCTCCCAGATGTCGGAATACTCCTCAGGCGGCAGGGTGAAGTCGACCGGCTCGTCATGGGCATTGAACAGGATGAGGAAATTCCTGTCGGCGACCCGCTCACCCCGAAGGTCGCGGCCGTGGATGCCCTCTCCGTTGAGGAACACTGTGATCGACCGACCGAAGCCCGAGTCCCAGTCCTCGGGCGACATGACCGCACCATCGGGCTGGAGCCAGACGATGTCGGGAAGCGGCTCGCCCTCGCCGCGGACGACCGGACGACCGTCGAAGAAGCGCGACCGTCGGAACGTCGGATGCTCCTTGCGCAGCCGCGCGATTGCGCCGGTGAACTCGATCAGTGGCAGGTCGGCTTCGTCCCAGTGCACCCACGCGATTTCGGAATCCTGGGCGTACGTGTTGTTGTTGCCCTGCTGGGTGCGGCCGAGTTCGTCGCCGTGGAGCACCATCGGCACACCCTGCGAGAGCAGAAGCGTCGAGAGGAAGTTGCGCTGCTGGCGGCTGCGAAGCGCGAGCACCTTCGGATCATCCGTCGGTCCTTCGACTCCGAAGTTGTACGAGCGGTTGTCGTCTGCGCCGTCCTTGTTGTCCTCGCCATTCGCTTCGTTGTGCTTGTCGTTGTAGGAAACCAGGTCGCGCAAAGTGAAGCCATCGTGCGCGGTCACAAAATTGATGGATGCGACGGGCCGACGCCCGTCGTGTTCGTACAGGTCGGCGGACCCGGTGAGTCGCGAGGCGAACTCGCCGAGAGTGGACGGCTCACCGCGCCAGAAGTCGCGGACGGTGTCGCGATACTTTCCGTTCCACTCCGTCCACTGCGGCGGGAAGTTTCCGACCTGGTATCCACCCGGCCCTACATCCCACGGTTCGGCAATGAGCTTGACCTGCGACACGATCGGATCCTGCTGCACGAGCTCGAAGAATGCCGCGAGTCGATCAACGTCGTAGAACTCGCGCGCCAGTGCCGCGGCCAGGTCGAAGCGGAAACCGTCCACGTGCATTTCGGTGACCCAGTAGCGAAGACTGTCCATGATGAGCTGCAGCGAGTGAGGGTTGCCGACATTGAACGAGTTGCCGGTGCCGGTGTAGTCCATGTAGTACTCGGGCGTCTTGTCGACGAGCCGGTAGTACGCGGCGTTGTCGATGCCCCGAAACGAGATCGTCGGACCGAGGTGATTGCCCTCTGCCGTGTGGTTGTAGACGACGTCGAGAATGACCTCGATGCCGGCAGCATGCATCGTGCGCACCATGCCCTTGAATTCCTGCACCTGTTGGCCGCGATCACCGCTGGATGAGTAGGCACTGTGTGGAGCGAAGAACCCGATCGTGTTGTAACCCCAGTAGTTCGTGAGGCCCTTCTGTTCAAGGGTTGAGTCGTTGACGAACTGGTGCACGGGCATCAGCTCGATGGTCGTCGCGCCGATCTTCTGCAGGTGGTCGATGATCGCCGGATGCGCGAGGGCACTGTACGTGCCACGGATTTCCTCGGGGATTGCCGGGTGAAGCTCGGTCAGCCCCTTCACGTGCGCTTCGTAGATGACGCTGTCGGCATATGCGATCCCTGGCGCTCGGTCGCCGGCCCAGTCGAAGAAGGGATTGATGACCACTCCGTGCATCATGCTGGCGGCCGAGTCGTCGTTGTTCTCGGACTCAGGGTCGCCGAAGTTGTACGCGAACATCGACTGGTCCCACGTGATCTCGCCGTAGGTCGCCTTCGCGTAGGGATCGAGGAGCAGCTTGTTCGGATTGAGTCGCTTGCCCGATTTCGGATCGTATTCGCCGTACACGCGGTAGCCGTAGCGCTGACCCGGCTGAATCTGGGGCAGGTACGCGTGCCAGACGTAGGCGTCGACCTCGACGAACTCGACCCGGGTCTCGACACCCGCGTCGTCGAACAGGCAGAGTTCGACCTTTTCCGCCGCTTCGCTGTAGAGGGCGAAGTTGGTTCCGTTGCCGTCGAATGTCGCGCCGAGCGGGTATGCCGTTCCAGGCCAGGTCTTCATGAGGTCCTTCCAAGACACTGCAACTACCGTACCCCGCAGCCGTTTTCGCCGAGGGTGGTTACGCTTTGTGGGGCTGACTGATAGGAGCGTCATGAGTGCGAGATATGTTGCGCTGCTTCGCGGAATCAACGTCGGGCGATCATCGCGAATCGCGATGTCAGACCTGCGGGAGGTCATGAGCGAACTCGGGTTCGGGGGAGTGCGCACGCTCCTGCAAAGTGGCAACATCATCTTCGACTCGAAAGCTGCGCCGGATGTCGCGAAGCTCGAATCCGCGGTCGCGGAGCGAACCGGCGTACACGCGCGGATCATGGTGCTGAACGCCGATCGATTTGAGCGCATCGTCGCGGACTTTCCGTTCTCGGAGGTAGCGACCGACGACTCGAAGGCGCTGATCACGTTCGTCGACAGCATGCCGAGTGCGGCATCCGTTGCGCGTCTTTCTGACGAAGAACTCGCACCGGAGCAACTCGTGCTCGGCAAGGATGCCATCTACCAGTGGCTGCCGGAGGGGGTGCTCGCGACGAAGCTGCCCGCCAGGTTCTCGAAGCAGTTCGGCGAGAACGCCACGGCGCGCAACCTCCGCACCGCCAGGAAGATCGTCGCACTGCTCGACGACTAACGTGGAAGGATGACAGCTCCGAGCCCCATCATCGACAACTCCGCCGGCTGGGTGAAGGCGCAGATCGATGAATACATCGCAACGGATGGCGCGAAGCCGGTCTTCCGCGACGGAGCGCCCCTGCTCCTGCTCACCACGAAGGGGCGAAAGTCAGGCGAGTGGCGTCGCACCTGCCTGATCGGATCCGCGTACGGCGACGAGTTTCTGATCGTGGCCTCCCTTGGGGGCGCGGCGAAGCATCCGGTCTGGTATCTGAACCTTGTCGCGAACCCGCGCGTCTGGCTGCAGGTCGGAGCAGAGACTTTCTGGGCGACGGCTCACACGGCGACACCCGAGGAGAAGCCGGCACGCTGGGACCTGATGGTGTCGCTCTTTCCCAATTACGCCGACTACCAGAAGAAGACCGAGCGCGAGATTCCCGTCGTGGTGCTCCAGCGCGAGGCATAGGGCGCCACGTGACGGGTCGCGCGCACCGTTGCGACCGGGGGTATGCTTTCTGACGAACACGGGAGTCCGGTGTAGCCGGGCTGAGAGGAAGCTTCTCCAAGCTTCGACCGTCGAACCTGATCTGGATCATGCCAGCGCAGGGAGGCAATCTCTTGAACCCGTGCCATTTCACTGGATGAAAGGCACGACTCGCTATGACAACTACCGCTCCATTCCCTTCACAGTCTCGACGCCGTATCAATCCACGCTGGCGAGTGGTCGATATCGTCGTAGCGGCGGTGATCGCCGTCGCCATCGGCGTCGTCTTCCGCGGCTGGGACCTCGTTTACGCTCCGGTCACCAAACCGCTCGAGTGGCTGTTGCCCGGGTCCCAGTCCCTGCTCTACGGAATCTGGCTCGTGGCTGGAGTGCTCGGCGGTCTCGTCATTCGCAAGCCCGGTGCGGCGCTGTTCACCGAGATTGTTGCGGCGACGGTCGAAGCACTGCTCGGCGCCTCCTGGGGCGGATGGCAGACCATCCTCTCCGGGGTGATTCAGGGGGCCGGCGCAGAGCTGATCTTCCTGATCTTCCTTTACTCGAGCTGGCGAGTCTGGGTCGCCATGCTCGCGGGCGCCGCGACCGGTGTCGGGATGGCGGCCAACGATATCGCCAACTACTACCTGAAGTACGGGCCTGCATTCCAGACCGTGTACGTCGTCTGCGCGGTGATTTCGGGTGCAGTAATCGCCGGTCTGGGCTCGTGGTACCTCGTGCGCGCCCTGGCTCGCACCGGCGCACTCGCGAGATTCGCGTCGGGCCGCACTTCGGCAAGGGTCTGACGACGACCAGTCAGCTGACGTCGCCCGGTCCCGCGTCCATTGAGGCGCGGGGCTGGGGCTGGCGACACCCCGGACGCAGCTCACTCTCACCAGGGAATCTCGACTTTCGGATCGAGCCGGGGGAGCGGGTGCTGCTGCTCGGCGCATCCGGGGCGGGAAAATCCACACTGATAGCGGCGCTCGCGGGCGTTCTCGGCGATGACGAGGGCGGCGAGGAGCTGGGCGACTTGCGTGTCGGCGGACATCCGGCGCGGCAGGCTCGCGGACGCGTCGGACTCGTTCTGCAGGATCCTGATTCGCAGGTCATCCTCGCGCGCGTCGGTGACGACGTTGCCTTCGGATGCGAGAACCTCGGAATTCCGCGGGACGAAATCTGGCCGCGCGTTCGGGAGGCGCTCGATGCGGTCGGGCTCGAGGTTCCGCTCGATTACCCGACCAGCCAGCTCTCCGGCGGACAGAAACAGCGGTTGGCGCTGGCCGGTGTGCTGGCCATGCGTCCGGGGCTCCTGCTTCTCGACGAGCCGACTGCCAACCTCGACCCGGCCGGTGTGAGCGAGGTGAGGGACGCGGTCGCTCGCGTGCTCGAGCGCGGCCGGTCGACACTCGTGGTGATCGAACACCGGGTCGACGTGTGGATCGACGTCGTGGATCGCGTCATCGTGCTCGACTCCGACAGGGGGATCATCGGGGACGGAACGCCCGATGAGGTGCTGCACCGTAATGGCAGTGAGCTTGCGGCCACGGGTGTCTGGGTGCCCGGGATTGTTCCGCCGCATTCTCGCCGCGACAGGCGCAGAGGCGAAGTCATGCTCCGCACCGACGATCTCGTCATTGGCAGGCACAAGGATGCTCCGCTGCGCGACCGGTTCAACCTCGAGCTTCGAGCCGGAGGCGCGCTCGCGATCACGGGACCGAACGGCTCCGGCAAGTCCACGCTCGGCCTGACTATTGCCGGACTGTTGCCGCCGGTTGCTGGTCGAGTGCTCGCATCCGGTCTGGCCGGCGGGCTTGGTGATGAACCGATCGGGTGGCGCTCGAGCGAGCTGGTGTCACGAGTTGGGTCCGTGTTCCAGGATCCCGAGCACCAGTTTCTTGCAGGCACCGTTCGGGAGGAGCTCGCGGTCGGTCCGCGCGTGCTGAAGCTCGGACGCCTGGAGACCTCGGCCCGAATCGACGAGATCGCCGGGCGCCTTCGGCTGGCGGCGCTCCTCGACGCAAACCCGTTCACGCTGTCCGGTGGCGAGAAGCGACGGCTGTCGGTCGCGACAGCGCTCATCACCCGTCCTCCTCTGCTCGTACTCGACGAACCGACCTTCGGGCAGGACTCCCGCACGTGGGCCGAACTGGTCGCTCTGCTCGCGGAGTTGCTCGACTCCGGTACCGCCGTCGCCGCGGTCAGTCATGATGTCGCGTTCGTCGATGCTGTTGCCGACCAAACTCTGGCTCTTGGCGAACGCGAGGTCGTGAAGTGACCGCAATCCTCACTCCCGTTCGCGGGCGGCAACTGGTGTACCGCATCAACCCCGTTGCCAAGCTGCTTGCGTCGATGATCATCACCATCGGCATCCTGTTGTCGATCGACTGGGTATCTGCGTCGGTCGCGCTCGCCTTCGAGCTGGTGCTGTGCCTGTGGTCGGGGCTGTCGGCTCGACGGCTGCTGGCCCGCACATGGCCGATTCTTGTCGCCGCCGTGTTCGCGGGGGTGACCATCCTGCTGTATGGGTCGCCGTCGGGAGCGACCTATGCGCGCTTCCTGTTCGTGCACATCACCGACGGGTCGATCGAGTTCTCGATCGCGACGACGCTGCGCGTGATCGCCGTCGCGCTGCCAGCCGTCGTGCTGTTCGTGACAATCGATCCGACCGAGCTCGGTGACGGCCTGGCCCAGCTGTTGAAACTGCCGTCGCGCTTTGTCATCGGCGGGCTCGCCGGGTTTCGGCTCGTCGGCCTGTTTCTGGATGACTGGCGGTCACTCGAACTCGCCCGTCGCGCTCGCGGAGTGGCGGATTCGGGCAAACTTCGCCGGCTCGCGAGCATGGCATTCTCGTTGCTCGTGTTGTCGATTCGCCGCGGCAGCAAGCTCGCGACGGCCATGGAGGCGCGTGGATTCGGCGGTCCTGCGAAACGCACGTGGGCTCGCACATCCACGTTTGGCTGGCCGGGCGCCGGGCTGGTCATCATCGCGTTCCTCGTGGCTGCCGTATCGATCGCGGCAGCTGTCATGGCGGGAAGCTGGAACTTTCTTGGCTCCGGATGAGTTCCTGGCTGCCGGTGAGGTCGAGCGCGTCCTCCGTGTGATCGCGGCCCACACCCGCCCGGTTGTGCTCATCGATGGAGGGTCTGGCGCGGGAAAGACCGACCTAGCCCGCCGGGTTGCACCTGCGCTCGGCGCCCAACTGATCAGTCTCGATGACATGTATCCGGGCTGGGACGGCCTCGCAGCGGCCAGCCTCGCCGTGCAGACCGACGTGCTCCGCGACGGTCGTTGGCGGCGCTGGGACTGGCAGTCGCAGGCGCCCGCGGAATGGCACGCGATCGAGCCGACCAGGCCGCTCGTGATCGAAGGATGCGGCACTCTCAGCCGCGCAAACCGTGCGCTGGCCACTTTCGGCATCTGGATCGAGCTCGACGAGCCGACGCGTAAGGCTCGGGCGCTCGCAAGGGACGGCGAGACCTACGCGCCGCACTGGGACCGCTGGGCCGAGCAGGAGCGGGAGTTCTTCGGGCGCGAGCGCCCCGACCGACTGGCCGATGTCATCCTCTAGCGGCGTTCAGGCCCAGCCGAGCTCGTGCAGCTGCTCGTCGTCGATGCCGTAGTAGTGGCCGATCTCGTGCACGAGCGTGATGTGCACCTGCTCCCGCAGTTCTTCGACGTCGACCGAAATGTCGAGGAGCGGTTCGCGGTACAGGATGATGCGATCGGGCAGTTCACCGAAGCCGTACTGGCCGCGGTCGGTGAGCGCGACGCCGTCGTAAAGGCCGAGGAGATCCAGCGAGCCGTCTTCCGGACGATCTTCGGTGACGAACACGACATTCTCGAGACCGTCGATCATGTCGTCAGGCAGCAGGTCAAGTTCGTCGACGACCAGCTTCTCGAATGTCGCGGCGTCAAAGTGAGCGGCGTCGGCGGCATCCATCAGGCATCCACCACGGTGACGAGCGACTGCTGCAGCCCGCCCAGCCAGTCGTAGACGGCGACCGTGAAGTCGGCGTCATCGCCTTCGACAGTCGGCTCGCCTTCATCGTCGAGACCGAGCCGCGTTCCGAGAGCCAGGCGGATGTCATTCAGCGCGCGGAGCCAGACCAGCGCGTCCTCGGCATCCAGCGTGACGCGCACCTTGACTTTGTCCGGCTTTGGCTCGAGCGAGTTCGCGAGCGCCAGAGCGTTGCGCACCTTCTCGTCGCCGAGTTCGTCCTCGGTGAAGCGGCGGAACTCGGATGAGAACTCGTCATTGTCCGGATACGCGCTCGGGAAGAGTCGGTCCAGCACCGGATCCCCAGCCGTGTCGGCGCGACCGGCAATGACTCCCGCGACCTGCCGCGCGAGCCCCGCGAGAATGGCGGCCTCGCCGAGACTGAACTTCGCGGATGCGCCGCCGCCCCGCGCGTGGAACCTGCTCACGCGTCCTCCTTCTGCAGGGTGGCCCAGAGTCCGTAACCGTGCATTGCTGCGACGTGCCGCTCCATCTCCTCGCGCGATCCGGATGCCACGACGGCTTTGCCCTCGGTGTGCACCGTGAGCATGAGCCGGTCCGCCATGGCGCGATCGAACCCGAAATAGCTGCGGAACACCCACGAAACGTACGACATCAGATTGATCGGGTCATTCCAGACGATCGTGATCCATGGCACGTCGAGGAGCGCCTGCTCACGCAGTTCGGTGCGCTCAAGAGTGTCAGACACGGTGAAAGCCTCCCATAGGCGTGCGCGTAGCGAGAGGGATGAACACCACGAAACGGCCCGGCCGAAGCCGAGCCGTTTCGATGATTGTTTCTACTGGGGTGACCGACGGGGCTCGAACCCGCGACATCCGGCTCCACAAGCCAGCGCTCTACCAACTGAGCTACGACCACCAGGCGGTTGCGATGAAGCAACCCAACGATCCTATTACAGTCGCGGCGCCCAGTGCGCAATGACCGTTGTGGCGGCGGCCTGCGCCTCCTCGGACGTGGGCCCGGGGTCAGGCTGGAACGCCGTGCCCCGGTAATACTCGAGTTCGCGAATCGACTCGAGGATGTCTGCAAGGGCGCGATGACCGCCGTTCTTGGGCGGAGCGTTGAAGTACACCCGGGGGAACCAGTGGCGCGCGAGCTCTTTGATCGACGACACGTCGATGCTGCGGTAGTGCAGGTGAGCGTCGACGCGAGGCATGAATTTTGCGAGGAAGGCACGGTCTGTGCCGATGGTATTGCCCGCGAGAGGCGCACTCTGTCCGCCCGGAACGTACTTGAGGATGTACTCGAGCACCTCGTACTCGGCCTCCGCGACATCCACGCCGCTCGAGATCTCTTCGATCAGTCCGCTGGTCGTGTGCATGGCGCGAACGAAGTCGCCCATGTGGTCCCACGCGGTCTGGTCGGGCTTGATGACGATGGCAAACCCGGGGTGCACAGGAACGAGGTCGTAGTCGGTGATGACTACTGCTACCTCGACCAGTTCGTCGATCTCGAGGTCGAGCCCGGTCATTTCGCAATCGATCCAGACCAGACGATCATCCGCAGAAGCCATGCCTCAATCCTACCGACGGCATATGACCTCCCGTCCCGCCCCGGTGCCGGCGGACCTCTGTACCTCTGTGGGCGGCGAAGCGTCATCCACGACCGACTTTTAGACTGGAGACCATGACCGCGGCAATCCTCCTCCTCGTCACTGGTGTCTTCTCACTCATCGTCTGGCCACCGTTTTATCGCCGGGTCGCAGCCGATCCGCGCGCCCGGGACGCGACAAATCGCCCAACCAGGTTCCTGCGCGTGCACTCGATCATCATCGGCAGCGCGGTCGCTCTTGCCGTGTTGTCACTGGCGGTTGGTGTCCTTTCACTGGTCCACCTGCTGTGACCTGTCTGGTAGAACTAGAGGCATGACGAACGAACAGCCAACCGTCGCCCACGGCGACGAGTACATCGCGATTTTCTCCGGTGGTCCCAACGATGGGCAGACCGATCGGCGCATCGCCACGAGCACCGGCTGGGAAGACGAAGTCATCGTCAATGGGCTCGAATCCACGGCTGCCGCGGAGTTTGCGTACAAAGCGACGGGCGCGAAGCGCGTCGGCGACATTGTGCACGTCACCTATGTCTGGGACCCGAAAGATGCCGACGACCTCGAGGCCACCGAAGAGCGCTACGACAGCTAGTGGAATGGCAACGTGACCTCGCGCGTTGCAGCAATCGTGAAAGTCGACTTCTTTTCTTCCTCGTTCTGCGAACCGTGCATGCTCACGCGCGCAGTGCTCGGGCAGGCGTCGACCCTGGTGACCGGGATGAACCTCGTGGAGCACGATGTCGTCGCGGATGAGCGCGAAGCCGAGCGTCTGGGCATCCGTTCAACGCCCACGGTGATCGTGAGCAACGCTGCCGGCAGCGAGGTCTTCCGCGCTGAAGGCGTGCCGTCGCTCAACCAGGTGCTCGTGGCGCTCGCGAAGGCCGTCTAACCTCGAGCTCAGTGCGAGACTGTCTCGTCGGCGTTGTCGTCGCCCGTGGCGTCCACGCGAACATCGGTCGCCGTGAAGGGCAGACCGCGAACGCCGGCGACATCATCCGGGTCCTCACCGTGGACGCGGGTGTACGCGCGGTGGGCGATCCGTTCATCATCCATTCGTTGTGACAGTCCCGCCCAGTTGCTGCCAAGGGACGGGACGCGGCGAATGACGTCCATCACCAGCCGGAACCGGTCGAGGTCATTCAACATCAGCATGTCGAACGGAGTGGTCGTGCCTCCGCGCTCGTTGAACCCGCGCACGTGCAGGTTGGCGTGGTTCGTGCGGCGATACGTGAGCCGATGGATTAGCGACGGATACCCGTGGAACGCGAAGATCACGGGCTTGTTGTTGGTGAAAACGGCATCAAAGTCGTCAGAGCTCAGACCATGTGGATGCTCGCTGCTGTCCTGCAGACGCATCAGGTCGACGACGTTGACGAAGCGCACGCGCAAGTCCGGGATCTCGTGCTTGAGAATCTGCACGGCGGCCATCGCTTCGATCGTGGGCACGTCCCCTGCAGCCGCAACCACGACATCCGGTTCCTCGCCGGCGACCTCGGTACCTGCCCAGTCCCAGACGCCGAGGCCGCGGGCGCCGTGGGCGCGGGCCTCCTCGAGACTGAGGAAACTCGGAGTCGGCTGCTTGCCCGCGACGATCACGTTCACGTAGTTGCGCGAATGCAGGCAGTGTTCGGCAGTCACGAGTAGCTGGTTGGCATCGGCGGGCAGATACACCCGCACGATGCTGGCGCGCTTGTTGACGACGTGGTCGAGGAACCCCGGGTCCTGGTGGGAGAAGCCATTGTGGTCCTGCCGCCAGACATGGGACGACAGCAGGTAGTTGAAGGACGCGACCGGCCGCCTCCACTCGACCTCCGCGCTCGTCTCCAGCCACTTCGCGTACTGGTTGAACATCGCGTCAATGATGTGGATGAACGCTTCGTACGAGTTGAAGAGACCGTGGCGGCCGGTGAGCAGGTAGCCCTCGAGCAGCCCCTGCATGAGGTTTTCGCTCAGCGCCTCGATCACGCGACCCTCGTGCGCGAGATGCTCATCGGTCGGCAGGGTTGAGCCCTGCCATGCCTTCGCGGTGACGGCGTACACGCCATCCAGACGATTGGATGCTGTCTCATCCGGCCCGAAGATGCGGAAGTTGTCGGGGTTGGCCCTGATGACGTCGCTCAGCCAGCCACCGAGTACTCGCGTGGGTTCGGCGATAACGCCCCGGGTCGCCGAGACGTCGATTGCGCGGGCGTCGAGAGCCGGCAACGTGAGCGCACGCATGAGGAGACCGCCGTTGGCGTTCGGGTTGGCGCTCATGCGTCGGTTGCCCCTGGGGCGGTTCGCGTCGAGAGCGGCGATGGGTCGGCCGACTTCGTCGAATAGCTCGCCAGCCTTGTAGCTCTCCATCCATTCCTGCAGCTGTTGCAGGTGCTCGGGCTTGTCGCGAACGTCCGCGATGGGAACCTGATGAGCCCGCCACGTGTTCTCGACCGGGAGGCCGTCGACGAACTTCGGGCCGGTCCAGCCCTTGGGAGTGCGCAGGATGAGCATGGGCCATTTCGGCCGCTCGAGATTGCCCCGATCTCGCGCCGACTTCTGGATGCTCGCGATGTCGTCGAGCGCGAGTTCAAGTGCGTCGGCGAACCGCTCGTGCACTGCCATCGGGTCTTCGCCGTCGAAGCCGCCCGAGACGATGCGCGGCGAATACCCGTAACCGCGCATGAGTTCGAGCAGTTCGTCGTCCGGGATGCGCGCGAGAAAGGTCGGATTGGCGATCTTGTAGCCGTTGAGATTGAGGATGGGCAGCACCGCGCCATCCGATTTTGCGTTCAGGAACTTGTTGAGATGCCAGCTCGTTGCAAGTGTTGCGGTCTCGGCTTCGCCGTCACCGATGACGCAGGCGACCAGGAGGCTCGGGTTGTCGAGCGCGGCGCCGAAAGCGTGCACGAGGGCGTATCCGAGCTCGCCGCCCTCATGCATTGAGCCCGGTGTTTCCGGTGCAGCGTGTGAGGGGATTCCTCCGGGGAATGAGAACTGGCGGAAGAGCTTCTGCATGCCCTCGCCATCCAGCGTGATGTCGGAGAACAACTCGGAGTAGGTGCCGTCGAGCCAGGCGTTCGCGACAATGCCAGGGCCGCCGTGGCCCGGGCCGGCTATGTACACCGTGTTGAGGTCGCGCTCGATAATTAGGCGGTTGAGGTGCGACCAGACCAGGTTGAGGGCCGGCGTGGTGCCGAAGTGTCCGAGGAGTCGCGGTTTGGTGTCATCGACGGTTAGTGGACGATCGAGTCGAGCGTTGTCGAGGAGGTAGATCTGCCCGACCGAGAGGTAGTTCGCGGCACGCCACCAGTCGTGGACGATATCGAGATTCCGCGCCGGCTTCTTGACTTTGTTGGCCATGTCTCCACACTATGACCGCGGACTGCTAGAACTATCAGGTGCGGACGATAACGGCGGGGTGGAACGAACCGCTCATCCGCGTCTCGCCGCTCGCTGCCATTCGACGATTCTGGTCCCACTACTTCGAGTTTTCAGGTCGCGCGAGCCGGAGCGAGTACTGGTGGTGGGGACTGGCAAATCTGTTCGTCTACGTCGGCCTTGCCGGCTTCCTGCTCCACGCTGTCTCGCCGGGCAGCACGATTCACGTTGTCACTGGACCTTTCGGGCCGGGGCTTGGCGACGACCTTTCCGCCTTCCAGGTGGTCAGCGCGACATTCGCCGACTACCCAGTTGCGACTCCGGCCTGGTTGCAGATCATGATCGGAACGTGGACCGCTGTCACAATCGTGCCCAACGTCAGCCTGATGGTGCGCCGACTCCACGACGCGAACTTCTCCGGTTTCTGGGCGCTTCTCGGATTGGTACCGCCCGGTGCATTGGTGCTGGTCATCATGGCCTGCCGTTCATCCCGCCAGACGAGCGTCCGATTCGATCGGCCGTGGCGGGGGAGTCCGGCGCCCCGGCAGAGGCTGGCGCCGTAGCACTGGATCGCTAGCCGGGCGTCCCGTCGCGCTCGCTTCTTTGGGCGAGGCGCTGGAGTTGCCCTGCGTGCACGTC
>JAUZFR010000069.1 GCA_030840335.1 Actinomycetota bacterium | reverse complement strand
GTTCTCGAGGAGGAGCCGAGCGTTCCCGACCCGGTGAAGCCGATCGACCTGTGGAAGGCGAAGGGACGGGTGACATTCGACGGCGTGAAATTCGCGTACAAGGCGAATCGCGTCGTGCTGCCGAAGTTCGACCTGGAGATACCCGCGGGGCAGACCATCGCTCTCGTGGGTTCGACCGGCGCCGGAAAGTCGACCCTCGCCAAGCTGATCTCGCGGTTCTACGACCCGAGCGAAGGTAGCGTTCAGCTGGATGGCATCGACCTGCGGCGACTGCACCCCAAGGATCTTCGGCGCGCAATCGTCATGGTCACCCAGGAGGCGTACCTGTTCTCAGGAACGGTTGCAGAGAACATCGCGCTCGGAAAGCCGGATGCGTCGCGCGAGGAGATCGTCGCGGCGGCCAAGGCGGTCGGTGCTCACGAGTTCATCGAGAACCTGCCGAGCGGTTACGACACCGACGTGAACAAGCGCGGTGGTCGTGTATCCGCCGGACAGCGCCAGCTGCTCTCGTTCGCGCGGGCGTTCATCGCCGACCCGGTTGTGCTCATCCTCGATGAGGCGACCGCGTCGCTGGACATCCCGAGCGAGCGCCTGGTGCAGGAGGGTCTGCAGACCCTGCTCGCCGACCGCACGGCGATGATCATCGCGCACCGCCTGTCGACCGTCGCGATCGCCGACCGGGTGCTGGTCATGGAGCACGGAATCATCGTCGAGGACGGCGAGCCGAGCGAGCTGATCGCCGGAACCGGCCGATTCTCGCAGCTGCACGCCGCGTGGAGGGATTCGCTGGTCTAACCCCCCTCTCGTGCGCACTGGGATTGGGGTCAGCGCGCGGTCCACCCGTACGTGGTGCCGTCCAGTTCGAACAGCCGCCAGCCGGAGGAACACACCGTTCCCTCGGTCGGCGGTTTCGTCTCGGGCCACCAGTTCGACTCCATACGAGGTCTGCCCGTGAGTTTGCCCGGCTGACACAGCGTGGGATCGACCGGAGAAGCAGACGTGAACCGGATCGTCTTGCCATGTCCGGCGAGGGTGCGCAAGTTGACGTTCGTCGCGTCGTGCGGAACAAAGCGCGGCAGAACGGATGTGGGTTCACCGCTGGTTGGCGCATCCGTCCATTTCGGATAGAAGACCTGGGTGTGCTGGGCCGTCGCGGCATTGAGCGCGGCGCATCCGGTGAGTGCCGCAGTCGCGAGAGCAGCACTCGCGAATGCGACGCTGGCGAGAAATGGATGAACGCGGCTGTGCTGCATGTACCCAGACAACGCCCTCGGTGTGGTGCGCCGCGTCCATCGCCAGGGGGAGCAGCCTCACCACCGAGGATGATTCGCACCGGGGTGGCGCACGAGCGCAGATGGCTAATTCAGGACGGGCGGTGCCGGGCGGCGGCCAGATCCACCCGGAACACTCCGCCCTGCGACCACTTGAGTGGTGTCGACTCCGCACGAAAGTACTCGAGCGCACGCTGTTCGTGGTCGACGGCCGGATGCCCGCTGGCCCGAACGACGCGCCACCACGGCACATCGCCGCCGTAGTACGCCATCACCTGTCCGACCGCGCGAGCGGCTCGGGAGCCCAGCGCGGCCGCGACATCGCCGTAACTCATCACCTTGCCCGCGGGGATGCTCTCCACGACCTCAAGCACTCGCGACACGAAGTCATCGCGTGGCTCAGGCACCCGCGAGACGACGTCGTCGCCGGCCCCGGTCACGACCGGCGTTTGCCGAGGATGACGAAGTCGTCGAATTCGCCGAACGGGCTGAAACCGAGCGACTCGTAGAGCGAGAGCGCGGGGGATGGCTGCGCGAGCGTCTGCAGCGCCATCCGGTCTTCGCCGCGGGAGTCGAGCAGCACAGTCAGCAGCGAACGCCCGATGCCGTGGCTGCGGTCGGCGTGGTCGACCGCGAGTTCGGCGATCTCGAAGTGACCGCCAAGCCAGGCCTTCTCGAGTGACGGATGGATGCGCTCGGCGACATAGTCAGTCCAGTACTGGCCGTGGTGGCCGATGAAGCCGTAGCAGAATCCGACCACCTTGCCGTCGAGGTTGTGGGCAACAGTCAGGGCGAAACCCTCGCGGCCGAGGTGCTTGGGGAAGACCACGTTGGCGAATCGATCGACGCCGCTCGCGGGCTTCTCCCACGGCGGCGACGAAAACGCGTCGCGGTAGACGCTGACAATGCTGTCGGTGAGTTTTTCCGCTGCCGCCGCATCCAGCAGTTCGATCGTGAAGTCGGCCATTTAGAGCTCGAGAGCGCCGATATTTTCGCCGTACTGGGTTTCGCCGATCACCGTGAAACCGATGCGCAGGAAGAACTGCTCGGGGCCGTCTTCACCGCGTTCCCAGATGGTCGTGAGGCGCGTGAAGCCACGGCTGCGAGCCTCTTCGGCCAGGCCATGAGCCGCAAACGTTCCCACTCCGAGGCCCTGGGCCTGCGCGGCCACATTGATGCGCCAGAGCGCGCAGCGGAATTCCTCGCGGGCGGCATCCGGATCGAAGTTGGCCAGGATGAATCCGACGACGACATCGCTCGCGTCAAGGACAACCCTCTGCCACTGCGTCACCGGATTGAGCTCCGGCTCGGCCATTGCGTACGAGGTGGGCGTGACGAACTGTTCCTGGCCCGGGCGAAGCGAGAGGCTGTTCGCCGCAACGATCGTCTTGGCCGATAGTTCTTCGAGTCTCATCTCACCCATGCACACAGGCTAACCGTCCGAGTAGTGGTTCGCATACCTCCCCGGGACGATCTCGGGGCGGTGTGAGACGGTTGCGGGGAGGGAGCCGCGCATGAAAATCACCCGAGCCGTCCTGGAAAGAAATCGCCCGAGAGCCGCCCGCCCGGACAGAGAAGTTGCTCTGTGGCGGGAGTTGCGACTCCGCCCGTGGTGACGTTTTCCCCGCCGCACCAATCTTCGCGGCGACCGCGGAAAGTGGGTGACATACCGGCTGGTCGGTATTATGGGAAGCGATCAGATGAGGGTGCAATGCAGCAACTGGATGAGGGCGGACGCATGATCTCGAGCGGCACCTCGTCGAGCGGCACGCTCCCTGGGTTGGCGGTGCCCGCGCTCGAACGCTGGCTGCGCAGCAACGAACCCGAGCTGGTCACCGCGGAACCCATCACCGCGCGACTGATCCCCGGCGGGCGCAGCAATCTGACCTATTCGATCGGCGGCGCGGCCGAACCGATCGTGCTGAGACGACCTCCGCTCGGGCACGTGCAATCAACCGCGCACGACATGGCTCGCGAGTTCCGGGTGATCTCGGCCCTCCGCGCAACGGCCGTCCCCGTCCCCCGGGCGATTCGCCTGGTCGACGACCCCGATGCGGGAGTTGACGCGCCGTTCTACCTGATGCAGCAGGTGCCGGGGCGCATCCTCGGCAGCCGCGCAGACAACGCGGCATACACGCCGACACAGTTGCGGGCGCTCAGTCGCGAGCTCGTCGAGACTCTTGCCGCGCTGCACACGATGGATGCGGCGGATGTCGGACTCGCCGACTTCGGCCGACCGGAGGGCTTCCTCGCGCGGCAGCTCGAGCGGTGGGGACGCCAGTATGACGGGTCACGAAGTCGCGACATCCCCGAGCTGGATGCGCTGCAGCACGAACTACAGGACGGCATTCCGGGGGCCGGCCGCTCCTCGATCGTGCACGGCGACTACCGGCTCGACAACGCGCTCGTCATCGACGTTGAGGGCGAGCCGACCATCAGCGCGATCCTCGACTGGGAGATGGCGACCCTCGGCGACCCGCTCACCGATCTCGGGCTGTTCGGCTTGTACTGGAATCTCAACGGTTTCGACGGCGTGCCACCGGGCGTCGTCGCGACCTCGGTGTTTGCCGAGGACGGCTACCCGTCCTTCGAGGAGTTGGTCGCGGTCTACTCAGAGGCCGCGCGGGTCGAGGTGCCCGAGTTGCCGTGGTACCTCGCGCTCGCCGCATTCAAGCTCGCGGTAATTCTCGAGGGCATCCATTTTCGGCATAGGGCCGGGCAGACGGTTGGCGACGGTTTCGACGCCATCGGCTCGCTCGTGACCCCGAACGCCATGGCCGGACGCCGCTATCTCACGGAAGCGAACTAGCCATGGACTTCGCCCTGGACGACACCACGACGACCCTTCTCGCGAAGCTCGATCGATTCATGCTCGAAAAGGTATATCCCGCCGAACCGGTGCTGGCCGCGCAGCTCGCGGAGTATCCGGGAGTCTGGTCGCCCCCGCTAATCGTCACCGAGCTGCAGGCGGATGCTCGCGCTCGCGGGCTCTGGAACCTGTTCCTGACGGGAGAGCTGGGCGCCGGCCTCACCAATCTGCAGTATGCGCCGGTGTGCGAAATGCTCGGTCGCAGTCCTCGCCTCGGTCCTATCGCGACCAACAGCGCGGCGCCCGACACCGGCAACGCCGAACTCCTCGCGGTGTACGGCACGGAGGAGCAGCGGAGCCGCTGGCTGGAGCCGTTGCTCGACGCCCGCATCCGCTCGTCGTTCTGCATGTCGGAGCCGGATGTCGCGTCATCCGACGCCACCAACATCGAGACGCGCATTCGACGCGACGGCAACGACTTCGTGATCGACGGGCGCAAGTGGTGGTCGACCGGTGCGATGAACCCAGGCGCGGAGTTGCTCATCGTGATGGGCAAGACCGATCCGAGTGCCGACCGCCATCGGCAGCAGAGCATGATCCTCGTTCCGCGAGGCACGGCCGGTGTGACGATCGTGCGACCGCTGACTTTCCTCGGGTTTGACGATCGCGATCACGGCGGACACGCAGAGGTGCTCTTCGAGAACGTGCGTGTTCCGGCGACGAACCTGCTCGGCGGCGAAGGCGAAGGTTTCGCGATGGCGCAGGCGCGGCTAGGCCCCGGGCGCATCCATCACTGCATGCGGGCGATCGGCATGGCCGAGCGGGCCCTCGACCTCGGGCGCGAGCGGGCGAATACCCGTGTTGCCTTCGGTCGACCCCTCGCCGAACAGGGCGTCGTGCGTGAGTGGTTCGCGCGGGCGCGCATCGAGATCGAAGCGAACCGGCTGCTCGTGCTCAAGACGGCCTGGCTCATGGACAACGTGGGCAATCGGGCGGCGCACGCCGAGATCCAGGCGATTAAGATCGCGGTGCCGGCCATGCTCGAACGCATCGTCGACCACATGGTGCAACTGTTCGGCGCGGCGGGAATGTCGCAGGACCTGCCCCTCGCCGAGCTGTTCGCCGGGGCACGGGCGCTGCGCATCGCCGACGGACCGGATGAAGTCCACCTCAACTCGCTCGGCAAGGCCGAGCTGCACCGACCGGCCCACGCCAGTTAGCGCCAATCCAGCCCCAACAATGCAGATGCCGACCCACAAGGAGAGTCATGACTGACAACAGAACCGCCATCGTCACCGGAGCAGGCCGCGGCATCGGAGCCGCGATCGCCGAACGACTCGCGGCAGACGGTAACAAGGTGGCCGTGATCGACCTCAGGGCAGCCGACACGACGGCGACAGTTGATCGCATCGTCGCGGCGGGCGGCGACGCGATCGGAGTCGGGGCGGATGTCGCGGACTCGGATGCCGTCGAGACCGCCGTGCAGCGCATCGTTGCCGACCTGGGGAAGCCGACCATCCTCATCAACAATGCGGGCATCCTGCGTGACAACCTGCTGTTCAAGATGACTGACGACGACTGGGATGCCGTGATCGGCGTGCACCTGCGCGGCGCGTTTCTGATGTCGCGGGCGGTTCAGAAGTTCCAGGTTGAAGCGAAGTGGGGTCGAATCGTCAACCTGTCGTCGATTTCTGCACTCGGCAATCGCGGCCAGGCCAACTACGCGGCGGCCAAGGCAGGCATCCAGGGCTTCACGAAGACGCTCGCCATCGAACTCGGCCGCTACAACGTGACCGCGAATGCGATCGCGCCTGGCATGATCGCGACCGACATGCTGCGCGAGACCGCAGCCCGAATCGGGATGAGTTTCGAGGACTTCATGACCGCCGCGGCGAAGGAGATCCCGGTCGGTCGGTGGGGCGAGCCCGAGGACATTGCAGCGGCCGCGTCGTTCTTCGTGAGTGACGAGGCGTCCTTCGTCTCCGGTCAGGTGCTCTACGTCGCTGGGGGGCCGAAGTCGTGAGCCACTTCGCATCCGTTGATGACCTGATTGCTGCGGTCGGTCGCCCGGCCGAGACCAGCGAGTGGATCCTCATCGACCAGAAGCGCATCGACACGTTCGCGGATGCGACGGGCGACCACCAGTGGATCCACGTCGATCTCGAGCGCGCGGCATCCGGCCCGTATGGCGGCACAATTGCGCACGGCTACCTGACGCTCTCGCTGCTGTCGGGGCTGCTGTTCGGGCTGATGAGCTTCGACGGAAACCCGACGGTGATCAACTACGGACTCGATCGGGTGCGATTTCTGAGCCCGGTGCCCGTCGACAGCCGCGTGCGCGTTCACGTCGAGATCGCGGATGTGACGCCGACGCCGCAGGGCGCCCGCCTGACCCAGTCGGTCACCTTCGAAATTGAAGGAGTCGAGAAGCCCGCGGCGGTCGCAGTGGCGCTGTCATTGATCGTTTTCGGCGGATCCCCTGTCGTTGGTTGAGTAGCGCAGCGCCCGCTGGGGCGCTTCGCCCTGTTGTCGGTTGAGTAGCGCAGCGCCCGGTGGGGCGCTTCTGTCTTTGTTGTTGGTTGAGTAGCGCAGCGCCGTCTACGGCGCTTCGCGGTGTTGTTGGTTGAGTAGCGCAGTGCCCGCTGGGGCGCTTCGCGTAACGAAACCCCCGTCACATCGAAGTGGCAGGGGTTTCGTTACGGCTGCTCCTTCGTCGC
>JAUZFR010000057.1 GCA_030840335.1 Actinomycetota bacterium | reverse complement strand
GGGCGATATTGCTCAGATCCACAACGACCCGACCCAGCCAACCGCAGCCTGGGGGCTGGGGCGACTGCTCTCGTCCATCGATCAGCGTTTTGTCACGGCCCTCCTGTCGCAGGTGGGTGCCGGCACGCAGTCGCCACTCATCGGGGTCGAGATTCGGCACCTGGGTGGCGCGACCGAAACAGATGTCGCGGGCGGATCCGCGGTCGGCGGCCGCGCATCCGGGTTCACGCTGCAGGCGATCGGTGCGCCAAATCCCGACCTGTTCGAGTCCGTACTGCCCGTAGCTGGTTCGGCGCTTCTCGATGCCATCGCCGAGTGGGTGTCGCCGGAGACGAATATCAACTTCGCGGGCAACATCGAGTCGCAGGCTCACTTCGACAGTGCGTGGCCGCCGGCCATTCGCGACCAACTCGACGCAGTGCGAACCGCGCACGACCCGAGGGGCATCTTCGTCCACGGTTTCTCGCCTGCTGGAGCCTGAGCCGGCGCTGGTCCCTGAGCCGGTCTGAGCTATGCCCAGTCGCTGCGGTGGGTCGCCCTGCTCGGCGGCAGCGCCGCATCCTTCGCCCAGGTCGTGACCCACTCGGGTGGTGGAAACCCGGTCGAATCAATACCGAGCACATCTCCGAGCTCCTCCATCGTCACGGTGCCGCCCGTCTTGCGCGCGAAGCGCCCACGAACGACGCCCTCCGCGTAGACGTCGCCGTCCACGACGAACCGCTGCTGCATATACACGGCGCGCTCGTCGTAGCCGACGATGCGGGTCTGCAGTTCGAAGATCTGCCACGGCTGCAGCGACCGTCGAAAGCTCATGGTTTCGCTCGCAGCCACCGGCATCCAGCCCTTGGTGTTGAAGATCTCCCAGGCGCCGGCACGGATGACAAGGTCCATCCGGCCAAGATCCATGAACGAGAAGTAGACCCCATTGTTCATGTGCCCGAGGATGTCGAGGTCGCTCGGCCACACCCGAAACCTCAACCGCGAGACGCTGAGCATCGACAGACGCTTCGCGCGGCGGCTCCTCCACATCACGAGGAGGGTACGAAAGATCATGTTCACGCCCGACACGCTACCCTCGCTCGACAAAAGTGTGCCTTGGGCTGTGCACCTTCCACAGGCAGGGTGCACGCATGGGACATCCGAGTCGTCGAATCTCGCTCAAAAGCGCGAGCCCGACCGGGTATCTGCTTCTGGCGGGAGCGGTCGCGCTCTCCGCCGCCACCGGCCATGACCATCCTCCGCGATTGCGACCTCGCCACTCCGCAGAGCACGCGCTACGTCTACTCGGCTTGCGTGCCAAAGCGGTAGCCGGGGTCAGTGACGCCGGTGATCCTGGATGGTCATCCGTGGTCCGCGCATCGGTTTGCGCACTCCACTCACCTCGATGAGCCTCATCACGCGCTGGCGGTGGCCCGCATACGGCGCGAGCAGCTCGAGCATCCCGTCGTCATCGACGGGCTTGCCGATCAGCGCGATACCGACGATGGCAGGAAGGTGGTAGTCACCGACGCTCGGAGAATCGGGGTCACCGTGGGAACGCTGGGTAGTTTCGGCTGCGGTCCACACGCCGACTCCCGGCAGAGAACGCAACTTCTGAGCCACTTCCGCACCACCTCGTCCCAGCGAGAGAGTGCGCTCGAGCGACGCCGCGACGGATGACGCCCGCACCGCCGTCTCAGATCGCTGCGGCCCGACGCCGGCCCGGTGCCACTCCCACGACGGGATGCGCCGCCACACCCCCGCGTCGGGAAACACCCGCATGCCCTGCGGCGCCGGACCGGGCGGCACGGCTCCGTACTTCGTGATGAGGTAGCGCCACGCACGACGAGCCTCGATGCCGGTGACCTTCTGCTCCAGAATCGCCGCGAGCATGGCTTCGAACACAGAATTCGTGCGCAACAGTCGCAAGCCGGGCGCTTTGCGCAGCAATTCGGCGAGGAAGCCGTTGCCAGACACGTCGAACCCGTCCCAATCGTCGCCGTGCCCGCAGAGTTCTGGCACGCCGTCCAACACGATCTCGGCGCCCGGTCCCCACGCCGTCGCGTGAATCTCGCCCGCCCGCTCGACAAGGTGCAACGTCGCGGCACCAAGAACGGTGTTGACGGTACGCCACAGTGCCGCGCCCTCCCACCGGTGAGTGGGGTCCATGCTGCCGCGGGCCAGTGGAGAAAGCGTCTGCCGGAGGTTCAGCGGATGTCGAGGGACGTACACGATGCGGCGGGGCACCGCATCCGCGCTCACCTGGCTCGCCGCATCCATGCACCGAGGTTACGTCCTCCCGCCCACACCATCCACACCAACTCCCGAATTATGAAAGTTAGGCTTTCGGGGTGGCCGTTCCGAAGATCCTGCTCTTTTATGTCTTTACGCCACTTGCCGACCCCGATGCGATTCGGCTGTGGCAGCGCGACCTGTGCGAGTCGCTGGGACTGAAGGGGCGCATCCTGATTTCGAAGGATGGCATCAACGGCACCGTCGGCGGCGAGCTGAAGGATGTCAAAAAGTACGTCAGAAAGACGCGCCAGTTCCCCGCGTTCAAGAACATCGATTTCAAGTGGAGCGAGGGCGGCGGCGGCGACTTCCCGCGGTTGTCAGTACGCGTGCGGGACGAGATCGTGAGCTTCGGGGCACCCGGCGAACTGCGCGTCGATCGCAACGGTGTCGTCGGCGGCGGCACGAAGCTCACTCCCGAGCAGCTGCATGAGCTCGTTGAGCAGAAGCAGGTCACCTTTTTCGACGGGCGCAACTCATTCGAGGCAGAAATCGGACGTTTCGCGGATGCCGTCGTTCCGAACGTTGCGAACACTCGCGAGTTCGTGGCTGAGCTCGATCGCGGCGTCTACGACCATCTCAAGGGCGAGCCGATCGTCACCTACTGCACCGGGGGCATCCGCTGCGAAGTCCTGAGTTCGCTGATGGTGAATCGCGGATTCAGTGAGGTGTACCAACTGGACGGCGGCATCGTGAAGTACGGCGAGACGTTTGGCGACAGTGGACTCTGGCAGGGGTCGCTCTATGTGTTCGACGAACGCAAGTCGATCGATTTCAGCGACGAAGCCGCGGTGATCGGTCACTGCTACGTCTGCGGCGAGGCCACCCACCGCATGGAGAACTGCGCTGATGCAGCCTGCCGTCAGCAACTCGTCGTCTGCGATGAGCACGCACCCCGCACAACGTGCGCAATTCACGCGCTCGTATAGGCGGCTTGTCGATTCGCTGCACTTCGACGCCCGCAAGGATAAGGCGCCAATGTCGGGCAAGATAGCACCATGAGAATTGGAATCCTCACCAGCGGCGGCGACGCACCCGGGCTGAACGCGGTTATCCGCGGCGCAGTGTTTACGGGCATCCAGGTGCACGGCCTCGACTTCGTCGGCTTCCGCAACGGCTGGCGCGGTGTCGTGGAGGCGGACATCGTTCCGCTCGGCCTCAGCGAGGTCAAGGGCATCAGCAAGCAGGGTGGAACGATTCTCGGCACCTCTCGCACCAACCCATTCGACGGCATCGGCGGGGTGGATCGGGTCAACCAGGTGATGCGCGAGAACGGCATCGACGCCATGATCGCTATCGGCGGAGAGGGCACTCTCGCCGCCGCGAAACGGCTGACGGATGCCGGCATCAAAATCGTGGGCGTTCCCAAGACGGTAGACAACGACCTCGACGCAACCGACTACTCGTTCGGCTTCGACACCGCGGTGCAGATCGCGACGGATGCGATGGACCGCCTGCGCACCACGGGAGACGCTCACGACCGGTGCATGGTGGCGGAGGTCATGGGTCGGCACGTCGGCTGGATCGCTCTGCACTCGGGAATGGCCGCAGGCGCCCACGTCATTCTGATCCCGGAGCAGAAGACCACCATCGATCAGATCTGCGCCTGGGTCACCGAGGCCCACGATCGTGGGCGCGCGCCCCTCGTCGTGGTCGCGGAAGGCTTCGCCCTCGACAACATGGATGACGCCCACTCCGAGCGCGGACTCGACGCCTTCGGCCGCCCCCGCCTCGGCGGCATCGGCGAACTGATCGCGCCGATCATCGAGCAGCGGACCGGCATCGAGACGCGCGCGACCACACTGGGCCACATCCAGCGTGGCGGAACGCCGTCGGCCTTCGACCGCGTTCTCGCGACCCGACTCGGCATGGCCGCCATGCGCTCTGTCGTCGAGGGTCACTGGGGTCGCATGGTCGCGCTGCGAGGCACCGACATCGTGCATGTCTCGTTCGAGGAGGCACTCGGCCGACTGAAGACGGTGCCAGACGACCGCTACGAAGAAGTACGAGTGCTCTTCGGATAACACCCGAGTTTGACTTGGAGCGCACTCCAAGTTCTACGCTCGAATGATGACAAAGAACTGGTTCATCACAGGTACCTCGCGTGGCTTCGGCCGCGAGTGGGCGATCGCGGCACTCGACCGCGGTGACCGCGTCGCAGCAACCGCGCGCAATCTCGACAGCCTCTCCGAGCTGGTCGACAAGTACGGGGACGCGGTGCTTCCCCTCGAACTCGACGTCACCGATCGCGACGCCGACTTCGCTGCCGTCGCTCGTGCACACGACGTGTTCGGCAGCCTCGATGTCGTGATCAACAACGCCGGATACGGACAATTTGGGATGATCGAGGAGCTCAGCGAGAAGGAAGCTCGCGACCAGCTCGAAACGAATTTGTTCGGCGCCCTGTGGGTAACGCAGGCCGCGCTTCCGTTCATGCGCGAGCAAGGCAGCGGTCACATCATCCAGGTGTCGTCGATCGGCGGGATCTCCGCGTTCCCGAACATCGGCGCATACCACGCCTCGAAGTGGGCCCTCGAGGGGTTCTCCCAGGCGCTCGCCGCGGAGGTTGCCGACTTCGGCATCCACGTCACGCTGATCGAGCCTGGCGGCTTCTCGACCGACTGGGGCGGGTCGTCCGCCAAGCGCTCGAAGCAGAATCCGGCGTACGACGAGTTCCGCGCGAAGGCTGCCGAGGCACGTAAGGCCCGACTCGGTGCGGCGGGCAACCCGGCTGCCACGGGCAACGCCGTGCTCCAGCTCGTGGATGCCGATGAGCCGCCCCTGCGCGTCTTCTTCGGCACCAGCCCGCTCGGCACGGCGAAAGCTGACTACGCGAGCCGAATCGAGACCTGGGAGAAGTGGAACTTTATCTCGGTCGAGGCGCAGGGTTCCTAGCGCCGGCCGGGTTCCCGATACACAGCGTTTGCGCTGATCCGTGCCACACTAACGCTCATGACCGGCATACTTCTTGACCTCGGCGTCATACTCGGCGCCATCGCAAGCCTCTTGCACGTTGTGATCTTCGTAATGGAGAGCGTCTTGTGGACAAGGCCGACGGTTTGGCGGCGGTTCGGACTCAAAACGGCGGATGAGGCTGCGACGACCCAGCCGCTCGCGCTGAACCAGGGGTTCTACAACCTGTTCCTCGCGATCGGCACCGTGATCGGGCTGGTGTTCCTCTCCCAACCATCGTTGCTGCAGGCCGGATTCGCGCTCGCGTTCGTGTGCCTCGGGAGCATGCTCGCGGCATCCGTTGTTTTGCTCGTCTCGAACCCGAAGCTCGCTCGCGCGGCGCTCACGCAGGGGCTCATCCCGCTGCTCGCGATCGTGGCTCTCGCAATCGCGGCCGCCACGGCGTAGTCCATGCGGGAGCGAAGCGAGGACGGCGAGGCTAGGCCTTAGCGGCGGCGGCTGCCCTTGCGGCCGCGGGAAGCGCCGAGAGGATGCGATCGATCTCCGCGGAATCGTGTGCGGCCGAGACAAACCAGGCCTCGAACACCGACGGTGGCAGCGAGATCCCCGCGTCGAGCATGGCGTGGAAAAACGGCGCGTAGCGGAAGGCCTGCTGTGCCTTCACCTGCTCGTAATCGCGGGGCGGAGTCGAGGTGAACGCAAACGAGAACAGGTTGCCTGCGCGCTGGACAACGTGCTCGACGCCCTCGGTCTCGAGTGCGGCGGAAACCGCGTCGGCAATGGTGTTCGCGGTCGCGTTCAGCTTGTCGTACACGGCGGGAGTCGCCGCCCGAAGCGTTGCAATGCCCGCTGCGACGGCGACGGGATTACCGCTCAGGGTGCCGGCCTGATAGACCGGGCCGAGCGGGGCGAGGAAGTCCATCACGTCTTGCCGACCGCCGAGTGCCGCGAGAGGCAGTCCGCCGCCGATGACTTTGCCGAAGGTGACGAGATCCGGTTGCCATCCGCCACCATCGTGAACGACCTGCGAAGCCTCCAGCCCCCACCATCCCGCCTGCCCGACCCGGAAGCCGGTCAACACCTCGTCGAGAATGAGCAGAGCACCGTTCTGGCGCGTCAGACGCGACAGTTCGCGGTTGAAACCGCGAACGGGAGGCACGACGCCCATGTTTGCCGCCGCCGCCTCGACGATCACGCCGGCGATCCGGTCGCGGTGGAGCGCGAAGACGTTCTTGATCGTCTCGAGGTCGTTGTACGGTACGACCAGGGTCTGCGCGGCGGTCGCGGCGGTGACTCCGGCCGAGCCGGGAAGTGCGAGCGTTGCAACGCCCGACCCCGCCTCGGCGAGCAATCCGTCGGAGTGACCGTGATAGTGGCCCGCGAACTTGACAATGAGGTCGCGACCGGTAAAGCCGCGCGCCAACCGCATCGCGGTCATGGTCGCTTCTGTGCCTGTCGACACCAGTCGGATCTTCTCGATTGGCGCCTGGGGCGGGTCTTCCTCGCGGCGGGCCGGGTTGGTGACCCGCTCGCGCACGAGTTCGGCCAGTTCGGTTTCGCCTGGCGTCGACGCTCCGAAGGAGAGCCCACGGGCGGCCGCGGCCTGCACGGCTTCGACGACCGCCGGATGCGCGTGCCCGAGAATCGCCGGACCCCACGAACTGACGAGGTCGACGTACTCGCGACCCTCGACATCCGTCACATACGCTCCCCTGGCCGACACGAGGAAGCGCGGCGTTCCACCGACCGACCCATACGCGCGGACGGGCGAGTTAACGCCACCCGGAATCGACTGTTGGGCTCGCGCGAACTGCCGGTCGTTGCCGATCACTTGGCGCGCCGCCCGGATCGTCGTGCCGGATACCTCAACGACCTCGCCAGCTCGACCGCGAAGTAGGTAAGCACGACGTCCGCGCCGGCTCGACGGATGCTGAGGACGCTCTCGTGGATCGCGCGTTCGCGGTCGATCCAGCCGTTGGCCGCCGCCGCTTCGATCATCGAGTATTCACCACTGACCTGGTAGGCCCACACGGGAACGCTCGAGAACGCGGCCGTATCTGCGAGAACATCGAGGTAACTCATCGCGGGTTTGACCATGACGATGTCGGCACCCTCGGCGATATCCAGCTCGACTTCGCGTAACCCCTCACGACGGTTACTCGGGTCGAGCTGGTAGGTTCGGCGGTTTCCGACCAGCGACGACTGCACGGCTTCGCGGAATGGCCCATAGAACACCGAGGCATACTTCGCCGAATAGGCGAGCACCGCCGTGTTCGAGAAGCCGCCCCCGTCGAGCGCGTCGCGCACGGCCGCAACCTGACCATCCATCATTCCGGACAGGCCGAGAAGCTGCGATCCGGCATCCGCCTGGGCCAGCGCCATCTCGCGGTAGACCTCAAGTGTCGCGTCGTTGTCGATCACCGGTTCAGCACCAGGGCCAGTCGGAGCGGCGAGAATTCCGCAGTGCCCGTGATCGGTGAACTCGTCGAGGCAGAGGTCGGTCTGCACGACAAGAGCGTCGCCGATCGTCTCGACAGCAACGCGGGTCGCGACGTTCAGGATGCCCTTCGGATCGACTGCGCCCGAGCCGCGCGCATCCTTGTGCTCGGGTATTCCGAACAACATGACGCCGCCGATACCCACCTCGGCAGCCTCGACCAGTGCGGGTCGGAGGCTCTCGAGCGTGTGCTGCACGACGCCGGGCATCGAATCGATGGGCACCGGCTCCTTTGCTCCCTCACGAACGAACATCGGCAGCACGAGATCGCGCGGGTCAACCCGCGTCTCGGCAACGAGTTGACGAAGAGCCGGCGTGGCCCGGAGGCGACGCGGGCGCAGCAGGGGGTGCAACGGATCAGACATCCTGATTCTCCATCGCGGTCGGATTGTTCGCGTGGTCGACGAGCGCCTCGACGAGTGAGGTCGCAGACCGGAACTCCGCGATCACGTGCACGGTCAGCCCGGCAGCGCGGGCGTCATAGGCGGTTCGTGGACCGATACAGGCGACGAGGGTCTGCGCGGGAAGCGGCGCGAGCTGACTCGCGATCTGCCGCGCGACACTGCCGGAAGTGACCAGGATGGCTCCGATACGGCCGGACGCGACATCAGTGTGGATGTGGTCGGCGACCGGAACGCCGACCGTGCGGTACGCCGAGACGAATTGCACGTTAAGGCCAAGGTCGGTGAGGCCGCTCACCAGCGTCGGTTCGGCGATGTCGGACTGCGGGATGAGCACGCGCCCGGCGATGTCCGAGCGCGGCCACTCCTTCACGAGCCCCCGGGCGGAATTGTCGATCTCCGGGACATAGTCGACGCGGTATCCGGCCAGAGTGAGCGCGGCACCGGTTGTTTCACCGACGGCGGCGATCTTCGTGCGCTCTGGGATTGATACACGCTGGCTCATCAACACGTCGACGGTCGTCGCGCTCGTGATAACGATCCAGTCGAATGCACCCGACTGCAGCTCGTGGAGCGCAGCGGCGAGCTCAGCCTCGTCATCGGATGCGGCAAAGTTGATCATCGGCGCTATGACCGGAATGGCGCCGTAACTCCTCAGCGTCGCCGCAACTCCGTCGCCCCACTTTCCGCCTCGGGGCACGAGGACGCGCCATCCGGCCAGCGGCTTCTCGGCGATCACGAGCTGGACCCGAGGGGCACGAGGGAGGCGGCGCCGGCGTCGAGGAGCTCGCGGGCAACGCGAGCGGCAAGCTCAGAAGCGGGATTCGTCACGTCAGAAAGATACAGGGCGTGCGAGCTGGTCAATCGCTCGGAGCCATCGATGCTGTACACGCGAGCGCTCAGGAACAGCAAGCCATCCTCGATCAGGGCGTGCGCCCCGATCGGCGCAGCGCATCCGGCTTCAAGAAGCGCAAGTACCTCGCGCTCCGCTTCGACGGTGGTTCGGGTCGGGCCGTGGTCCAGCGCGCGGACGCTCTTCTCCTCACCCGCACGTACTTCGATAGCGATGGCTCCCTGGCCCGGCGCGGTGGGCCAGCCGTCGATCCCGAAGTATTCAGTGACTGCTTCGAGGCGACCGAGGCGACTCAGCCCGGCGGCCGCAAGCACGACAGCGTCGAGCCGGTCGGCCGCGTCTGCCGCCAGCCTGCCGAGACGGGTGTCGACATTGCCGCGGATGTCGACCACGTCGAGGTCAGGGCGTCGAGCTCGCAGCTGGGCCCGGCGGCGCGGAGAGCCCGTACCGACCCGCGAACCCGGGGGAAGCGTGTCAATGGTTGCTCCGTCACGGGCGCAGAGGGCGTCGCGAGGATCCTCGCGCTTCGGGATCGCGGCGATGACCAGGCCCGGATGAGGCTGCGTCGGGAGGTCTTTGAGTGAGTGCACCACGGCATCCACGCGACCATCGAGCAGGGCGTCGCGCAGCGCGCTGGCGAACACGCCGGTGCCCCCGAGGCTGGCGAGCGAGGCCTTCGAGGTGTCGCCCTCGGTCGTGATGGTGACGAGTTCGACGGGCGTCCCGGCTTTTTCGAGCGCCGCTGCCACCGCGCGGGTCTGCGCAAGCGCGAGCGCACTGCCACGGGTTCCGATTCTCATGGCGCCAGCCCCGCGAGCGCGGGCTTGAAGCCGAGGCGCACGTTCTCGCAGCATCCGGGCCGACACACGTCGTACCACGGGCCCAGATCTGTGAGTGCGGGGCGATCGACCGTGGGAACGCCATTCACGCGTTCGAGCACGAGATCGACGAGTCCGCTGACGTAGTCGGGATGGATGCCCGGAGTCGGCACGCGAATCGCGAGCACGCCCGCATCCGCTGCGGTCTCCATCGCCTCGGTGTCGAGATCCCACTTCACTTCCATGTGGTCCGAAACGAAGCCGAGCGGCACGATGACGATCGCCTTCGTGCCATTCGCCGCGAGCTCCCGGATGCGGTCGTTCACATCCGGCTCGAGCCAGGGTTGAGTGGGCGGGCCGCTGCGCGACTGGTAGACGAGATCCCAGGAGTAGGGCGTCGAGCTCGCCGCAGCCATGACGACCTCGGCGACAGCGAGGTGCTGCGCCTCGTACGCACCACCGGCCCCGAAGCCGCGATCAGCGGGACCGCTCTTTGCCGCATCCGTCACCGGGATGCTGTGAGTCGAGAACAGCACGTGAACGTCGGAGTCCGCGACGTGTCGGCCGGCGAAATCGGTCAAGGCGTCTCGCACCCCGTCAATGAACGGCTGTACGAACCCGGGGTGGTCGAAGAACTGACGCACCTTGTCGATCTCGATCTCGCCGTCGAATCCGGTGGTCTCAAGCGCGGCGGCATAGTCCTCGCGGTACTGGCGGCAGCTGGAATACGAGCTGTAGGCGCTCGTGCCGATGGCAATGAGCTTGCTGAAGCCGCGGTTCTTCGCCTCGGTCAGGGCATCACTGACATACGGCTCCCAGTTACGGTTGCCCCACAGCACCGGCAGGTCGATTCCGCGACGGGCGAGCTCGGCCTCGAGGGCGGCCTTCAGCTCGCGGTTCTGTTGGTTGATCGGACTGATGCCGCCAAAAGCGCGGTAGTGGTGTGCGACCTCTTCGAGTCGCTCCTCCGGGATGCCGCGACCGCGGGTGACATTGCGCAGAAACGGGATGACGTCATCCTGCCCCTCAGGGCCACCGAAGCTCGCGAGCAGAATCGCGTCGTAAGCGACAGCGACCTCGACGTGCTCGGCACCGCTTCGAGCGGCCATCGACGCACCGGGCACGAGCCCGTTGGTAATCGTCACGCCAGGACCTCGGGGATCTCACTCGCCTCGATGCGGCGACCGGTATAGAACGGGATTTCTTCTCGCACGTGCCGACGGGCATCCGTCTGGCGCAGGTGACGCATCAGGTCGACCAGGTCGACGAGCTCGGGCGCCTCGAGAGCGAGGATCCACTCGTAGTCGCCGAGCGCGAACGAGGCGACAGTGTTCGCGAGAACCTGCGGGAACTCCGCGCCCTTGCGCCCGTGGCTGCCGAGCATCGCGCGACGCTCGTCGTCGGGAAGCAGGTACCACTCGTAGCTGCGCACGAATGGGTAAACCGTGAGCCACTTCTGCGGCTCCTTGCCGCGCATGAACGCGGGCAGGTGGTTACTGGTGAACTCGGCGTCGCGATGAACGCCCATGACATTCCACGTGGGGAGCAGGCTGCGCAGTAGCGGCGCGCGGCGCAATTCACGGAGCGCCCACTGCAAAACCTGCGGATCTGGACCGTGAAGCCAGATCATGAGATCGGCGTCCGCGCGAATCGACGACACGTCGTAGAAGCCGCGAATTGTGACGCCCGCGGCCGAAACAGCCGCGATTGCGGCAGAGAGGTCGCCGGTGGAAGTGGGGTTGGCCGGGTCACGTCGCAGGACCGACCAGAGCGTGTATCCCAACTCGGCGGTCTCGGGCGTACCTGCGCTGGATTCGGCGCGGGAGTTCATGGCTTCTATCCTCCCCCGCGCGGCGGCGTGCGTCTAATTCAGGGCGTCCAGTGGCAGCGCGCTCGGCGAATTCTCAGCAGCGAGCTACTCACTCGGCGCTCGCGGTCGAGGAAACTGCCGCACGAGAAAGATTGCGACGGCCCCGCTGATCGCGCCGAAGAGTCGCAGGGGTGCCACATCATGATGCGAAAGGATCAGGTCGCCGACGTACGCCAGAAGCAGTATCCCAGCGACGACGAACAACGCGATCGCGACCGTATGGATGCGCTGGTTCGACGGCGCGGCCGGCTGCCCATCGGGACCCGCGTGCACAGACGGCAGCGAGTACACGTACTCGAGATCGTCGCGCGGGTCGTCCGGTGCCACTTCGGCTTCCTGTCGTGAGTGGCCGGCTAGTCGTCAGACGACGACAGAGCCCAGGCCACAAGGCCTATGACGGCACCAGCGAGTCCGACCGCGCCAACGATCCATGGCACGGGGTTGCGTTCGTAGGATTCCTGGACCCGATTAGTGAGGTCACCGACCCGTTTCGGCACGTTGAACTTGTCTTCGATCGCGTCGAGCGTGTTTTCGAGGTTCGCCCGCGTTGCCGCGACCTTGGCCTGGATGTCTTCGTCAGTCATGTTGTCTCTCGCTTTCCCACGCCTTTTACGACGCGCAGGTCTTTCTTGAGTCCTGAAATTGTCTCCGTCGGAACCGGCGGAATGCCCTTCTTGAGCCTCTGGTAACCAATGAACCCAATGATCGCTGCGACAACCAGAAGTACGAACGCCACAATCAGCGCGGCCAGCCATCCGGGCATCACGGTCGCAAGACCGAGAACCGCCGCGGTCAGCAGAACGCCGATGAAGAACAGGAGGATTACGGCGGCCAGGGCGATCAAACCGGCACCGATGCCCAGCGCTTTGAGCTTGCGGATCATCTCCGCTTTCAACAGCTCGATCTCGCCCTGAACCAACTCGCGAACGAGCGTCGGAACGTCACTGATCAGTTGGAACAGAGAACGCTTCCGGTCACGCTGGGTCTCGGTCATGGCTTACTTCTTCGCGGTCGAAGTCCTGGTTGACGATGGCTTGCGCGCGGCCGGCTTCTTCGCGCCCGCGACCTGAGACACGACCTTCTTCGCGCCATCCGAGAGGAACTCCGCCACGTCGGGCGCCTTGTCCTTCACGAAATCTTCGGCCTGATTGACCTGCTTCTGAACCCGCGGGTCACTCCAAAACTTCTGCGCGGCGTTCTTGATCTCCTCGTAGCGATCGCGACCCGCGCGAGCTCCGAGTACATAGCCGACCCCGAGGCCAACCACCAAAAGGATCTTGCCTTTCATGGTGTTCTCCCTAACAAATTGTCGAGCACGTTGCCACAAGCGTAGTCCCGACTATCCATTGGAGTCATCGACCAAACTCCCAGCCAGAGCTTCCGATTGGGCGACAATGCTGGCTATCCCTGTACCCGCGATCGTCTCACCAACGACAAGCATGCCGTTAGGGGTATATCTTTCGCGCCCCGGCCGATACCATGCGACTCGCGCGAAGTCGACGGTGCTCGACGGGTCGAGTGGCACGCCCAGCAGCGCGCTCGCATCCGCTCTGGCAATCTCAGCCAGATCGACGTCGTCAGCAGCATCGGCGTCATAGGAGAGCCGCAGCACGTGCTTTCCCTCGGCCGCCTCGGCGAGCCACCGCCACTTCGCCGTCGCATGCGTGAGCGCCCGCGCCCGGATGCCCGGAGCTCCGTCGGCGACGAGCACTCCCGTTCCGCGCGGGGCGGCATCCAATCGCGGCTCGTCGACCACCAGGGTCGCAAGCACCACTCGACGCCCGGGGGCGGTGCCGCCGCCGAGCAGGCCAGGTGCCGCGACGATGACGGTGCCGTCGATGCGTTCGCCATCCGCTGTCGTGACGGAATCGGCCTCGACCGAGGCCGCGGAAACGCCCAGCCGCACGTCCACCCCGAATCGGGAAAGGTCGGACCCAAGGTTGTCGACGAGGCGGTGAACCCCGCCACGGATGCCCGCAACGGCTGAGCCGGCTCTCGCAGAGGTCTGGCGCAGGTCGGCAACGGCTCCGGCGAGATAGCCAACGCGGAGCAGGGCCTTGCGCAACCCGGGGGCGGCCGCGTCGAGCTCGAGTTCATCCGCATCGACGCTGTGGACCCCGCGAACGATCGGGTTCACGAGGCGGTCAACAACATCCGATCCCATTCGGCGCCGCACGAGTTCGCCGAGCGTCACCGACTTCGCTCCGTACGGCGCGGGGATGAGCGATTCGACATACGCCCGGAACGCGGACCGAAACCCGATCGCGGCAATTACGTCACTGGCAAGCGGCCAACTGGGAATGCCGAGAAGACTGTTCTCGGGGAGCCGGAATGCGGCACCCTCCGCGGGTTGCAGCCAGGCGCCCTCGGCGAGGGGTTCGACGACGTCGTCGCCCAGACCGAGGGACTTGGCGAGCGCGACGACAGTGCCGCCGCGCGTGGCGAAGCTCTCGGCTCCCGCGTCGAGCACGATGCCGCCAACGGTGTGGCTCGTCACCGTGCCGCCCAGCCGCTCGCTCGCTTCAAGCAGCGTGACGGAGCGGCCGGCAAGAACCAGTCGGCGTGCCGCGACCAGCCCGCCGACGCCGCCGCCAACGACGACGAAGTCAGTCAAGTTCGTGCACGAGCTGCACGATGCGCGTCAGCACGTCCGGGTCGGTTTCGGGGGGAACACCGTGGCCGAGATTGACGACATGACTTGGTGCATCACGTCCGCGCTCAACCACATCTCGCACATGCGCCTCGAGCACTTTCCATGGCGCCGCGAGCAGCGCGGGGTCGATGTTGCCCTGCAGGGGCACCGTGCCGCCCAGTCGCCGGTTCGCCTCGTCGAGTGGGATGCGCCAGTCGACTCCCATGACATCCGCACCAATCGCGCGCATTGCGTAGAGAACCTCGCCGGATCCGACTCCGAAATGCACCTTCGGAACATCGAGTCCGCGGAGCGCATCGAGTGCCCGCTTCGAATGCGGCGCGACCCGACGAACGTAGTTCATCTCGCTGAGTGAACCGACCCACGAATCGAACAGCTGTGCGGCGCTGGCGCCCGCAACAATCTGCGCTCGAAGGAAGGCGCCCGTGACATCCGCGCACCAGTTCAGCAGCGTCGCCCAGGTTTGCGGGTCAGAGAACATGAGGGTGCGCGCGCGAAGCTGGTCCTTGGATGGTCCACCCTCCACCAGGTACGACGCCAGGGTGAACGGCGCACCGGCAAAACCGATGAGAGGCGTGTTGCCGAGCTGGGAGACCGTCAGCCCGACGGCGTCGATGATCGGCTGGAGGGCATCCGGATCCAGCGGGCGCAACGCAGCGACATCCGAAGGCGTCCGAATCGGATGCTCGATCACCGGCCCGCGACCCGGTACGATCTCGACGCTTACGCCTGCGAGTTTGAGCGGAATGACGATATCGCTGAAGAGGATTGCGGCGTCGACGCCGTGACGACGAACCGGCTGCAGCGTGATTTCGCTCGCGAGCTCGGGCGTGAGGCAGGCGTCGAGCATGGCATTGCCGACGCGGAGTTCCCTATATTCCGGAAGTGACCGACCCGCCTGGCGCATGAACCAGACCGGCAGCTGAGCCGGCCGGTATCCCCGGTAGGAACGAATGAGGGCTGAATTCGCAGTTTGGCCATTCAGCAAAGGGTGAGTTTCGGACAGAGGCACGCGTCTAACATTAGGAGGTGCTCCTGTGCCTTACCGCAAACCATCGAAACGCGAGCTTCGACCTGCTCGAGAAGCTCTCCTTTGGTGCGCCCGACGCCGCGCAGACGCTGGTCAGAAGCGCGCACATCGTGCGCGGGGCGGTAGTTCTGGCCACGTGCAATCGCTTTGAGGCCTACCTCGAGGTAGACGATTCGTCGGCACTCGGCGCCGTTGCGGCCACGGTTGACGTGATGAGTTCCGCGAGCGGCGTAGAGACCACCGACCTCCGTGAAGCGGTAAGCGTGCTCAGCGGAGAAGACGTCATCACTCACCTCTTCGCCGTCTCCAGCGGGCTCGAGTCCGTTGTCGTCGGTGAAGACGAGATCTCGGGGCAGGTGCGTCGGGCTCTCGAACTGGCGCGCACTAACCGCACTACTTCGTCCGGGCTTGAACAACTTTTCCAGCGCGCGACGCAGACCAGCCGCGGCGTCAAGGCTCGCACCGCGCTCGGTGGAGCCGGGCGCTCCCTCGTTCGACTCGCCCTCGACCTGGCCTCGAGCCGGGTGACCGACTGGAGTCTGACGCGGGTGCTCATCGTCGGTACCGGGCAGTACGCCGCGACGACCGTCACGGCCCTTCGGGATCGCGGTGCGACGATGCTCAGCGTCTTCTCTCCGTCCGGCCGCGCGGACGCTTTCGGCACCAAATATGGACTGGCAGTGGAGCGCGACCTGCCCGGGGCAATGCTCGGCGCCGATGTCATCATCACCTGCACCTCGTCAACCGTGATCGGAACGAGCGCCATTGTCGGCGAAGAGCGTCGGCTGATCATCGACCTCGGGTTACCTCGCAATGTCGACCCGACGGTCGCCGCGCTGCAGGGCATCGAGTTGCTCGATCTCGAAACCATCAGCATCCACGCACCAATCGAGGCTCTCAACGCGACAACCGAGGCACGCGAACTCGTCGGCGATGCGGCCGCCAGGTTCTCCGCCGAGCGCAGTATCGAACCCGCGATCGTCGCGCTGCGCAAACACATTTTCGATCTGCTCGACGACGAGATCGAGCGGGCCCGGTCCCGCGGCGATGACAGCGCCCAAACCGAAGCGGCGCTTCGTCATCTCGCCGGCGTGCTGTTGCATGCGCCCTCTGTTCGGGCGCGCGAATTGTCGCTCGAGGGGCGTGCAGCGGACTTCATCGCTGGCCTGGAAGCGGTATACGGGGTCACGGGCGAGCTCGCGGGGTCCGAAGACGACGAGAATCAGGCCACCGCTTAGCCTTTTTCGCCCGACTTGACGCAAATGGTTGCCATTCCGCGACCAAAACAGCCATTTGGGTCAACTCGGACGGGATGTGCAGTTCTAATCTGGGCAGATGATCGACAGCCCGGTGCTCCCCTTTGTCTTCGGTGAACCACTGCACACCGAGCGGCTCACGCTACGGCTGATGACTCCCGCCGATACTGACGACGTCTACGCCTACCAATCCCGTGAGGATGTCTGCCGCTACCTGCTCTTCGATCCGCGAACCCGCGACGAAGTCGCGACGAAAGTTGCCGAGCACTCCCGCGCGACGACTCTGGAGATGGACGGCGACTACCTTCAGCTCGCGGTGGAGCTCGCCGCGACCGGGGACGTACCCGGCCGCGTCATCGGCGACTCCTACTTCACGATCACCAGCGTCGAAAACTCGCACGGCGAAATCGGCTGGACGCTTCATCCGGATTTCGCGGGCCACGGCTACGCCCGCGAAGCCGCCGCAGCGGTACTCGCGATTGCGTTCGAGGAAATCGGGTTGCATCGCGTGCACGCCGAACTCGACCCGCGCAATCACTCCTCTGTTGCGCTCTGCAAGCGTCTCGGAATGCGCGAAGAGGCATTCTTTGTCGAAGACATGTACTTCAAGGGCGGCTGGGCCGACACCGGTGTCTACGGCATCCTGCGCAAGGAGTGGGTCGGGGTGAACTCCTAGCGTCACCCGAACACTGACGCCGGATGCCCCCGGCGCCGGTTTCCCGGGCCGAGGGCATCCACTGTGGTGCAGCTATTAATGTGTTGCGGTTACTTGATCGAGCGTCCGTAGCGGCGGCGCAGGTAGAGGCCGCCCACTCCGAGGAGCAGCATGCCTCCGGCCAGCAGCAGGCCGGGGCCACCGGAGGAAGTTCCGGTGAACGCCAGCGACGACGGCGTCAGAACGCTGCAGAGCGTGGTCGCCGCGCCGACGGTCACATGGAACACCGTTGCGCCGTTGATTCCGTCGTTGATCGAATCGACAGCGGACGCGGTCACCGTGTAGTCGCCGGGCGCTTCCTTGACCTTGGTGACGTGCGATCCGACGTGCTGCACGGTGGCTGAGCCATCGAGCTGGATGTCGTACTGCACCTTGCCGAGGCTGTTCTGCGACGGAACGTGCAACAGGCTGATGGTCCCGTAGCCAGCCGTGCCCGAAGCGATGCACACCGCAGGGGTGGCACTTGCTCCGGCGTCAAAGACCGCACCGGTGGGCAGCTGGCATAGGTCGGAGTCGGCGATCGAGATGGGCCACTCGTGGTGGGTTCCTGACCAGGTGCCGCCGATGTCAGACATCGAGTAGCCCGCGTCAGCGTCGACCGTGACGATATAGTCGCCCGCGCCCTCCGCCGTGATGTGGCTCGTGAGAGTCACCGCCGCTTCCGGGTGGCCGACCGGGTAAATCGCGAAGGTCACGTGATCGGTGAGCACTACCGAGACCCAGCTGGTGAGGTCAGTTTCGTTGCTCGTCACATCACACTCTGACGCGGATGGGTTGGGCACGACGAGTACCGGAGCGATACATGGCTCATCAGTGAAGGTGTGAGTCCACGGCGTGGCGTCAAAGCCAGGTGGGAACTCGTATCCGGTGTCGGGCACGGCGGTAATCGTCACCGTGCGGACTCCGTCGGTCGTCGTGTCGCTCACCTGGTAGGTGAAGTGGTCTCCGCTGACGTTGGGCAGCGAGTACCCGTCGTCAGCCGTTCCACAGGAGTCGACGAACGTGGGTGGCGCGGGCGAGATCGGCGTCGGGTACAGCGGCGGCTGCGTGTAGCAGGGGGCCGCGGGGTTGCTCGACTGCGAAGGGGTCTTGCCCGACAGGTAGCCGGTGAAGGTCAACGTCGCCTGACCTCCACTGAACGCGTGGTGGTCGTCTGCCGTCGCGGTGACCGAGTATGCACTCGGGCCGGTTGCGCCATTGGCGGTACTCGAAGCATCGAAGCTCGCGTTCACGGCGGTGCCGTAGACGAGGGATTGCGGCGCGGAACATGTGGCAGGGGTCGTGCTGACGCTCGCCGACGCATCGGGGTACGGCGGGGACGAGCATCCGGAAGTCACCTTCGGATCCAGTGTGCCGGTGAACTCCTTCGACTTGTGGTCGGTCGAGACTCCGGTGCCATCGCTGAATCGGTGGTTGCCCTCGGCTGTCGCGATCACGGAGTAGGTGTTGCCCGAGTACTGGGGCGTGCCCCAGTCGGCGAACGAGGTCGATCCGAGGTGCAACACCGCGGCCGAATCACAGTTCGCCGGCGTCACACTCACCGCGGCAGACGCGTCGTTTTGGGTGGGGACCTCACAGGTGCGGCCGAAATACGCCGTGCCGACCTTGGTAACGTGCGCATTGTCGGAGTAGTCGGTGACCGCGGTGACCTTGGCCTGCGGGGTGCTGCCGGGGATGCCGGTCTGAGTGAAGGTCAGGGGGCCCCAGTTGCCGGTTCTCACCGCCACTCCCGGATGCGCGGCGCTGTCGGCGGTGAAGACTGAGACCCAGAGTGCGTTGTCTTTGACGACACCGTTCGAGCTCGAGAGGGTCGACGATGCCGGCGTCGTTGCCGTCACCGCCGTTTCGGCTTCAACACCGTCTGGCACCTGGTCGACGGAGAGCGACCAGACGACAGACCACGTTCCCGTGGCCGCGTCGCAGGTGGATGATGCTACAAGTCCTGTGGTGTGGGCGGATGCCGGCGCTGCGACTCCGACCAGGGCAAGCCCGACGGCTACGACAGCCGTCATCGATGCCGCGAAGAGTTTCTTCATGGTGTTCGGGTTCTCCTTGGGGGAAGGAATTTCGGGTTGGGTACGCGCTAGGGCGCGGTAATACGCCGTGGGTGGCGGCGCTGGTCGTCGGGGGAGGCGGCCAGATTGGGGTAAGCGACTCAGCGCTGGCGGCTCGAATGAGCCAGAGCCAGCGCGGGATTAATGCGTGGGGCAATCACCTTCTTTGGTACACACTGTCGGGTCGGATTCGCGATTCGGGTTCGCAAATCCCAGGTGCACGCTCACGGTATCACGTCCCCCGAAAGTGGGACAACAATCCGTCCCCAACCGTGATCCGTGATTCAGTGCACGTACTCGAGCAGGTCGTACCCAACCGTGCGCATTGCGTCGAGCGCCCGCAGTCGGGCGGGAAGCCCGTCGTCGTTGAATTGCACGGAAACCGCGTATGCGAGGGACGATCTCGCCCCTCGCAACGCGCCGGCCTCAGACCTAACGCCGACGTCGGAACCGGTCTTGTTCACAAGAAGCGTGTTGTGGTCAACCCCCCTATGGGAAAGGGGATCAAGGCCGAACGCGCTGGCCACCAGCGACAGGTCGGCGTTGAGCGACAGCCAGCCCATTACCCGCTGACTCGTCAACGGATCGACGATCTCGCTCCTCGCAAGGGCGCCGAACAGCCACGCCAGCTCGGCTGTCGATCCGACGGACAGCTGCGGCGCATCATCCGGCCCCCGCTGGTCTCGAACGAGGTCGAGCAACGCGGTGCGCGCGAGCCCAAGCGACTCGGTTCGCGCGCGCACTGCGGCGAGGCCGACCTGGCGCAGAAGCACGTTGGTCGCGAGATTGTCGCTCGTGGCGCCCACAATCGTCGCGAGGTCGGTAACCGGAAGCGCCGGAGCCTGGAGATGTTGCCAGATGCCCGAGTCGCCGACCGCGTCCCGTGGGGTCTTGTCGAGAATGCCGTATCCGGAGAAGTCCCGCCCGGTCAGCCTGGCCGACACCTCGATGAGCAGGAGAATCTTGCCGATACTGGCCGTCGGCAACACGATTCGATCATCGATGGAAACCAGAATCCGACCGGTGCGAAGGTCGACGACATTCGCGGAGACCTGGGCACCTTCGTAAGCGAGTTCCCCGAGCGCAGTAAAAGTGCCTGAGAAGTTATCGACCTTCTCGGCGCTCTTGTGTCTCGGTTCCTTGGGATCGTGGATCCGATCCCAACGCTCACGGGTTCGTGCCGTATCTACCAAGTCGTGCCTTCAGTAGTCGGTGCTGGCGGCGTGCATCACCAAATGGTGACGCGGTTTTCGGGTGCAAGCCACAGGGCATCCGACTCAGTGACGCCGAACGTTGTGTAGTAATCGTCGATGTTACGGACGATCTGGTTGCAGCGGAACTCGCTGGGCGAATGTGGGTCGATCGCAAGCAATCGGATCACTTCTTCATCCCTCGATTTGAATTGCCATGCCTGTGCCCAGGAGAGGAAGAACCGCTCCGCGCCGGTCAACCCGTCGACAATCGGCGGCTCCGTGCCGTCGAGGGAAATCAGGTAGGCCTTCCACGCGATCGCGAGTCCACCGAGATCGCCGATGTTCTCGCCGATCGTGAGAGCACCGTTGACATGATGGTCGGGCGTCTGCAGCGGGGCAAGCGCGTTGTACTGCTCAATGAGGGACGCGGTGCGCTCTTCGAACGCGGTGCGATCCTCGGGAGTCCACCAGTCGGTCAGCCTGCCGTCGCCATCGAATTTCGAGCCCTGGTCGTCGAAGCCGTGGCCGATTTCGTGACCGATGACGGCACCGATTGCTCCATAGTTGGATGCCGCGTCCCGGTCCGCGACGAAGAACGGGAACTGCAGGATTGCCGCGGGAAACACGATCTCGTTGAAGCCGGGGTTGTAGTACGCGTTGATCGTTTGCGGCGTCATGAACCACTCATCGCGATCCAGCGGCTTGCCGATCTTGCCGAGTTCGCGCTGAAACTCGAACTCGTTGGTCGCGGCCACATTTCCGAGCAGGTCGTCGGGCGTGATCGACAGCGTCGAATAATCGCGCCACTTCACGGGATATCCGATTTTCGGAGTGAACTTGTCGAGTTTCTCGATCGCCTTCGCCCTGGTGTCCTGCGTCATCCACTCGAGGTTGGTGATGCTGTCGCGGTATGCCTCGACGAGGTTGCCGACCAGTTCATCCATCGCGACCTTCGCCTCGGGGCGAAAGTGGCGCTCGACGTACGAGCGTCCAACGGCCTCCCCAAGCGAGCCCTCGACGAGCGAGACCCCGCGCTTCCAGCGAGCGCGAAGCTCGGGGGTTCCGGTCAGGGTCTTGCCGTAGAAATCGAAGTTGGCGTCGACGAAGTTCGAGCTGAGGTACGACGCGTTCGAACGGATGACCTGCCAGGCCAGCCAGTCCTTCCACGAGTCGAGATCGGATGCCGCAACCAGCGCCGGCAGCGACTCAACGAAACTCGGCTGGCGCACGACCAGCTCATCGAATGCTCCCTCGGGCGCTCCCACCGCGGCACGCCAGGTGTTCAGGTCGAACTCCCCCGTGGTGTCGCCCGCGAACTCGGCCCACGAACGCAGGTTGTAGGTCGCCTCGCTGTCTCGCGACTTCACGTTGTCCCAGTGATGGCCGGCGATCTCGGTCTCGAGCGCGAAAATGCGGCCGGCGCGAGTGCTCGCGTCGTCGAGGCCGGACAGGGTCAGGATGCGCTCGAGGTACTCGACGTACTTCTCACGGATGTCCGCAAACTTCTCTTCGCGGTAGTACGACTCGTCGGGCAGTCCGAGACCGGCCTGCTCCACAAACACCAGGTAGCGCTCGGGGTTGCCGGGATCGTTGTCCACGAAGAGCTGGACGAATCCGCTTGTGCCCTTGCGTTCGAATTCGCCGAGCTTCTCGAGGAACGACGAGATGGAGTCGATGGCTGCAACCTGCTCGAGCAGCGGGACCAGCGGCGCCGCTCCCAGTTTCTCGATCCGGTCCTCATCCATGAAGCTCAGATAGAGGTCGCCGAATTTGCGCTCCTCCGACCCGTTGGGGGCGTTGTGCGCTCCTTCGATGATCTCGCGGACGGCCTTTTCGGCTTCCTCTGCGAGAACATAGAACGAGCCGTAGCGAGCTTTGTCCGACGGAATCTCGGTTCGCTCGATCCACTTTCCATTCACATGACGGAACAGGTCATCCTGCGGTCGCACCGCCGGGTCGAGTTCATTGACGTCAATACCAGACACTGGGGAAGTCGTTTCGCTCATAGGCCTCCAGCCTAAATGCTTCTCAGTCCCGGACTTCGTCGGGAGCTCCCTCCAACTGGCCGGCAAATACGAAACTTCTCGTTGTCCAGTGACCCCCGCGCGCGATCTAGGCTTGAGCGGTGACTTCTCTACGCGCCCTGTTCATCGGCGGCAATGGCATCATCAGTTCATCGGTCAGTCGTCTAGCCATCGAGCGTGGCTTCGATCTCACCCTTCTCAATCGTGGAGTGAGCGACGCCCGGCCACCAATCCCCGGCGCGAAGCATGTCACCGGCGACGCGGGCGACGCGAAGTCCATCTCCGAGGCGATCGGCTCGAACGACTTCGACGTCGTCGTGAACTTCCGCTCGTTCCTGCCCACGCAAGTGCGCGGCGACATCGACCTGTTCACCGGCCGAACCGCGCAGTACGTGTACATCTCGTCGGCATCCGCGTACCAGAAGCCCGTCGCGCGACTCCCCATTACGGAGTCGACACCGCTCAAGAACCCGTTCTGGCAGTACTCGCGCGACAAGATCGCCAGTGAGGATGCCCTGGTCGCGGCATATCGCGAAGCGGGTTTCCCGGCCACGATCGTCCGCCCGTCCCACACCTACGACCAGACGCTGATCCCGATTGATGGCGGGTGGACGATCATCGACAGGATGCGTCGCGGCCTCCCCGTCGTCGTGCATGGCGACGGGACCTCACTCTGGACGCTCACCCACTCGCGCGACTTCGCCAAGGCGTTCGTCGGCCTCCTCGGCCATCCGGCCGCGGTGGGCGACACGTTCCAGATCACGTCGGATGATGTCATGCCCTGGGATGCCATCTACCGCATCCTGGCTCACGCCGCGGGCGTCGAGCCGACACTCGTTCACGTCGCGTCCGAGACCATTGCTCGCGAGATTCCCGAGTGGGGCCCCGGGCTTGTTGGCGACAAGGCGCACTCGGTCGTATTCGACAACTCGAAGGTCAAGTCGCTCGTGCCCGACTATGTCGCGACGATCCCCTTCGCTCAGGGTGCGCGCGAGATCATCGATTGGTACGACGGGGCGGAATCCCGGCGCGTGGTCGACGCGAAAGTGAACGCATCCCTCGACGCGCTGGTGAAGCGGGCTTAACTCCCCGTCGAGTTGACGCAAATGGCCGCTATGGCGAAGACATGACCGCCATTTGAGTCAACTCAGGTGGATAACCGGCGGGGCGGTCGTGTTGCCCTCGTGGAACCGGCTCGTGAAGTTCGCCGCAACGCCCTCGCGACCCGCCAGCATGTCCATGACCGCGCGACCGGCGGCGCGACCCTTCTCGACCGCCGGTTGAACGAGCGTGGCCAGGTCGTGCTGGCCCAGGTCGACGCGTACGCCGTCGAATCCGATGACGCTCAGGTCGCCGGGCACGGAGAGCCCGAGCGATTCGGCCGCGTGGATCACCCCGACGGCGATCAGGTCGCTCTGGGCGATAATCGCGGTCGGCCGGTCCCCGTCGACATCCAGCAGCGCCGCCCCCGCCACCTCGCCCGCCTCGATCGAACTCTGCGATGCGACGAATCCTGTGAAGGAGTCGAAGACGTCGCTCACGCCCTTCAGCCTCTGGATGGCGGTGTACGAGGTCGCTGTCGCCTCCCAGTTCGCGGGTAGTGGAGCCGCGAGGTGCGGGCGTTCGAGTGGAAGTGCGACGACCGCAATGCGCTCGTGGCCGAGGCCTTTGAGGTGCCGTGCCGCGGTGGAGGTGGCGAAGCGGTTGTCGAGTGCAATTGGCAGCACAGCGTCCATGGGCTGTGCTTCGATTGCCACGATCGGCAGGCCGCGCTGACGCACGATAGCGACCGACTCGTCGAGGCTGGTGCTGCATCCGATCAGGATTACCCCGTCCATGGGAGCGGATGCGATGCTCGCGCGGTCCGGACCGACTTCAGTGAGCAGAAGCAGGCTGGCACCCGCGCTACCCGTTTCGTCGGCGATGCCGTCAAGCATGGCGATGTTCATCGGGTCGCGGAAGGCATCCGCGAGGGTGTCTTCAAGCACGACGCCGACGATGCCCGAGCGTCCTCTGCGTAACGATTGCGCGCGCGGATCCGGGCCCGCGTAGTTGAGTTTCTCGGCGGCGGCGAGCACGCGTGCCCTGGTTGCGGCGGAGACGGGGCCGGCGCCGCTGAACGCGAGCGACGCCGTCGAGCGCGATACTCCGGCAAGCGCGGCGACGGCCGCGAGATTGGGTCGCGCTCGCCCGTGGCTTGCCTCGGAGCTCATGGATTGGTAGCTTAGTCGAATCGATACGATCGAATCGATTCGATACAGCTTGAACTGGCCCGTTCCCGCCCTCCATCCAGGAATTCCATGTCGCAGGAAACTACTCCGTACACCCCCGCAACACTCGACGCGTATTCGCCCGGAGCGGTGCGAGGCTGGCGCAACGCGCTCTTCGTGATCTTCGCCGCGTGCGGCGTAGGCATGGCTAGCTGGGCAGCGCGAATTCCCGCGATCGGCGCGGCGCTGGACCTGTCGACCGCGCAGATCGGCGTACTGCTGTTCGGCGTCGCGGTTGGCTCGATAGTCGGCCTTCTGGCGTCCGGTCACCTTGTCGCGATCTTCGGCGCACGTCGCGTCATCCTGATCGTCCTGATCGTTGCCTCAGTGGCGCTCGCGGCAGCATCCTTCGGCGTCGCGGTCTTCGGCTCATTCGCCATCTCATTTGCCGCCCTCATCGTGTTCGGCGGGGCCATCGGCACCTGCGATGTGGCCATGAACGTCTCTGGCGCAGCCAATGAGCGCAAGCTCGGCCGCAGCATCATGCCGATCTATCACGCGTTCTTCAGCGGTGGCACGATCGTCGGTGCGGGTCTTGGCGCGCTGGCTGAGGGCCTGCACGTGCCGCTCGAGATTCACATCACCGTTCTCGCCGCGATCATCATCGCCGGAACGTTTGTCGCGGTCCGATTCCTGCTGCCCGAGATCGACGAAGCCGCGCTCGCTGCGAGCGCGGAGTCGCACCCCGCCGACACCTGGCGCTCACGGCTGACCATATGGCGCGACCCGCGCACGCTGCTCATCGGGCTGATCGTGCTCGGAATGGCATTCACCGAGGGCTCGGCCAACGACTGGGCTTCCTACGCGAGCGTGCACGGACACGGCACCGACCGCGCGACCGGCGCCCTCGTTCTCGGCATCTTTGTGACGGCGATGACGATCGGGCGAGTCGCAGGCGTGCGAGTTCTGGACCGCTTCGGGCGCGTTCCCGTGCTTCGTGGCAGCGCCATCCTCGCCGCGATCGGGCTGATCATTTTCATCTTCGTGCCGGTGTTCTGGATCGACATCGTCGGTGTCGTGTTGTGGGGCCTCGGCGCCTCGCTCGGCTTCCCCGTGGGGATGTCCGCGGCCGCCGACGATCCGCGCAAGGCAGCCGCCCGTGTCAGTGCAGTCGCAACGATCGGGTACGTCGCCTTTCTGGTCGGCCCGCCCGCCATTGGATTCCTCGGTGAGCAATTCGGCATCCTGCGCGGACTCCTCCTGGTGCTCGTACTCGCAGCAGTCGCCGGCTTTGCGTCGTTCGCGGCGCGTGAGCCGCAGTCCCCGGCAATCTCGGAGGCGACGACGCCGTAGGCTCGACGCGTGCGTCTCGTCATTGCTCGCTGTTCCGTGGATTACGCGGGCCGTTTGAGTGCCCATTTGCCGCTCGCGACGCGCCTGCTCGTCGTCAAGAGTGACGGCAGCGTGCTCGTGCATTCGGATTCGCTGTCGTACAAGCCGCTCAACTGGATGAGCCCGCCCTGCGTGCTCACGGTTCTCGAGCCCGACGAGCCACAGCGCGGTGCCGGTGTCAGCGAAGTCTGGAAGGTCGCGCAGGCGAAAACCGCCGACCTGTTGGTCATTTCGATCCACGAGATCCTGCACGACACCTCTCACGAGCTGGGCGTCGATCCAGGGCTGCAAAAGGATGGTGTCGAAGCCGACCTGCAGAAGCTGCTCGCCGAGCAGATCGAGCTGCTTGGCGATGGGCATCGCCTGGTCCGGCGCGAATACATGACCGCAATCGGGCCGGTGGACATCCTCGCGAAGGATGCCGGCGGCGGCTCGGTCGCCGTCGAGATCAAGCGCCGCGGCGACATCGACGGCGTCGAGCAACTGACCCGCTACCTCGAACTGATGAACCGCGACCCGCTGCTTGCGCCCGTTGTCGGCGTATTTGCGGCGCAGGAAATCAAACCGCAGGCACGAACCCTTGCAACCGACCGCGGCATCCGCTGTCTGCTTCTCGACTATGACGCGATGCGCGGCATGGACGACTCGCACCAGCGGTTGTTCTAGACACCTCGAATAGGCTGACCGACGATGGAACACCCGTATACGTGCATCCTGTTCGACCTCGATGGCACGATCGCCGACTCAGCTCCCGGCATTACCGCCACGCTTGCATACACCTTTGCTGAGATGGGGCTGCCGATCCCTTCGCCGGCCGAACTTCTCGCGTATGTCGGCCCGCCCATCATGGATTCTTTTCGGGACCGCGCGGGCATGACCGAGGGGCAGGCAGCCGAAGCGCTCGCGATCTACCGGCCGCACTACCTCGAGACCGGCGCGTTCGACTCATCCATCTTTCCCGGCATCGGCGACGTTATTCGCGCGGTGCATGCGGCCGGCATACCGATCTCGCTGGCGACTTCGAAGCCAGAGGCGCCGGCAACCGTGATGCTGCAGCATTTCGGCCTGCTCGACGAATTCGATGTCGTGACCGGCGCGTCAGCCGATGAGGTGCGGAGCGCCAAGGTGGATGTCGTCGCCGAAGCCCTCATGCGTCTCGATTCGATCGGCGCAGACGTGTCGCGACCGGTGCTCGTTGGCGACCGTGTGCACGATGTCGTGGGCGCCGCTCTCAACGACGTTCCGACGATCTTCGCTGCTTGGGGATACGGGGCTCCGGCCGAGAGCGACGGAAGTGTCGCCGTTGCGGCAACCCCCGCCGCACTCCAGCGTCTCCTCCTCGGCTGACTCCCCCTTCAACATCCGCGAGTCCGGAGTTATCGTCCTTCCCACCCGAAGGGAAGGACGATAAGTCCGGACTCGCGGATGGTTTGGGCTAGGCGGGGCAACTGAGACGAGTGGGCGTTCGGCCCTCGCCACGCTCAATTTCGTGCTGCGACATGGGGTTCCCGCAGATCGGGCAGGCCTTCGCTGCTGTCGGAGGAAGAGGTGCCTCGTTGTATGGACCGAGCGGTGGCGGGCCGATATAGGGCAGCAGCCTTCCGTTGAGCCGATCCCACCATGGCAGTTTCTTCTTCATCCTTCGACCTTTAGTAAGTGTACTAACAATTAGTGTACACGTTATAATGGGTCCATGGCTGCCACCGACCCCCTCGCCCTCGACCGCCAGGTCTGCTTCGCCCTTGCCGCGGCGTCGCGCACGGTCATCTCGTTGTACCGCCCGGTCCTGCAGCCGCTGGGGCTCACGCATCCGCAGTACCTCGTCATGCTCGCCCTCTGGGAGCGAAGCCCGCGCACCGTCCGCGACATTGGCGACGCACTGTCGCTCGAGCCTGCCACCCTCTCGCCGCTGCTCAAGAGACTCGAGTCGGCCGGCTACATCACGCGTCATCGCAGCTCAACTGACGAGCGCGCTCTCGATATCGAGCTGACGCCGACGGGCCGCGAGCTTCGCGCCAGCGCCGAAAAGGTCCCGGCGCAGATCGTCGAGAGACTCGGCATGGATGTCAGCGAGCTCGAGAGCATTCGCGACTCGTTGACCCGGCTGCTCGCCGCAGCGAGCTAGTCGAGCCGCCGAACCAGGCGGGCTACGTGTTCAGGTGCGACCGCCAGTCGGCGGGTACGCGGCCGCGCGGCCCGGGCGTCGGCTGGTCCAGTGGATGGGCATCCGGCGCAGCCAGCGGCGGACCATCCACAAACGCACTGGTATCGAAGTTCCAGAACCAGCTTTCGCCCGGTTCGAACGACTGGATGATCGGATGACCCGTCTCGCGCGCATGCGCGGTCGAGTGCTGCGACGGCGAGGTGTCGCAGCAACCGATGTGGCCGCAGGTCGCGCAACGCCGCAGGTGGAACCACCACCCGTTCGTCGAATCGCACTCAACACATCCGGTGCCGCTCGGCGTGGCCTCGGTGTTGATGGCCGGGTGGGTGGTCATGCATCAATGATGCACCGAGAGCAGCCTGCGATACGGTGAGAGAGCGAACCATCGCGCTTTGCCATAAGGGAGCCACATGACGGAAATCCACAGGGGTCTGGCCGGGGTAGTCGTTGACACGACTGCGATCTCCAAGGTCAACCCCGACACCAATTCCCTGCTCTACCGGGGATATCCGGTGCAAGAGCTCGCAGCCCGATGCTCATTCGAAGAAGTCGCGTACCTGCTCTGGCATGGCGAACTGCCGACGCCAGAGCAGTTGTCCGAGTTCCAGACGCTCGAACGGTCGCTTCGTGCCCTCGATCCCGTCGTCAAGCGAGTGATCGACGAACTGCCGACCACAGCACACCCGATGGATGTCGTGCGAACCGCGGTCAGCGTGATCGGCGCCAACGACCCGGAAACGGCTGACTCCGCCCCCGAGGCGAACCTCCGCAAATCGATCGCCCTTTTCGCGCAGTTACCCGCTATCGTCGCGTACGACCAGCGCCGCCGCCACGATGAAGACCTCATCGAACCCCGCGACGATCTCGGATACTCTGCAAACTTTCTGCACATGACCTTCGGCGAGGTGCCCGACCTTGTCGTCGTCAACGCCTTCGATGTCTCGATGATCCTGTACGCGGAGCACTCGTTCAACGCATCCACTTTCACCGCTCGGGTGATCACGAGCACGCTCAGCGACCTGTACTCCGCGGTCGTCGGTGCGATCGGCGCACTGAAGGGTGCGTTGCACGGAGGAGCAAACGAAGCCGTGATGAAAGCCTTCGATGAAATCGGCGGCGTCGACGGCGTCGACCCGTGGCTCGACGTGTCACTGGCCGACAAGCGCGTGATCATGGGATTCGGTCACCGCGTGTACAAAAACGGCGACTCGCGCGTCCCGACGATGAAAGCAGCCCTCGACTCTCTGGTCGCCGAGTACGACCGTCCCGACATCGCCGCGCTGTATGACAAGCTCGAGGCGAGCATGCTGGAGCGAAAGAACATCAAGCCCAACCTCGACTACCCGAGCGGACCGGCATACCACCTGATCGGTTTCGACACCCTGACTTTCACGCCACTGTTTGTCGCGAGCCGCGTCACGGGATGGACGGCGCACATCATCGAGCAGCGCGCCTCGAACTCGCTCATCCGTCCACTCAGCGAGTACATCGGGCCCGACCAGCGGGCCGTCTCACCGAGCGAGACGCTCAACGACGGAACCGAATAGCTGCGGGGCAGCGGCGGCGAGCGGCACGATCCCCGGTCGCAGCGGTGTCGTGGCGGCAAAGACGAGGCGCCGAGTGAGCACGCGGAAGTCGCGAGTGGTCCTCTTCCACGCCTTCTCGTAGTCCTGCGGGCGACCGGCGACGATGCACCGCACCGCTTCGGTCGCCTGAGCGAACCCGACGCGAAGCCCCTCGCCGGTGATGGCATCGACATATCCGGATGCGTCACCGACCAGCAACACCCGACCGTGCACGCGCGCGCGTGTGCGCTGTCGAAACGGCCCGGCGCCCCGACGCGAGCTCGCGTACTCGGCCCCGGCCACGCGCGCGGCGAGGTCCGGAATAGCGGCGAGCGCCTCATCGAAATCGGTGTGTTGGCGCGCAAGCATCGAAAGCCCGACCACCGTATCCGAAACCGGCGTCACGTAGATTTCGGATGTCGTGCCGTAGTACACCTCGACATTGTCGGACCATGGCGCAATGGCATAGTGCTGGCGCACACCGTAGCGTCGACCGCGCTGTGGAGCCGGTCGCGCCAGACCGACCAGCCTCGCGACCGTAGAGTGCAGCCCGTCGCAAGCGAGCAAGTAACGCGCGTCGAAGTTCGTATCGACGGAAACCGCGTGCTCGCCCACACGGATCTTCTCGACCTTCGTCGTGATGCGCGCGACGCCGAGCTCTTCCGCCCGCGCGGCGAGCGCCTGCTGCAGCACCGTTCGGCGAACACCAAGGCCCTCGCCGGACTCAAACCGATGAGTGACACATCGGCCGCCCTGCAGGTAACTGATGCCTCGCAGCGGCTGCCCGTCCGGCCAGACGCCGAGCCGTGCGAGGAGCGGCACGGCACCGGGCATGAGCCCTTCACCGCACGCCTTGTCGATGATGCCCGCACGTTGTTCGACGACGACGACCGACAACCCTGCGAGTCGTGCCTCGATCGCCGCGGCGAGGCCGACCGGCCCTCCGCCAATCACCGCGACGTCGTAGATCATGGCGTCGATACCTGCGGAGAGAGCGCCGCAAGTGCGCGGTCTTCCGTCGGAATGCGGAATCGAAGCAAAAGCACCGCGTTGAGAACCGTGAATGCGATCGCCGTGATCCACGCCGAGTACACGAGCGGGAGCGCGATGCCCTCAACAGCCACGATCAGGTAGTTCGGATGCGGCAGCCAGCGAAAGCGATACGGCCCGCGAACCACTCGCCCGAGCCCTGGCACGACAATCACGCGCGTGTTCCACTGGTGGCCGAGCACGGCGATGATCCACCAGCGGCCGACCTGACAGAGCAGTGCAATGACGAGCATCGGCCAGCCGAGCCAGGGGATGAACGGCCGATCCAACAGAACTACTTCGGCGACGGCTCCAAGGATGAGCCCACTGTGCAAGGCAATCATCCACGGGAAGTGTCGACGACCGTACTCGACGCCGCCGCGGGCGAATGCCCAGCGCGCGTTGCGCGTCGACACCACCACTTCGATGATGCGCTCGACGCCGGTGAGTAGCAGGAAGACCAGGTACGCGATCATGCGGCCCACTCCAGCAACACGAACTCGGCGCTCACGCCCGGGCCGAGCGCGAACAGCAGCCCGCGGCTGCCGGCCGGTTGCGACAACCCATCGGCCAATACATGCAGCACAGCCGCTGACGAGATATTGCCGACGCGAGCGAGCGACGCGTAGCTGAGCGCGAGCGCGTCGTCGGGCAGCCTGAGCGAATCCGAGAATGCTTCGAGGATGCGCGGACCGCCCGGATGCGCGAACCAGACATCGATGTCGGGGACGCCAATCGAATTGTCGGCGAGGAACCCGGTGACGTTGTTGGGGAAGTAGCTCGAGATCAGATCGGCCACGGCCGAGGTCAACACGATCTCGAAGCCGGTGCCGCCGACGTTCAGGCCGATCGCATCTGCGCTGTCGGGATAAACGTAGCTGCGGGTGTCCACGACCGCCGGTCCTGGCTCCGGGCGATTGTCACCCACCATCACCACTGCCGCAGCGCCGTCGCCGAAGAGACCGGTCGCGACGAAGTTTGCCATCGAGGAGTCACCGCGCTGCAAGGTGAGGGAGCAGAGCTCGACGGACAGCAGCACAGCGACATCGTTCGGATGCCCAACCAGGTAGTCGTGAACGCGGGCGATCCCGGCGGCGCCGGCGACGCATCCGAGTCCATACGACGGCAGCCGTTTCACGTCTGGTCGCATGCCCAGCCGCGAAATCAGCATCGAATCAATGGATGGCGCGGCAATTCCCGTCACCGAGGTGAACAGCATGTAGTCGACATCCGTCGGCACGAGGCCCGCATCGGCGAGCGCGGTGGAGAGGGCCCGCTCGAGCAGATCCGCCGCGATACCAATGAACAGGTCGTTGGATTCCCGAAAGCTGCCGAGGTCACGGTAACGCTCGATCGGCAGCGCCGTGTAGCGGGTTTCGATGCCGCTGCGCGAGTGCATCCGGTCGATGACGGCGCGGTGGGAGTCAGTGTGGGCGATCAGCGGCGCGAACTCCGCGGTGATCTCAGCCTGTGTGTAGCGATACGCGGGCACAACTGGAGCGACCGACGCTATGCGGGTCATTTCCTGAACGTAGCACGCCAGCATGCGGGGCTCACCTCCCGGGGCCCACCGCTTTTCGGTGGCTCTCGCGGAGCCGCCTAGTCGCGGGGCGTTGCCGGGGGCGTGCGGTCGTCCGGCGCCGAACTGATGGTGCCCGTCGACTCCGGGTTCAGGTGCGGCTCCGTCTGAGTCTCAGGCTGCGCGATGTACGCCGAAGTCGGCACCTCCGGGGCCGTGCCAAAGGTCGACGTGGTCGAACTCGTGGCTCGCGCAGTCGCGAACGCCCGGCCCAGAACCCTGAAGCAACCGAGCGCGCTGAACAGCAGCGCCAGCCCGAAGCTCGGGAGGTCATTGTTGAAGTTCACGGCGAAGTCCGAGTTGAAAAGGTCGAAGAAGCGGGGCTCACTGAGGTAGTTGAGGTGCGCGAGACCGCCGGCATAGTCGACGACCATTCCAACCCAGAAGCTGAGCAGAAGAGTGACAACGACCACGAGCGTCACGATCCAGGCGCCGCTGCGGGAGATGAGACCGCCGGATCCGCGACGGTAGAGCCACACCGCGGCAATGGCAATTACGAACGCAACGATCGAGGCGACAATTCCAACGCTCCAGATGAGCGTCCAGAGCACCACGCCGACGGGAATTGCGAGCAAAGACAGAAGCGCCCCGCGCGCCACATCTTCGATTGGGCGCTGCGGTTTGAGTGGTGCGGTCACGATGTTTCCCCCTGGATTCCCGTTCGGTCTCGAACACCATACCGGACGGAGGATTATTCGGTTGAGTGGCCGTCGAGCACGAAGATCGTTTCCTCTGTCTCGGCGCCACGGCCATCCGCGAAATTGGTCTCGCGGCCGATCTCTCGAAAGCCATTTCGCTCGAGTACTCGAATCGATCCGACATTGTCGGAGGCGGCGCGGCCGAACATCGGGCGAACATCCACCTGCTTCAGAAAGAGCGCGAGCGCTCGAGAGGCGATCCCCTTGCCCCAGTGCGCGCGATCGATCCAGTAGCTGACTTCCGGGCTGCCGAAGTCGGGGAAGGTCAGCACGCTGCCGACCGGCTGCCCGTCGTGAAGGATGGTCGCGATCACGACACGAGGATCTGACCGGGTGCGGGCCCAATGCGCATCGAACACCGCGCGATCGGAGGGATCGGCGCTCGTGAAGGCGGCCATCTGCACCGAAGCCTCGTCGCTGTTCCACTCGAAGAACAGCGGCAGGTCGTCATCCATCACGCCACGGAGCGTCACCGAATCCATTCGCTCATCGTAGGTCGAGACGCCGATCTGCGATGGGCGTCGGTTCGAGTGCCCCGTTCGTGAACTCGATCGGGGCATTTCGTCGTCTGGCTCCCCTATGCTTGCGCGGGGAAGCGGGGAAAAATCATGATTGAAGCGGTCGGACTCAGTAAGCGGTACGGCGACAAGCTCGCCGTCGATGACGTGACATTCCAGGTTCGTCCTGGCCTCGTCACCGGATTTCTCGGCCCGAACGGCGCGGGCAAGTCCACGACGATGCGCCTGATCGCGGGCCTCGACCGGCCAAGCGCCGGATCAGTCACCGTCAACGGCAAGCCCTACGCGGAGCACAAGTCGCCGCTGCGCGAGGTGGGCCTGCTGCTGGATGCCAAGGCAGTGCACACCGGACGCTCGGCTCGTGCACATCTGCTGGCGATCGGCGCGACCCACGGAATCGGTCGTGAACGCGTCGAAGAAGTCATCGGGATGGTCGGGCTGCAGTCGGTTGCCCGAAAACGCGTCGGCGGATTCTCGCTTGGTATGGGACAGCGACTCGGAATCGCCACCGCGCTCCTCGGAGACCCGGCAACGGTCATCCTCGATGAGCCGGTCAACGGTCTCGACCCAGAGGGTGTGATCTGGGTTCGCAACCTTGTTCGCCACCTCGCGAGCCAGGGCAAGACGGTGTTCCTGTCGTCCCATCTGATGAGCGAAATGGCCCAGACCGCAGACCACATCATTGTTCTCGGGCGCGGGAGGGTGATCGCAAACGCGTCCGTGCACGACATCCTTGCGCAGGCCACCGGCGGAAGCGTCCGCGTTCGCACGCCAAACGCATCCGCGCTCCGCCAGCTTCTCGAGTTGCCCGACGTGGCCGTGACCTCGACCCAGGACGACCTGCTTCAGGTCACCGGCATCGCCGCCCCACGAATCGGCGAACTGGCCGCGGCACGTGGCATCATCCTGCACGAGCTGACTCCCGTCGTGAGTTCGCTGGAGGATGCCTACCTCGAGCTCACCCAGGACGACGTCGAATACCGCACCAGCGAAGGAGCCGAGTCATGACGACGACCACACCAATTGACCAGCGCAACACCTGGCACCTGACCTTCGGGGGCGTTCTCCGCTCCGAGTGGATCAAGCTGCGCACGCTTCGCTCGACGGTCTGGTGCTACGCGATTCTTGTCGTGCTCACCATCGCGATCGGTGTGCTCGTCGCGGTCAACGCCAACAGTCTCGGCCATCCGACCGGTGAGGCCGCGCGGCAGTACGTTGTGTCGCTCATCACCGTCGGAGTCGCATTTGGCCAGCTGGTCGTCGCAGTGCTCGGCACGCTCGTCATTACGGGCGAGTACGGTACCGGCATGATCCGCTCCACGCTGGCCGCGGTTCCGAAGCGCACGCCCGCGCTCGTGGCGAAGGTGTTGGTATTCGGCGCGGTCACGTTCGTCATTTCCCTCGTGTCGATGGTGCTCACCGCGCTGATCGTCACTCCCATACTGTCCGGGGCTGGCATCGAATTCTCCCTGTTCGACCCTCGCATACTGGTGCCCATACTCGGGGGATCGGGCGCCCTCGCGCTGATCGGTGTGATGGCTCTCGCCGTTGGCGCGCTCATCCGGAACAGCGCCGGCGGTCTCGCGGCGTCGCTCGGACTTCTCCTGGTCGTGCCGATCGTTCTCCAACTTGTGTACGCCCTCACCCAGGCCAAATGGGCGCTGAATGTGGCGGCCGTGCTCCCCGCCACGGCGGCGGGGCAGATGCACGCTTACGTCGGCAGCGCGGTAGAACCGAGCCAGCCCGGAGTTCTCCTGCTCACTCCGTGGCAGGGTGGCCTGGTTCTCTTCGCCTGGTTCGCGGTGTTCTTCGTGTTCGCCGCGGTGCTGCTGAAGCGACGAGACGCCTGAGCCGCTACAGCAACTGCCTCGGCACGGCCGGCCACGCGATCACCGTAATGGTCGTGCTTGCTGACGCTCCGCTCGCCGTTGTCGCGGTGATGACATGATCGCCCAGAGCGGTCTTCACCGGAATCGGGACTACCTTCACTGCGGCCCCGTGCTTGTCCGTTTTCACAGTGCCAACCTGAACGCCGTCGAGACTAATGACGAGCGACTCGGTCGGCTCGAACTTCGTCAGCACGAGCACAACCGGGAGGCCACGCAGAACCCGGCTGGGCAGCGCCGTGATCTTCCCAGTCGTGGTCGGCGCGGCCGGTGGACGGATGCGCACCACCTGCGGATCGTGGTCGGACGCCTGGGCGGCGAACTCGGAGTTCACGTGGATCACGTCATAGCTGACTGCCGTCGGGCCCGCGTTCGCGAGCGACTTCGACACGAAGATATGGTCGAGCACTTGCGAGACCCCGTTGAACACGTACGTGTACCGCTCATTGACCGGCAGCGTGTTGATGAGGTCGGTCAGCGTCGCACCGTTGTCGGTGAGCGTCTGGATGGACGGCGAGAACTGATAGTCGTTGAAGTCACCCGCCAGAACGACATTCGCGTTGGGGTCGACACTGAGGATCTGGTGCACGAATCCGTTCAGAACGGTCGCCTGGTTCCCACGCTGGATCTCGGATGACCGCTCGGCCGGCTGGAAACGTCCGTCGGCGTTCTGGTCGCCACCCTTCGATGCGAAGTGGTTGCCGATGACAATGACCTTGCGCCCGGCGAACGTGAATTCCGCGGCGAGCGGCTTGCGGCTGCTCGTCCATGCGTCGTTCGTTGGATCGACAAGCCCGGGCGACGCCGAGAGCTGAGCGGTGCCATCCGCAGCCTTGGTTACGGTCGTCGCGGTGGAGGTGCTTCCGCCGGGTGTGGCGTCGAAGGTGACCCTCGCTGTGTTGTAGAGGAACACGACCCGGATGTTTCCACCCGGCTGTCCGCCATCCTGGTCGTTGATAGGATCGATCTCCGCCCACTGGTAGGTTGGTCCGCCCGCCGCAGTGATCGCCGCGGTGAACTTCGTGAGCGTCTGGTCGGCGGCGACGACGCCGTCATCCGTTGCTCCGGTGTTGTCCTGGATTTCCTCGACGGAGATGATGTCCGGCGACGCGAGGTTCTGCACCACTCCGTTGGCGAGAGCGGCGTATTTGGATGCGGGATCCGACGGCGCGAGGTTCTCGACGTTGTAGGTGGCGATCGCGAGTTGGTCGGTCGCCTGCGCCGTCGCTGAGGTCGCAGTCAGGTGGTTGTCCTGGTAACTTCCGACCTGCGTCGCGGCGATGTCGTAGCCGCCGAAAGTCGACCAGTCGACCGGTCCGACGGTCGCACCGAGAAGCACATCACCGACGTTGGCGGGCGGCACCGATCCGTTCACCGGCGCGATCAGCAGGCGGCCGGAGGGAACCGCATCGTAACCACCAATGTAGGTTCCACCGCGTGGCGTCGCCTGCTGGGCCGGTTTCGTCGTGACATAGATCTCACCGAACGCCGCTTTGCCGGGACCGACCACGCGGGCGCTGTCCACCTCCACGCGCATTCCTTCGTGCGCTTCCCAGAACTCGAGAGTGGAGTTCGTCGGGTCGACCGTGGCGAGCGATTCGATGTTGCCGCCCGCGACGGTTGGCGCATACCGATCCGGCACGGTGGTCGAGGTCAGCACGACGGGCTGCGGTAATGCGTTGCCTCTGCTTATCGTCGTGACCGTTGTCGGCGCGATTTCGGTGGTCGACAGACTGGCAGTCGTAGCGAGCGTCTCACCGGAGCTCAGCGGGTAGAAGTCGCTGACTTTCCCGGTCACGAGAACCGCGTCACCGACGGACACCGGCGCGGTCGAGGTGAAGACGAAGACGCCGGATGAGGCGCTCGTGTCGGCGAGATTCGGTGACGTCTCCTGCATCCAAAAGCCGCGACTGCTGGTCGTGCGCACCGCCGTCACGACGCCTTGTACCTTCGTGACGGTCTGGCCGATGAGCGGCGACTTGAAACCGTCACCCTGAACATCCTGAATTGTCGTCGTGCCCGGAACGCAGGCGTCGGGCAAAGGAGTGGCCGTGCAGTCGGGGCCGGAGTCGCCGGCCCCCGCTGCCGCCTTCGGAGTCGGCGCCGCGACCGCGAAGTCGGTGGAGTTGTTGCCCGCATTCGTGAACGGTGTCGTCTTGCGCTGGGCAGAAGTGGTGTTGCTCAGGGCTGGCGTCGCGGTTCCGGCAGCATCGTTGGCCGAGCCGAAACCAACGAAGTCGACGACCCCGGCCGCACTCGAGCAGGTCGCGCCACACGAAAGGGCTGCAGTGGCAGAGACGAGCGCGATCTTGCCGTTGGTGGCCGACATGGCCAGCGTGCCCGTCGCATCCGGGGTCGGCAGGGCCGCGCCGGTTGCGCCACTGGACTCAGCGACCAGGTAGAAGCCGCCCGCGGGGATACTTCCGGTCAGTGGAGTTGACTGCCAGGACGTTCCCGTCGCTGCGGCATATTGGACAGACCATCCCGCCACCGACGCTGCCGCGCTGCCATTGTTGAACAGCTCGATGAAGTCGGCGTTGTACGGTGCGCCGCTGTTGCCGCCGCCGCCGTAGACCTCGGAGATGACCACGTTCGACGACGTATCCACCGCCTGGGCCGGTGGGGCAAAGGCCATGCCACTCGCAATCAGGGCGATGACTGGCAATCCGATAGCGACCGGAGCAAACATCCGGCCCTTCCCGAAAGAGGACATGGGTCGACTCCGTTTCATTGGAAAAACAACTTCACATGACTACGGGTTCGAGCCCCAGTCCATCACGCAACGGCCGGTTCCGCTACTGGTAGAGCTTCCGCGACCGGTAAACAGTTGACGAACTCTTTGGCCCGAGCGGGATTTAGGTCAGGCGGGGTCTTCGCGGTTGAGGAAGTCCCGCAAGCGCTCACGCACTGGCCCGCGGTCGTAGGAGCTCACGAGCGCGCCCGCCATCCGCACCGGATCGCCGAAGAAGAAGTACTCGTACAAAGCCTGGCGACCGGAGAACCCCGAAATCGAGGCATCGAATGCGAGTTTGAACAGCTTCACCCGCTCAGGACCGGTGAGCGACTTGCCCTGAAGATACAGCTCGATGTCGGCGAGGGCGTCGCTGTTGACGTCGGCCTCGCCCGGCAGAGCCATCAGGCCGCTCGCGCAGAACTTGCGGATGATCTGCGGGAATCGCTGGGCGATCTTTGGGTACCAGTTGCGGGCCGCATTGAGCGTCTCCCAGTGCGGCTGCATCATGCCGAACTCGTTCAGTTTCGCGTCCACCTCGGAGGCGCGCATGAGTGCCTTGCCGATCTCGACATCCACGATGAGTTCAGCCAGGTCCTCCTGGATGTGCTGGAACCCGTCGATCCCGATCGAATCAGCGATTTCGCTGGCGAGTCCGAGGAAGAACTCGGTCTTCGCGATCGTGCGGGTCACCACCTGGTGAGTCATCAACGCACCGGCTCCGGTCTCGGAGTAGAACCCGTTGCACAACTCCGGGTGACCGAGAAGGAAAATGCGCTCGTTCGGCACGAACACGTTGTCGAAGATCGCGACGGCATCCATCTCTTCGAAGCGGCTGGCGAGCGGCTCGTCGAAAGTGCTGCCGCCGTTGTGCAGTGACGTGCGGCAGAGGTACCGAAGGCCCGGAGCGTCGTTGGGGATGGCGAAGGCGTAGGAGTACGGCGCATCTTCAGGGGTTCCGCGCAGAACGGTCGACGGGAAGACGAGCAGTTCGTCGGCGATGGGAGCGATGGTGGCGAGCATCCGTGCCCCGCGTATGACGATCCCGTCCTCGCGTTCCTCAATGATTCGCGCGGAAAGCTGGCCGCCGAGCTGTTCACTGCCCGACACCGAGCGATTCACCTGCGGCGGAATGAGCGTGTGAGTCGCGAGAAGGTCGCCCTCACGTGCCTTCTCGTAATAGGCGCGAATGCGTTCGCCGTACTTGGGGTCAGCCTTTTCGAACCATTTCTCGGCTGCGCTCAGGGCCGTCAGCGAGCTGTTCATGTAGTCGCCGGTGCGGCCGAGGAAACCGTTCGAATACTCGGCCCAGGTCGAAATGGCGGCGCGCCGCTTCTCGAGATCCTCCACCGTTTTCGGCACAAGGAATGACGCGTTCACGCGGTCGCCGGTAGTGGGCGAAAGATAGGTGAGGGCGTCCTGGTACTTCGGGTCGTGCTGCATGTCGAAGAGCTTCGCGTAGGTCCGCGCGACGTTCTTAAACGCGGGATGCTCGGCGATGTTTTCGCTGACCACCTCACCGTCGATGACGACGTGCGGGCGCATCGAGTTCAGTTTGTCGAGATACTGCTGGCCGGTGCGGATGCCCATGGCTTTGCTCCCTTGGTTTGACTGGTTGAGGTGGTTGTGCGGCTAGAGCAGGGCTTCGTGCCCGAGAAGGTATTCCGGAATCGTCGTGAACTGCCCGTTCACGAAACCGAGCGCGTCGCCCGTGCGGTAGTCGAAGTTGACGACCTCGCCGAGGTAGAGGGTGTGATCGCCTCCGTCGTAGGCGGCCCAGGGCTTGCACTCGAAGTACGACAGCGCGCCTGCCAGCCGTGGGGCGATGTCGCCTTCCACCCAGCGTGGTTCGCCGTTCGGCCGGCCGGCGAAATGGCTCGCTATGAGTTGCTGCTCTGCGCCGAGGATGTTGACGGTGAACGGTCGGTCAACGAGCTCGTCGTGAGCCTTGGTGCTGCGAGCGACGCTCACGAGCACGAGCGGGGGATCCATCGACACCGAGGTGAACGAGTTGACGGTGATGCCGCGTCTTTGCTCGGCCCCGTCGAAGGTCACAACCGCGACCCCGGTGGCGAACCGACCGAGGCTTCCACGGAAATACTGCTGGCGCGGGCGATAGAGGGCCGACTCCCGTCGAAACTCGGGCGTCTGGTTCTGCGCGGCAATCATCCTTGATCCCTCGATTCGCAACTCTGCGACACACGTACTTTGAAGGCCACTTTTCAAAGTTCTGAATTCAATGTTCTATATTCGAACATATGCTTCTACTATCGAACATGGTACGAGCGTCCGATTTCGAATGCAAGCAATCCGCAGGATAGGAGAATGACCCGGTGACTAAGGCGAGCGATCATCCGGCGGTTGCCGCACCGCACTCACAGACCCTCTCGCGAGGCGTTCGTGTGCTCGAGATCCTCGCCGAGGCGCCCGGAGCGCTGAGCATTGCCGACCTGTCTGCGGCCCTCGGCGTGCATCGCTCGATCGCCTATCGCATCCTTCGCACCCTCGAGGATCACGGGCTGGTCATCCGTGACGGCGCCGGCCTGGTACTCCTCGGCCCCCGGCTCGCGGCGCTCGCGCGTGGCGTGTACCGGGACCTGCAGTCTGCGGTTCTCCCGGAGCTGACCAGCGTGGCCAATGAACTGGGGATGACCGCGTTTCTCGTCGTCCTCGATCAGCGCGAATGCGTGACGCTTGCGAGCATCGAACCCCGCCACGGACTTGCGACCGTCGGGCAGCGCCCCGGTACCCGCCATCCGATCGAGCGTGGCGCGCCGGGCATCGCGATCCAGTCGTCGCTTTCCGCGCGAGAGTGGGCAGAGATTGCATCGGATACCGCCCCGCGAGCGGAGGTCGAGACCGCCCGCTCCCTCGGCTATGCGACGAGTCACGACGAAGTGATCCCGGGAATCTCCTCGGTCTCGGTGGCACTCCGCGTGCCAGGCCAGCCTCCCGCGGCGCTCGCCGTCGTGTATGTCTCGGGGCCGCAGCAGGTCGCGGACATCGGGCATCGGCTGCAGGCCGCGGTCGCCGCGACCGTAAGGGATCTCGCGTAGCGCACCTGGTCGGCGTGCGAACGCATCCTTGATCCGTGAGTCACCGATCGTATATGATTTGTGATACTTCACCAGAAGACCCAACGGAGGGACGCGCGATGAGCTTCGATACTCAGACTGCCGAGCCAGTCACGCTGCGCCCGGGCAAGATCATCGCGCTGCACCTGAACTATCCGTCACGGATCGCGCAACGCGGCCGTGTTCCCGCTCAGCCTTCGTACTTTCTGAAGCCGACAACTTCGGCCAGCGCATCCGGGTCCCCGATCGAACGGCCGGCCGGCACCGAGTTGCTGGCCTTCGAGGGGGAAGTCGCGCTGGTCATCGGCCGCCTGACTCGTCGTGTCACGCCGGAGCAGGGCTGGGATGCCATTTCGGCCATCACCGCCGCGAACGACTTCGGCGCTTACGACCTGCGGTACGCGGACAAGGGATCCAATCTGAGGTCGAAAGGCGGCGATGGATTCACGCCCCTCGGACCCGCGCTCATCCCGGCGGAACGTGTGCGGCCGGACTCCATCCGCATTCGCACCTGGGTCAATGGCGAACTCGTGCAGGATGACACCACGGCCGACCTCGTCTTCCCATTCGGCCAGCTGGTCGCCGACCTGTCACAACTGATGACGCTCGAGCCGGGCGACGTGATTCTCACCGGAACGCCTGCCGGTTCCTCGGTAGTCGTGCCCGGAGACGTGGTCGAGGTGGAGGTAGACGCCCCGACAGCTCCCGGTGCTCCGACGACCGGCCGCCTCGTGACACCGGTCGTCGAGGGCACGACGCCGCTCGGCTCATTCGGCGCGAGGCCGAAGATCGACGACATCCAGCGGGCAGAGGCGTGGGGCTCTGCGGAGGCAGCGGGACTGACCGGGCCCGCCAGCATCCTCACGGATGAGCTCAAGGCGAAGATCAACAGCGTCGGAACGGCCACCCTGAGTTCGCAGTTGCGCAAACGCGGCCTGAACAACGTCTCGATCGATGGCCTGGCATCGACGCATCCGGACCGGCGACTGGTCGGACTCGCTCGGACTCTGCGATTCATCCCGAACCGCGAAGATCTCTTCGAGACCCACGGAGGCGGATACAACGCGCAGAAGCGCGCGTTCGATTCGCTGGGGCGCGACGATGTGCTCGTCATTGATGCCCGCGGTGAGCGCGGCACAGGCACAGTCGGCGACATCCTCGCGCTGCGTGCGCAGGTGGCCGGCGCTGCCGGAATCGTGACGGATGGCGGCATCCGCGACATTGTCGCTGTCACCGCCCTCGACATTCCCACCTATCACGCGGGTCCGCATCCGGCGGTGCTGGGGCGCAGGCACGTTCCGTGGGATGTCGACCTCACGATCGCCTGCGGTGGAGCGGCGATTCAACCCGGCGATGTCATTGTCGGCGATGCCGACGGTGTGCTGGTGATCCCGCCGGCGATCATCCGGGAAGTCGTGGATGCCGCGATCGAGCAGGAGCGCGAGGAGACCTTCATCGCCGAAATGGTTGCGACCGGCGAAAGCGTGGACGGCCTCTATCCCCTGAACCCGGCCTGGCGGGCGCGCTATGAGGAATGGCTGAACCGATGACTCTCGCGCCAAGCAAGTCGCGCCGGGCGTACGACTGGATCAAGGATCACATCAACGACGGCAGCTACACCCCCGGCTATCGCCTGGTGCTCGGCCAGATCGCGAAGGGACTCGACATCAGCGTCGTGCCTGTTCGGGAGGCTATCCGGCTGCTCGAAGCGGAGGGGCTGGTCACTTTCGAACGCAACGTCGGCGCGCAAGTCGCGATCATCGAGAAGACGGAGTACCTCTACACGATGCAAACTCTCGGCATTGTCGAGGGAGCGGCAACCGCGCTGTCGGCTCCGATGATTTCCTCGGACGAGATCGCGCGCGCCCGCGCGATCAATGCGCAGATGATCGAGAGCCTGCATCACTTCCAGCCACACCGTTTCACGGAACTGAATCTCGACTTCCACTCCGTGCTGTTCGAACACTGCCCGAACCCGCACATCCTCGACCTCGTGCATCGTGGCTGGAGTCGGCTCAACGTGTTGCGCGACTCGACCTTCAGCTTCATCCCCGGACGAGCGCGAGCATCGGTCAGTGAACACGAGCAACTGCTCCGCCTCATCGAAGACGGCGCCGACGTTCTCACGATCGAACTCGCCGCCCGCGCACACCGAACGGCGACCCTCGACGCCTACCTGGCCTACGAAGCCGAACGCGACTCGAACACCTGACCCACACCGCACAAGAAGGATGAACGATGAAGTTCCGAAGTGACCCCGCCCGGATCCGCGGCTCGATCGCGCCCTTGATGACGCCGTTCACCGCCGCCGGTGCTGTCGACCACGCCAGCCTGACGAATCTCGTCAACTGGCAGATCGCATCCGGTTCACACGGTATTTCGATCGGTGGATCAACAGGTGAGCCCAGTTCACAGACGATCGCCGAACGCGCCGAAGCGATCCGCACGGTCGCCGCGGCGATCAACGACCGCGTACCGTTCATGCCGGGCACCGGTTCGGCCAAGCTCGACGAGACGCTCGAACTCACGGCTGCGGCACGGGATGTCGGCATTGATGCGGCGCTCATCATCACGCCCTACTACGCGCGCCCGACACAGGAGGCGCTGTACGTCTGGTACAAAACCGTTGCGGATGAGTTCCCCGACCTGCCGATCGTTGCGTACAACGTGCCGAGCCGTACCGCGGTAGACATCGCGCCGGAGACGGTCGCTCGCCTCTATCGCGATCTCGACAACTTCGTTGGCGTGAAAGAGACCACGAAAGACTTCGAGCACTTCTCCCGGGTGCTCCACCTCTGCGGCAAAGACCTGCTGGTCTGGTCAGGCATCGAACTGCTCTGCCTTCCACTGATGGCACTTGGCGGCGCGGGCTTCGTCAGCGCAACGGCGAACATCGCGCCCGTCGCGACCGCCCGGATGTTCGAGGCATGGGAATCCGGCGACTTCGAGACTGCTCGCGCCATCCACTACGGGCTGCACCCGCTGGTCGACCTGTTGTTCGTCGAGACCAATCCGGCTCCGGGCAAGTGGGTTCTCGAGCAGCGTGGGTTGATCGCGTCCGGGTACGTGCGACCGCCGCTCATCACTCCAACGGACGCCGGACTCACCAAAATCAGGCAGTTGATGACCGAGGGACATCAGTACCTCTCGCCGGTCGACGGTTTCACGGTCGGAGCGCGGTAGCCATGGCACAGGTCAGCGAGCTCACACATCACATTCCCGAGAACCTGCCCGCGCGCATCCAGCACTACATCGGCGGAAAGTTCGTCGACAGTGTCTCGGGCAGGACATTCGACGTTCTCGACCCCGTGACCAATGAGAACTACGCCACTGCGGCCGCCGGCCAAAAGGAAGACATCGATCTCGCCGTTGCCGCCGCTGCCGAGGCATTCGCCACGGGACCGTGGCCGCGAATGAAGGCGCGCGAACGCGCCAGAGTGCTCTATCGCATCGCTGATGCCGTCGAAGCCCAGGATGCCCGCCTCGCCGAGTTGGAGACCTTCGACACCGGGCTGCCGATCACCCAGGCGCTCGGTCAGGCACAGCGAGCCGCCGAGAATTTCCGCTTCTTCGCGGACCTCATCGTGGCGCAGGTGGATGACGCATACAAGGTCCCGGGCTCGCAGCTCAACTACGTGAATCGCTCGCCCGTCGGGGTCGCGGGCCTCATCACGCCGTGGAATACCCCGTTCATGCTGGAGAGTTGGAAGCTCGCGCCCGCGCTCGCATCCGGCTGCACCGTCGTTCTCAAGCCGGCGGAATTCACGCCACTTTCCGCGAGCCTGTGGGCGCAGATCTTTCGCGACGCCGGGCTGCCGGATGGCGTGTTCAACCTCGTCAACGGGCTCGGTGAGGAGGCCGGTGACGCCCTGGTCAGACATCCGGGAGTGCCGCTCATCTCGTTCACCGGCGAGACGACCACCGGTCAGCTCATCTACCGAAACTGTGCCGAGAATCTCAAGGGGATGTCAATGGAGCTCGGCGGCAAATCTCCCGCCGTCGTGTTCGCGGACGCCGATCTCGAGGCCGCGATCGACTCGACCCTGTTCGGCGTCTTCTCGCTCAATGGCGAGCGCTGCACCGCTGGCTCACGCATCCTGGTCGAGCGCAGCATTTACGACGACTTCGTTGCTCGATTCGCGGCCCGCGCCGGGAAGATCGTCGTCGGTGATCCGCACGACCCGAAGACCGAGGTGGGTGCCCTCGTTCACCCGGAGCACTACGACAAGGTCATGTCGTACGTCGAGATCGGCAAGGCGGAGGGTCGCCTGGTCGCCGGCGGTGGCCGCCCGGACTCGCTGCCCACGGGCAACTATGTTCAGCCGACAGTGTTCGCCGACGTCCCGCCGACCGCACGCATATTTCAGGAGGAGATCTTCGGTCCGGTGGTTGCGATCACCCCCTTCGACACGGAAGAAGAGGCACTCGAGCTGGCTAATGGCGTGAAATACGGCCTCGCCGCCTACGTCTGGACCTCGGATCTCGTGCGTGGACACACTTTTGCCGGGTCGATCGCGGCGGGCATGGTCTGGCTCAACTCCCACAATGTGCGCGACCTTCGCACGCCGTTTGGTGGCGTGAAGGCGTCTGGGCTCGGCCACGAAGGCGGCTACCGTTCGATCGACTTCTACACGGAGCAACAGGCCGTGCACATCACGCTGGGCCCGGTGCACACCGCCCGCTTTGGCGCCAACTGACCCATCCACCTGACTCGTACAAAGGAAGTTCACCGATGAATGACCGCATCCCCACACCGACCGCGACGCCGCCGGACATCCTGCGCTGCGCGTACATGGACATCGTCGTGACCGACCTGGCGGCATCCCGCGAGTTCTACGTCGATATCCTCGGACTCGTCGTTACCGAGGAATCCGAGACTGAAATCTACCTGCGCCCGTTCGAGGAATTCATCCATCACAACCTTGTGCTGCGGCGCGGTCCGATTGCTGCGGTCGCCGCGTTGTCCTACCGGGTGCGCAGCCCACGCGACGTGGACCTTGCGGAGGCGTATTACAAGGAACTCGGATGCCGCACCGAACGTCGCTCGAACGGCTTCGCGAAGGGCGTGGGCGATTCGGTTCGAGTCGAGGATCCGCTCGGCTTTCCTTACGAATTCTTCTACTCGGTCGAGCATGTCGAACGACTCGCCTGGCACTACGAGCTCTACGGCGCCGGTGCACTGGTGCGACTCGATCACTTCAACCAGGTGACTCCTGACGTGCCACGCGGCCGCGGCTATCTCGAAGACCTCGGATTTCGGGTGACCGAAGACATCCAGGATTCGGACGGCGTCACCTACGCGGCCTGGCTGCGCCGCAAGGACACGGTCCACGACACCGCCCTGACCGGGGGAGACGGCCCACGGATGCATCACATCGCCTTCGCGACGCACGAGAAGACCAACATCCTGTATATCTGCGACAAACTCGGGGCGCTGCGAAAGTCCGACCTCATCGAACGCGGGCCCGGCCGGCACGGCGTCTCGAACGCGTTCTATCTCTACCTGCGTGACCCGGACGGCCACCGCGTCGAGATCTATACGCAGGACTACTACACAGGCGACCCGGACAACCCGGTGGTCACCTGGGACGTGCACGACAACCAGCGTCGCGACTGGTGGGGCAATCCGGTCGTGCCGAGCTGGTACACCGACGCCTCACTGGTGCTCGACCTCGACGGGAATCCGCAGCCGGTCGTGAGTCGCGAAGAGCCGAGCGAACTTGCGGTCACGGTCGGCGCCGACGGCTTCTCCTACACACGGCTTGGCGACGAGGAGCACGGCTTCAAGCTGGGTAACACCCTCTAACCCCTTTTCGCCGAGTGCGGCGATTCGTCACGACTGCACGAGCTGTAGCACCTGCAGTCGAAACAACACCCAGCACTCGCGGATAGTTTGGGGGGATGACACAGATAACTGCTCTCGTCGGCGGGTACGTCCTGCCTATCAGCTCGCCTCCGATCGAAGGGGGTACCGTGCTGATCACGGACGGCGTCATCACCGGCGTCGGCTCAGCCTTGCGGATTCCGGACGGCGCGACGGTGATCGACACGACCGGCAAATGGGTTTTGCCCGGCTTCATCGAGGCGCACGGCCACGTCGGCATCCATGAAGAGGCGAACGGCTCGGCGGGCAACGACACCAACGAGATGACCAACCCGAACATGGCGGCGGGGCGGGCAATCGACGCGATCGATATCGAGGATGAGGGCTTCCGCGACGCCCTCTCCGGCGGAATCACGACGGTGGTCGTGAAGCCCGGCAGCGGCAACCCCATCGGTGGCCAGACCGTCGCGATCAAGACGTGGGGTGGCCGCACGATCGACGAGCAGCTGGTGAGCAACGCCGTCAGTGTGAAGTCTGCCCTCGGCGAGAACCCGAAGCGGGTGTACGGCCAGAAGGACAAGACGCCCGCCACTCGCATGGGAGTGGCCGTCGTCATCCGCCAGGCGTTCGAGGATGCGCGACACTACGCCGCCCAGCGCGCCCAGGCGAGCAGCAAGGGCGAACCGTTCCGACGGGACCTCTGGCTCGAGACGCTCTGCCGGGTGCTCGACGGCGAGCTCGCGTGGGACCAGCACGTGCACCGCCACGACGACATCGCGACGGCACTTCGTCTCGCCGATGAATTCGGCTACCGGCTGGTGATCAATCACGGCACCGAAGGAAACAAGCTCGCCGACATCCTGGCCGAGCGCGGCATCCCGGTCATCTTCGGTCCGATGTTCACCTCCCGTTCGAAAGTGGAGCTGAAGGATCGCGCGATCGCGAACCTGGCGGCACTCGCGCGAGCCGGTGTGACGGTCGCGATCACCACCGATCACCCGGTCGTACCGATCAACTTCCTCGTACATCAGGCGTCGCTCGCCGTGAAAGAGGGTCTTCCGCGCGAGACCGCACTCGAGGCGCTCACGGTGAACCCGGCGGCGATCCTGGGGCTGGATGCTCGCGTCGGCTCTCTCGCAACCGGCCTCGACGGCGACGTGGTGGTGTGGTCGGGCGACCCGCTCGACGTGAATTCACGTGCAGAGCGGGTGCTGATTGCCGGCGTTCCCGTGTACGAGTGGATCGACGCGGATCACCACGGCCGCACCGTGGAGCGCCTGGAGCGATTCCGCGCCTGACGTCGGGCGATGACGATCTCGCCACCGGGTCCGCGCGCAGGACTAGCCTGTCTTCGACATGATTGACTCCTCTTCCGCTCGCGGGTCGGGCGAGCGCACCGTCTGGGCGCGAAGCATCGCGAGCCAGCTTGGCAACTTCCTCCGCACCGAATCCGGAAGCTCCGGGGTGCTGGTGGCGGCGATCGTCGTCGCGCTGGTCTGGGCGAACGTCGGCGGCGCATCCTATGACGGGTTCTGGGATGCTCCGCTGTCGATTCGACTGGGCGACACCGGCATTTCAATGGATGTGCGGGGCTGGGTCGGCGACGGACTGATGACGCTGTTCTTTCTGGTCGTCGGTCTCGAGGCTCGACGAGAATTCGATCTCGGCACGCTGCGGGATCGCAAACAATTTGCGATCCCCTTCCTGGCCGGACTTGTCGGGATGGCCATCCCCGTGCTCATCTTCCTCGCCATCAACTGGAGCGACTCCGGCGCGCGCGGCTGGGGCGTCGCGATGTCGACAGACACGGCGCTCGCGCTCGGACTGCTGACCCTGCTGGGGCGCAGCTTGCCCGAACGAGCGCGCGGATTCCTCGTGACGCTCTTCATCGTCGACGATCTGGTTGCGCTGATCGTTATCGCCGTTGCGTACAGCACCGACGTTCAGGTCATCCCTGTGCTGCTTTCCGTCGTGGCGTTCGGCCTGTTCCTCGCCAGCCACCGACTGCCGATGCTGCGAGGGGTCTCGATAGTTCTGGCCTTCGTCTCGTGGGGTGCCCTGCTGTTCAGCGGAGTCGACCCGGTGGTGGTTGGCCTGGCGATCGGCCTGGCGACGCCGGCGTACTCGCCCGCTCGCGGCAATCTCGAGGAGGCGACAGGATTGTTCCGCCGCTTCCGTGAGCAGCCCACTCCGGAACTCGCCCGGTCGGCGAGCGCGGGCCTTCGCGCAACTCTGTCGCCTAACGAACGCCTGCAGAGCCTCTACCACCCATGGACGAGCTATGTCATCGTTCCGCTCTTCGCCCTCGCGAATGCCGGAATCCATATCGACAGCAGTTTCCTCGCGTCAGCGCTGGTCGCACCCATCACGCTTGGCGTGTTGATTGGCTACGTTGTCGGCAAGCCGGTCGCCGTCTTCGGCACGACCTGGCTGATTTCGCGACTGAGCGGTGGCAGGCTCAAACCGCCCGTCGGCTGGGCGGCGGTCGCGGGCAGTGGAACGATCGCGGGCGTCGGCTTCACCGTTGCCGTTCTCGTTGCGACCCTCGCGTTCCACGGTACGGAGCTCGACCAGGCGAAGCTCGGCGTCCTGCTTGCCGCGATCGTCGCATCCGTGTTCACCTGGCTGGTCTTTCGCATCACGGCGCTCCTCCCCCGGAACAGGCAAGCGCTCGCGCTTCTCGGAGAACAGCAGCAGCTGGTCGACCTGCGCGCACCGGTGGACCCCGAGCGCGATCACATCCGAGGGCCCGAAAATGCCTCCGTCACCGTGGTCGAGTACGGTGACTTCCAGTGCCCGTATTGCGGCATGGCCGAGCCCTCGGTGCGCGAGTTGCTCGCCGATGTGGATGTGCGATTCGTGTGGCGACAGCTGCCTCTCGCGGATGTGCACCCCCAGGCTCAGCTCGCCGCGGAAGCATCCGAAGCCGCGGCAACCCAGGGCGCATTTTGGCCGATGCACGACCTGCTCCTGAGCAGGCAGGACCGGCTTCGACCCGCCGACCTTGTGGCATACGCGATCGAACTCGGCCTCGACGCCGATCAGTTCCGAACTGCGGTCATGGGACGCGTCCATCAGGCGCGAGTCGCGGAAGACATCCAGTCTGCGGATCTCAGCGGGGTCTCCGGCACGCCCACGTTTTTCATCAATGGCCAGCGCCACTATGGCGCGTACGACATCCAGTCGCTGCAGGCCGCGGTGGTGGCAGCGCGTGACCAGTCGGGTCTCATCCGTCCGGCTTGACCCGCGGTCCTAGGGGACGACGTAGAAGCCGATCAGGTGTCCATCGGGGTCCTCGACGAACGGAAGCTTGACCTGCACGAACGCCTCCTGGACGCCGCCGTGCGCGATGCCTTGCTCGTCGAAGCGATCCCTGAGGGTGTAGATCTCGGCGGCACTTCGACACCCGATCGCGAACCAGGGAAATCCGGATGTCTGCTTCGCCTTCACCGGATCCAGCCAGAGCACGACATGAGGACCACCATTCGCGTGCTTGAGCGCGATGCCCGCCGGGCCATCCTCGCCGGGGAACTCGAAATTGATCTCGTAGCCGAGCAGATCCCGCCAGAACACCAGCGAGCGAGCGTAGTCGCTCACGGGAAGCCTCACGTGATGAACGCCGGCGAGCGCCAACGGCTGGCCGTCACTCATGGGTGTCCACGGGCACTCGACGGATCAGCCCGTAGATGCGGGCGCGGGCATCCGCAAACGCCGGAGTCGCCTTCGTCGTGATCTGATCCCGCTCTCGCGGCAGATCGATGGGAACGATCTCCGCGACGCTGGCCGGCGAACCGCTCAGCACGACGACTCGGTCCGACAGATACACGGCTTCATCGATGTCGTGGGTCACCAGCACGACAGTGATGTCGAGCTCACGCTGAAGTTCGCGCATCAGGTCCTCGAGATCGGCTCGGGTCTGCGCATCCACGGAAGCGAACGGTTCGTCCATCAGAACGACGGATGGCTTGTAGGCGAGCGCCCTCGCGATCGCGACGCGCTGCTGCATACCTCCGGACAGCTGCCACGGATACTTCTCGGCAGCGTCACGCGTGAGCCCCACCTGCTCGAGCGCCTCGAGCACGGCGACCCGGGCATCCTTCTTCTTTGTTCCGGCGGCAACGAGTGGCAACGCGACGTTGTCGATCACCGTCGACCACGGCATGAGCGACCGGCTGTAGTCCTGGAACACGACCGCAACACCCCACACCGGTGCCTTCATGTCGACGCCCTTCACCTGAACGGATCCACGGCGAGGCAACTGAAGGCCGGCGAGGCAGCGCAGCAGCGTCGACTTGCCGACTCCGGAAGGCCCGACCAAACAGACGAACTCGCCGCGCGCGACGGCGAAGTCGATCGAGCCAAGCACCTCGTTGTCTCCGTAGCCGTGGCCCAGCCCGACGGCCGCGAGTTCGGGCCGGTCTTCGCCCGAGGCACCCGATGGGGCACTCTGTGTTGCTGAGGTGGTCGTCATAATTGCGCCTCCAAGCGGCTCTGGAGCAGGCGGTGCCATCGAAGTACCCCGCCCTCGAGCAGTCGAAACAGGATGTTCAGGATGTACCCAAGAAGGCCGAGTGCGACGATCGCGCCCCACATGGAGGTGATTGCGAAATTGCGTTCCGCTGTGAGCAGGAAGTAGCCGATGCCGCCCGTTCCGCCGACCGTTTCGGCCACGACCATGATGATGATGGCGATCGCAAGGGCCGTTCGTGCACCAGCGAAGATCTGGGGACTGGCGCCGGGCAGAATGATCGACGTGAGGCGACGCGCCGCACCGATCTTGTACGACTTGGCGACATCCAGGAGCAGCGGTTCGATGCCTCGCACTCCGTCGATGGTATTCAGGAGCACGGGCCACACACATCCGAATGCGATGAGCGCAATCTTCATGGGCAACTCGATCCCGAGCAGCACGATGAAGAGCGGGAGAACTGCAACGCCAGGGATGGCCCGCAGGATCTCGAGCAGCGGCCGGGTTGCCTCCTCGAGAGCGCGCACGGTCCCAAGGAGAACACCGACGGCACCGCCGACGATCACGGCGATGGCGTAGCCGGATGCCAACAGCTCGAGGCTCGGCAAAAGATTCCTGGTCGCCGACGGTGACAGCCAGTCGCTCGCGAACTGGGCGAGTATCGATTGAAGTGAGGGAAAGTAGGGGGAGGTACTTCCCGCGCTCGCGAACCACCACACGGCGACGAGAACGACAGGCAGCCAGAGCTCGAGTCCGAAAGCTCGGAGGCGTCGGGCGTTCATTTCTGACCCTCCCCACGGAACGACGGATGCCAGTGCAGCACGCGACGCTGGGCTGCCCAGAACCCGACGTTGACGATGAGACCGAGTAGCGCTGCGACTACGACGTAGGCGTACATCTGCGGATTGTTGAGGCTCTCCTGCGCGGTGATGATCGAAGAACCGATGCCCGGCGCACCGCCAAGGAGCTCGCCCGTGATCGTCAGAAGCAGACAAATGGTCGTGCCGACGCGCAGGCCCGTGAGCACGAACGGAAGCACGCCAGGAATGAAGATCGTCGTGATGCGGCGCCATCCGCTGATCTGGAACGCGCGAGCCATGTCGTCGAGTTGCGGCTCGGTTTGATTGGCGGCATACACGGACTGGATGACGATCGGCCAGATCGCGCCGAGCACGACCATCACGAGCACCATCGTCGGCGTCGGACCGTAGAGCAGCAGAACGAGCGGCAGGATCGCGATGGGGGGAATCGTACGGAGGAAGTCGAAGGACAGTCGGGTGCTTTGCGTGGCAAGACGGCTGCGACCGATCGCGAGGCCTACCGGCACGCCGACAATGATGCAGATGAGGATGCCGATCAGAAACGTTTGCACCGTCTCCCACACGGCGAGCCAGAACGGACCGGTTGCGGCGAGCGCGACCAGCGCGCCGGATGTTTCGACCGGGCTGGGAACGCCGTCCGCCGGGACCTGGGTCGAAACGGCCCACCAAATGAGGACACCGAGAAAGAGCACCCCGGCCTGGGCGGCGATCATGACCGGCCGTCCGGCGCGACCAGAAGGTCGTCGCGCCGCACGGCCCCGCAGAACGGCGGAATCTGCTCGCTGCTTCAACACGCCCGCTCCCTCGGCTGACATCGTTGACACCCTGGTTCCGCCTATTCTCGCTGAGCGACTACTGATTCAGTGACGCGAGGACGGCGGATGCCTTTGGCGCCTTGGTTGCATCCAACCCACCGTAGGTCGTCAGCACGTCGAGATAGGCCTGAATCTGAGATGCGGTCAGTGCCTTCTCGCCGAAGGTCGGCAGCGTCGCGACTGCGAGGATCTGCGGAGACAGGGTGGGTCCGGTCTTCTGCGTGGACCGCACCTTGTCGGGGTTGGCGTTCGCAAAGGTGTTGCCCTCGAGGATTGCCTTTTGGAATTCCCGCACGATCCCCGGGTTCGCCGTGACGTACGCCTTCGAGGCGATGAATACGAAGGTGGGTACATCCGGCACCGTCGTCTGCTCGGGGTTGGCGAGCAATGTTGCTCCCGTGGCGACGGCGATCGACGTGAGTGGCTCACCGGCGACGATGGCGTCGACGGTGCCCTTGGCCAGCGTCGACAGGAAGCTCGGAGGCGCGACCTCGACGAACTTTACCGACGCCGGATCCACACCCGCCTTCTTGAGCGACGCCTTGGTCAGCGTCTCAGCGGTGCCGCCGAGCTGGTTGACCGCAACAGTCTTTCCGGCGAGGCCGGCCAGATCGGTGACTCCCGACGCCTTGCCCGCGATGATTCCGGCGTAACCCTTCACTCCCGGGCTGCCGACTGTGTTGGGTGCGACGGCCGTGATGCCGATGTTCTGCGCTGTCGCCGTGATCGCGGTTGCGAGGTCGACGGTGGCGAAGGTCATGCTGCCATTGAGAAGTTGCGGGATGGCGTTCGATCCGGCGGTCAGGATCTGCACCTTGGCTGTCAGCCCGGCCTTCTTGAAGAAGCCCTCGGACTGCGCGAGCAGGATGTCAGCGTTTGACAGTTGTCCGCCCGTGCCGATGGTGATGTTCGCGTGCTTCGGCGCCGCGCCCGTGGAGCCGGCCGGCGTGGCCGCGGTGCCGCTGCAGGCCGCGAGGGCGATTACGACGCCGAGCGCGGCGGCCGCTGAGGCGATTCTTTTGGATGTACGTGAAAAGTTCATCTGAGCCCTCCATTGGGTTCACATTAGGGAAGAGTGGTGAAAGGGGTGGTGCGGTGAGGGTCAGTCCTCGACCTCGATGAGTCCGTCAGACAGGCATGCCTGCCCGTTGGCCAGCAGTGTTTCGAATCCATAAACTGACCGGCCTTCTGTCTTTCCCGCATTGAACACTCGGGTCGTGATGGTGTCCTGCGGTGTTACCCAACGGCTGAAGCGAACGGCGAGCCTCTTGAGCCGCCGCACGTCATTGTTGGCTGTGGTCTCCAACAGCACCCGAGTCGCAAACGCGAGAGTGCAGTTGCCGTGGAGGATGATGCCCGGAAGCCCGAATCTTCTTGCGAACTCTGCTTCCGAGTGCAGTGGCATGGTGTCGCCCGAGGCGCCCATGTAGCGATAGGTCTGGTCGACGTCGAACGTTTGCGTGACCTCCACGAACGGCTCAGGTTCGCGGACGAGCGCCCGCACCGGCGGAAGTTCGCCAATGGCCTCGGGTGCGATGGCGGTTCGGATGAACACGGTGACGAATTGCTCGACGACCAGGTCATCGTCTTCCGTGGTCGTGAGACCTCGCACGGTGATGAGCGATCCGGTTGAACGCGGCGTGACGCCGAGTGCCATCGCACGAGTGAACAGTCGCATTCCGCCCTCGATGGGGCGGTGAAACCGGAAGTCCTGTTCGCCGTGGAGCCCCATCATCCGTTTCGCCGGAGGCGGCATCTCCTCGGTGAGCGGCGCAATCACTTTGAATGCTGGTACGACATTGAAGATCGGACTCGCGAGGTCCCCGGAGAGATGATCGGAGACCGTATCGTTCGTCGCTCGCGAGTAGGCCTGAAGCCGTTCCCTGTCGACAAAGAACTCGGCTGGCTCACTCCACTTGCCGATCGGTGCGAGGTCAAACTCGTCGAATTCGGCAATCTCGCTGACTTGTGTGTTGGTCATTGGTGTCTATCCGTTCTCGGTTGGCAGGTACTTGATCTCTGTTCCGTGACGGCCGCAAAATATTTGTCATATATTGTTGCGAGAGGTCCGCACGGCATGCTTTTCTGGTTTAGGCTCCGCTCACCTGGCGCTCACGGGAGCCCATTGGCCAGTACTGGTCGCGCAGAACTCGGCGCTGCAGCTTTCCGAGTTCGGTGCGCGGAAGCGGCTCGAAGCGCAGCACGATTTCGGTTGGCTTCTTCATCGATCCGAGCTCGTCTCGACACAGTTGGATGAGCTCGTCGGCGGTGACCTCTGCCCCCGCGCGAAGAACCACGATGGCGTGCGGAGTTTCGCCCCATTTCGGATGCGGAACGCCGACGACGAGCGCCTCTGCGACCGCGGGATGCCGCGACAGGGCGTTCTCAATCTCGGCCGGCCAGATGTTGAAACCGCCGGAGATGATCATGTCGTCCTTGCGGTCGACAACAAACAGGTACCCGCGGGTGTCGAAGTAGCCGAGGTCATTGGTGTGAACGAACCCGTCTGCGGTGATTCGCGCCGCAGTCGCCGCGGGGTCACCGTAGATTCCGCGCATCCGGCCGTCGGTCCTGATCAGAATTTCGCCGACCTCGCCGACCGCCACTTCGCGACCGTCGTCGCCGACCAGGCGGATCGTCGCGTTGAGGCACGGTCGTCCCGCTGACCGCAGCAGGGAAGCATCCGTGCTCGCGCCGAGCGCGTGGTCCTCGGGCGTGAGCGTCGTCGCCGGAAGGCACTCGCTCTGTCCGTACGACTGGAACAGCACATTGCCGAAGGCCGCCTGGGCTGCGCGTGCGGTGTCCACCGAAATCGGTGCACCGGCGTAGAGGATGCAGCGCAGGCTCGACAGGTCGCGGGAAGCGGCATCCGGATGGGTCGCGAGGGCCTGCAGCATCGTCGGGACGACCACGGTCATCGTGCATCGCTTCGATTCGATGAGCTCGAGTGCAGCCGCCGGATCGAAGTGATCCATGACCTGGATGCTGGCACCGCGATGAATGAGCGCGTAAAGCACTGTGGATGCGGCGTGCGTGAGCGGTGCGGCCGCCAGATAGACGTCGTTGAATGTCAGTCGCGGTAACAGGGTCACGTTATCGGTCGTGACGTGCATCCAGCTCTCGTGCGTGTGAATGGATGCCCGCGGTGTGCCACTCGAGCCCGACGAGTATGCGAGGTGGATCACGTCATCCGGTTCGATCGGCACATGGCTGTCGAAGTCTGTGGCGGCGGCGAGTGCCCGCTCGTAGTCGATGCCCTGACCGTCGGACGCGTCGTGCACGAGGCAGACGGTGAGGCCTGGAATTGAGTCGAAGATCTCGGCGAAGCGCTCGTAGTACTCCGCATGGGTGACCAGCGCTTTGGCGCCCGACGCCGTGATCATCTGTCGGTGTGCGTCACCGCTGTTCATGCCGTGAAGCGCTGTGCGCACATACCCGCCCAGAGCGAGACCGACCATCTCTTCAAGTGTGCAGATGTCGTTGGACCCGAGAGTCGCGACCCGGTCGCCCTTGACGATACCCAGCTCACTCAGCGCGTTGCCGAGCCGGATGGCCCGTTCCCACACCTCGCCGTAAGTTCGACGCTGGCCGTCGTGTTCGATGGCCACCCGCGGTGCGTGCTGCCGAAAACTCTGCCTGATGAGTTCCGCGATGATCATGAGTTCTCCCGCGGGGACTTCTCGGGGTCGAGATCGGGTCGAATCACCCGAAAGTGCATCCGTGAGAACCGCCATCCGGCATCAGTCCGCCGGTATTCGCAGTGGTAGCGGCCTTCCTGCCACACTCCAAACACCCGGGTCGGCTGCCCCGCGACGATTGCCTGGCTGTGGAAGCGGTGCCAGGTCCACTCGCCCGTTGCAGAGTCGCCGTCTACCGATACGACGGGCGAACTGAGAACGTAGCCGGCGCCGTCAAGCGGCACGTCGGCCATGTGGCTGAAGTGTTCGTCAATCTCGGCTCGACCGGTCTTCGGTCCGTGGGAGCGCATGTCGATCGTCGCATCCTCCGTGAAGAACGCCGGAAGGCCGGTGAATTGCCGATCGGCGACCGCGCGAACGAATGTGCGGTGCAGGTTCTCGATCTGCTCGACGTCCTCGAGTCGAAGCACGCGCTGCTGCAGCGACTGCACCACTTCTGCGAGTTCTTCGTCGGTCATTGCGGGCTCCCTTGCCATAAAACTGCGGAACGGTTTGCTCGTGAGGCTACCGGGTTCCTGAGGTCAACATAGGACACATCTGTCACGGTCGTCAAGTATTCGTATTTTCTCGAAGCGGTTTCACAGCCGTGTAGTGTTCCGAGCATGTCAAGTCCGTCCGACGCTTCCGGGGCAAACAGCCGCACCGCGCGAACTTTTCTGTTGACCATTCTGGGCGACGCGGTAATGCCTGGTTCGCGTCGAGTGCTCCAGGAGTCGCTCGTCGGTGCGCTCGGTGCGCTCGACATCTCGGTGCCTGCGGCGCGCCAGGCGACCTCCCGTGCGACCCGTGATGGCTGGTTGACGAGCGAGCGCGTGGGGCGACGGTCACTGATGACGATCTCGGACTCGGCTGCAGAGATGCTCATCGAAGGCCGCAAACGAACGATGGAATTCGGCGAGACTCGGCCGTGGGACGAGCGGTGGCTGCTGGTCACCCTCACCGTGCACGAAGACCGGCGCGAGGTTCGCCATCACTTCAGGACAGAACTCGGCTGGCTCGGGTTCGGCTCGCTTGGCAACGGTGTGTGGATCTCGCCTCACGCGTCGAACGAAGCTGCTGCGCTGCGCCTCTTCCAGTCCCGCGAGGGCCTCAAAGACGCATACGTCTTTGTGACCAGCACACCCGTCACACACGCTCCCCGGGATATCGCCAGGACGGCATGGGATCTCGACAAGCTGCTGCGCCGGTACACGGCGTTCGATACGAAGTTCTCGGCACTGTCGCCGTCCGACCCGCGGGAGATCTTCGCCGCCTGGATCGAATTGATTACGGCCTGGCGTCACTTCCCTCTGGTCGATCCAGAGCTCCCCGACTCGCTGCTTCCCGCGGGCTGGCCGCGCGAGACCTCCTATCGGCTGTTTCATCGCAGGCGCGAAGAGTGGGCAGCCGTTGCGCGCGAGTACTTCCTTTCGCTGGACCCGGGCTGATGACCGACATCGAGGATGAGCGCACAGCGTGGGACGTCGTCGAGGCCCTCTACGCTTCGGACGAGGCGATCCTCGCATTGGGCATCACGGTAGTGGACGTCCAGCCCGGTGCCGTCGAGCTCGGCTTCACTCCCCAGGCAGAAATGGGCAACGGACACGGCATCGTGCACGGCGGTTACCTGTTTCTGCTCGCAGACACGGCCTTCGCCTACGCGTTTGCCACTCGGGGCGAGAACGGCGTGACCGTCAACGCGACCATCGATTTTCTGGCGCCTGCGCACGTCAACAAGCGACTGACCGCGGTCGCTCGCGAGTTCCACAGGGACGGCGTCGCCGGAATCTACGACGTCAAGGT